>JANMKN010000061.1:0-3155 GCA_031372065.1 Abditibacteriaceae bacterium | reverse complement strand
CCACAATTGTGGTTCAATATTGCACACCAAAAACACGCGCGGGCGCTGACCGAAAATCTCCTGCTGGTAATTCGGCAACTGCGCCATTACGCCTTCTTGCAAGTCCTGTGCGGCGATGACAACTTGCGGATTATAAGCCGTTAAGTCAGGTGGCACATCGCGGTAAACACCAATATGGTCGCTATTGAATCGGCGCAAATACCACGGCAAAGGCCACGGGTCGGGCGTGACGATTTTTATCACCATATCGTGGCCTGCGGGCGCCACTTTCGCTAAATCTTCGATGCGATCACGCAAGTTAAAAATATCTACCGTGGTGTGTGCATAAACCCACGGATTGCGTTCATCGGCGGCAAAACTGCGGAAGGACTGGGTCTGGCGTTTCTGTCCGGGCACGGTTTTTTGCAGCATCGCGGTTAAACCGAAATTGGCGCTGCGACATTGCAGGCCCAAACGATAACAGGCTACCAGAAGGCACAAAATCACCAGCAATTTCAATGGCATAACGCGCACAAAACGCACCAAGGCCACGGCGCCAAAACCAGCCATTAAAATCGCGGTATGCCAAAACCCCAAGGCGCACCACGGCGTTTTGTAGGGGATTATTTCATAGACTGCGGCCAAAATGATGGTGTAAAACGCCAAAAAGCGCACAAAACTTAAATGGGCGCGCCCGATGCCTCGTTTCATCAGCGCCGCCACGAAACCGCACGCGGCTAAAAAGAAAATCAGGGCCTCACTCCAAGCCGGGCCAGCGCTGGGTTTGCTCAACAGCGCCGGATTTTTCAGCATATCGGTGAACAGAATTTCGTTGCGGCGCGCGTCATATTTTGTCCATAATAAACGCCCAATATAAAAGCCGGGCGGATGCACATGATCGCTGTCGCTGCCGCCGCTGGAACCACCTTCACCCTGCCCGCCGCCACGATTAAGATAAATCGCGTAAGCGCGCAGCGAATCCCACGGGCCGCGCGGATTGGTGCCTAAACTCGACATCAAAATAATCGCTAAAAGCGCGCCGATGGCAAAACCGCGCAGTTTGAGTTGCGGCTTCCAATGCGCCCGCCATTCCAGCGGCGTTTTCTCAATCCAATGCGACCACAAAATGGTCGCTAAGAGGGCCGCCGCCATCGCCGCCACATTAAGCACCCAATTTTCTTTGGTGGAGTGCATAAGTCCCAGCGCGGCCCCCGCGACGAATATCCAAACTTTCGGTGCGCCTCGCGTGTAGCGCCACGCCGCCGTCATAAATAAATAGGTCAGGAAAACCAAGAGCATTTCCTGAATGTAATAGCGGCTGTAAAACACCATCATCGGCGAGAGCGACAACAAAACCGCCGCCCAAATGCTGGCCCACGCGCCCAGTCCATCAATGGTGAGCAGCAGCAACAAAACCAAGCCCGCACCGAACAAAACCGGCACAATTCGATAATCGGCTTCTTTGGTTTCCGCAAAGTTTTTCGCCCCACTGAGCCACAAAACGGGAATCGTAAAATAATACAGCGAAGGGCCGTGATATTCTTCGGGATCGTATTTATATTTACCTGTTGTCCACAGAATGCCCGCTTTATCCGCTTGCACGGCTTCGTCAGTATGCATCGGACGCTCGCCCAATTCAGGCAGGCGCACCGCCAAAGCGATGACCCATAAAATCACAAGCGCCACACCAAAGCGGTTCCAGTGCGGCTGTTTCCAGTTGACGGGAGAATGGGGAAGATTCACGAGAAATAAGAGTGTAACGGCCTTTGGCTGTGCTACGCCTCAGTTCAAATTCTCTTTCAAGAATTTCAGCACGCGCCTTTCATATTCGCCTTTTGCAAAGTCATGAAAATTAACGTGCCCCGCGCCTTGCACCGCCCAGAATTCTTTCGGTTGTGCTGCGGCGTCAAAAAGCCGCTGCGATTCGGCCAGCGTGGTGTGTCGATCTTTGGTGCCCGCAATAAAGAATTTCGGGACAGTAATTTGTGAAACCTCCCTTATCGGACACAAATCTTCAGGCACAAAACCAAGGCGCGGCTTAATTTGCCACACCAAAAGCGGCGCGAAAAATGGCCCGATTTTACTTAGGCGAATAAAAAGCCGATCTTCTATCGCTTGCTCCAGTGTGGGATAAACCATTTCCAAAATCATCGCATCCACTTTGAGGCGCGGATGGGCCAATAAAGCCGCTGCTCCACCCAAAGATGAACCCAGCACAGCGATCTTTTCACCGGGCAACTTTGCTTTTACAAAATCAACCGCAGCGCGGGCATCTTTGCTTTCTTGATAACCAAAAGTAATATGCGGCCCCTCGCTTTCGCCGTGCGCCTGAAAGTCAAAAAGGAACACCGAGTAGCCGGCCTCATTGAGAAAGCGGGCACGTCCCAGCATAGTCGTTCGATTGCCACGAATGCCGTGCATTAAAATCACAGCGCCCCGCTTCTTGCCCGGTAACAACCAGCCCTTCAAATTCGAGCCGGAAGCACTTTGAAAAGCAATCGCCTCGCCCACAAGGTCGGGTGGTAAAGCCCCGATTATCTGCGGGCACGGCGCGCAGAGGCTCTTTCCCAATATCAAAACGGTGACGATTCCCAAACAAATGGCAGCACCTAAACTTTGGAGGATCACCTTTCTCTTGGATTTCACATTTTTCATTAGTGCAGGATTATTCCAGTTGACAGGTGTGGGGGGGGAATTGATAAATGATTTATACGACAAGCAAAAAATATAGTGTAACGACCTTTGCAACTTGATAGCCCCAAACCAATTTTCGCCCGTCGCAAGCAACACCATCAGCCCCAATTATGTCCAAAGATAACGTTGAGGTATGCAATTAACTGAAGTAACCATCTCGAACGTTCCTTTAAGATGGTTACAAGCCTTCAAATCTCTACAGATGAAGCCAAAACGACTTATAACTATAGTAATCAATGGCGCTATTTGACATGGAGGGTTTGGAGCGGCAAAAACAAGCCTTTGTGGCGTTTTCCCGGCCAAAGGCTGCGGAAAAACGCGGTAAAGAGGCTCTATTTCTGCCCAAATCAAGGTGCATTTACCTAATCTTGTGACTAAAATCCTCAAAGTTCAATAGCACCATTGATTACTAAGTAGTTGGACACAATTAGATTAAAGAAGGTTTGTCATTCTGAGGGAGCCTAAGCGACTGAAGAATCCCC
>JANMKN010000047.1:0-50267 GCA_031372065.1 Abditibacteriaceae bacterium | reverse complement strand
TTTCCAGTTGCGGGTTCGGTAAGTGCGCTTCTTTTGGGAGCGGCGGCGCTTTGGCGAGCGCTGGGCGTTTTTCTTTTTCTTTTTCACACTTCAAGATTAACCTCCTTACCGAACCCGTGGCTATTCGCGCAACAAAGCCCTCCCTCAGCATCATTTCTGTAACATGACCCTTCTTTTTTATCCGCTACGCAACCGATTTTATTTGATGCCACAGGGCTGGCGAATAACCACCGGCTCTATCGCTGAGGATGTGGTTATGATCTGCGGTGCCATTGCAGCGGTTTCCTTACTTCTCAGTGCGATGTGCAAGATTGACAGCCGGTAAAATACGCAGGTCGTCCCGGCAAGAAGGGCAGTCGGCCCCAGGGTATTCCAGTCAGTATCGAGACAAGAGAGCAAATCGCCCAAAGCCAAAAGCGGCGCTGGGCTGAGAGCAAGCGCGCTGAAACGCTAAACTCTCACCAAAAGGATTCGAGCAATGAGCGATGACTGTTAGTATCTGACAGTGATGGACTGCCGCTTAAAATCCGCCTCACGTCCGAGATTCCTTTTGCACTGCACCTATAACGCTCATATTCCTCACCGCGCACGACGCGGCTTTACGACCTTAGCAAGGATGAGATCACGCTGGATGACGTCAAGGGAATTTTCTGGTTGTAGCTACCTGTTTGGGGAATCGGCGAGGTAACTTGACTTGCATTTTCCTCAAACCGCAGAATCCCTAAGCGTGGCTACCGAAAAGTCAATTCGCCCCAGTTTTTCGGTTCGAGCATTAGCTCGAAGACGGCGTCGTCCACGATGCCGGTGTGCTGATTGTTCCAGTAAGTGCGAAGCCGCGTGCGCCCACCCGCCGGGTCGCCGTGCGTGACGCCGAAATCGCCACGCAGATTTAAGCCGTCCAGCGGTTTGAAGTCGAGGGCCGCGAAGGGAATCGCAGCTTCGACGGTGTAGCCGTCGCCCCGTTTGGTGACGATGATTTTGGCATCGGCCAGCACGTCCACGAAGTCCATCGCATAGGCTTTAACCACGCCCGAACTGAAGACTTTGGGTTTCTTGAGCTTGGCCGTCTTGCGATAAAGCACCGCCGTGTCCTTGCCGCCCAAGTTGCCGATGGACAAGCGTAAATCGCCCTGCGCCGCTTCGCTGCGATTCTTGTCGGCGTTGGGGTCGGTGCCGAGTTGGAAGTCCACGGTGTCGCCGCCGATATACATTTGCGCGGCGTCGGTGGCGCCGTTTTGCCACGGCGTGTTGTCCTTCACGTCCCACGCCAGATAAAGATTCGCGTCGTCCCATGCCGCTGCGCTGCGTGCCGCCGCGTCGTCGCTCTTTTTGTAGCTGATGATGTCGGCGCCCTTGAAATCGTTGTCGAGATTGCCGGTGAAAGCCGGGGTCATGCGTTTCACCGTCGTCTGGCGCTTGCCGACTGCCGCCTGCAACAACTGATCGTGGAAACTCTGCGCGATTTTGACTTCGGCGTCGTTGATGTTGAGACCGGCACCCTTCAACGCTTTCACGTTATCGAGGCCGGTCACTTCCAGGTTCCAGAACGCGGTTTTGCCCGCCTGAAGATAAAGTTTGCCGTCCTTGCCAAGCGTGACCGAGCCGCCGAAATCCTCGCCGCCCATGCCCGGCGGCGTGTCGCTCATATCGGCGCCCGGCACGGCCTGTTCGGGGAACTTGATTTTCAAAGGGTCGGGCTGAAATAAGCGCGTCAGATAAAAGCCGTCGCCGGTCAGGACGTGCCACTCGCCGACGTTGGTGGGAATCATCCAGATATTGCCGATGGGCGCCGGCAACTGCGCCACTCCTGTCACTCCATAAGAGCCCCGAATCAGGCCGGTTTCGGGCGGCGGCGCGTTGTGCGAGCCGTGAACACCCACAAAAGTGTCGGGATATGTCCATGCCACTTTGCCGGATGCGATATCCATTGCGGTGAACCAACTGTGATCCACGCCGTAGTCGCCGCCGTGCAACACCAACTTGTCGTCGGCCGAAGTCATGCCGGTGGCCGGCATTTTGATCGGATTCGCCAGGTCGTATTTCGGCGCTCCGGTAGCCGTAAAGCCCGTGACTTTCAGCAAATTATCGCCGGCGGACAGCGTCAAATCGGGCGCCATCGCCATATACCAACCACTTACGCGCAAAGCGCCGGGCACTGTCGTGACTTCGTTTGGCTGCGGCTTTCCGTCGCCGTTTTCGTCGGCCCAGTAAAGCGTTTTGGTGTTGTCTTTGCCTTCGTAGCTGAACCCGGCGCGCAGCTTGTAATCGGCGTCGCCGACGCGCTCGAAGATGTTGACCGGCCCCGCCTCAAACGCCCATTTCGACGCCACCGCGAGATACAGCTTGCCGTTGGCGCCCATGCCGAAGCGCGAATTTTCCATGCCGTCGCGCGTGATGACGCCCAGACAAATCGCCTTGCCGGTCTGCGGGTCGAGCCGCCATTCGCAGCCCTGTCCAACCATCAGATTCGGGTCGAGCGGATTGATCGCACCGCCGAGGGCGCCGTAACTTGACGGGCCGAAAAACTCTTTAACCAGCTTGCCTGTTGCGGCGTCCCAGGCGCTGACGCGCTTGGGAAAACCGTCGGCTTCGGCCACCCATAATTTGCCGTCGGCGTCAAGCGATAAGCTCTGGATAAACGCCATGCCGTCCGGCGTCCACGCGCCGAGCAAAGCGCGCCCGCCTTTGCGCCCGATGGCGCTGACGGGTTTTCCCTCAGCATCGAACACCTTCACCTGATTGTCCGGCTCGCGCCCGCCGACGTAGATTTTGCCGTCCTTGCCCACCGCGAGGCTCGTGGCGTTGGCCAGCCCATCAACGATGGTCTTGGGTTCGCCGCCCCATGGATTGAGAGCCAACACTTTCGTTCCGCCGGACAGGACGTAAATCAGGACGGGCAAGCGACCACCGATTGGGCCGTGATAATTTACCGTGCCATCGGCAATGGCGCCCGGCGCGGGGACGGAAATAGTGCGAAGCGCCTGGCCGTTCGATGCTTCCAGCACCTGAATCGCATTTTTATGGGCGTAGCTGAGAAACAGCGTGTTGTGCGATGACGCTATTGCGTCGGCTTTCCCGGCGGCGTTGGGTTTGTCGGGCCACAGGTTTTTGACGATGAGATCGGCCTCGCCGCTCTTGTCCCACGGTAGGTAGGCGCCGGTTTTGGCATCCAACTTATACAGCGCGCCGCCTTCCGCCGCCGGGCCGGAGGCGCCGCCTAAAACGTAAACCACGCCGCTGTCGGAGGCCAGCGCCTTGACACCGGAAATGCCCGCGCGATTGTTGTTCCACAAAACTTTGCCCTGTAAATCGCAAGCCACTACCGCCTTACCGGCTTCGGCGCCCGACCAGCCGAGATAAACCTGTTTGTCATCGGTGGCGACGGCGGAAGGGACGCCGTGATCGCCGCCCCAGTTGGTGCCGGGGCCGCTGTCCCAGGGCGCCGCGCCGCCGTTGGCCGCCCAGCCGCGCAGCTTTAAACCGATGCCGGCGTGGGAAAGCGCACTCCAGACGTAATCGCCCGGCGGCACCGGCTGGCCCGGCACGTTCCAATTCGGCGTGGTCAGACCGTCCCATTTCACTTCGTGCGCGCCTTTGGCGTAGAACGCTGCATTGAGTAGTTGACGCACGACCTGGCCCTGCGCGTTTTTGATGTGCAGCGAGATGTAGCCATCCTGCGGCATGGTGAAGCCGATGCTTTTGAAGCCGGGCATTTCCTTGCTTTTGATGAGGCCCGTCCAGTCCACAACCGGGATGCCGTTCTGCAAATTCACAGGAAACTCGCGCGCATCGGATAGGCGCACCGGCTGCGGTGCGACCTGGCCTTTGGCTTCCAGAGTGGCCGGCCCCCACGACGGGGACGACATGAAAGTAAACACGCGGTCGGGCGTGATGCCGGGCTTGAAAATGTCCTTGATGGTCATGCGCCCGTTGGCGACGACGGTGAAATTCGGTTCGACAGTCAGCGCCATGCGCTCACCGGCGCGCGGCGGCTGGCCGTCTTTGGTGAGCAGTTTCCACGGCAGGGCGATCTCTTGGGTGTAGCCTTTTCCAACATCTTTCTGGAAGGCCTGTTGAGCGCCTTGCGCCTTAGCGTCCTTAAGGCCGCCTTCGTCGAACTTTTTGCCGTAGGCGATATCCATCACATCGCGCCCGTCGCGGCCTTGCCAGGCCGTGAGATGCGCGGTGCGCTCGTTTGGAGCGCCGGGCGCGGTGATGAAACGCATTTGCAAGCTGTCGCCGGCAAAGCCGTAATCGGCAATCGTCTGTCCGGGATTATTGAGCGGCGTCTGATCCAAAAAACGCGCCAGAACATAGAGGTTCTTCGCGTCGTGCATGACGTGCAGCCAGACGGCGTATTGATCGCGCTGGGTTTCGACGCTGTCGCAAATGAAAATTCCGCCCGACAAATCCCAATCGTTGGCCTTGCCGTCCACGACGACCGGCCCCGACGCGGGTAGAATCCGAATCCCGTTGTTTTCGGTCTGCGTCGCCCAAACTAC
This sequence comes from Abditibacteriaceae bacterium, assembly GCA_031372065.1. Taxonomy (GTDB): domain Bacteria; phylum Armatimonadota; class Abditibacteriia; order Abditibacteriales; family Abditibacteriaceae; genus DASWNL01. The sequence goes on along the minus strand of JANMKN010000047.1, from coordinate 45,765 downwards.
GGTGGACAGGCTAAACATCAATAACCAAACGGCGAGTAATTTTTTCATGGTTCAGTCCTAATTTTGCAATGACTTCGTTCCGATTAGGAAGATAGGTCGAGAATCCTCACGGCAGTGCCGGAGGCGACGGCGTTGGTCGCGGCTTCGCAAACCGCCATGCTGCGGCAGGCGTCGGCGTAGGGCGAGCGCAATAAATCCTGCCGGCCCTGTTTTACCGCGTTGACGAAGCCGTCCATTTCCTCGAAGTGGCAATTTGCACTGGAGAGTTCATCTATCACACGGCCATCTAAGGTTCCGGTCAGACGCATCTCCGGCTCGGCCAGGCTCCACGTCAAATCGAACTCTTCACCCACGACTTGAAGCTGCAAAAGCGTTCCTTGGTGCGACCAGTTGTGAAGGTGCGTCGAAAGCATTCCCGATTCGTGGCGGAGCGCATAGGCCGTCGTTTCTTCGCAGTCGCGGCCCTCGCGCGGATAAATGGCGCCCAGTTCGGCGATGGCTTGCACGCTTTGCGGCTCGTCGCCGGTGACGTAGCGCAGCACATCCTGAAAGTGAATGGCCTGCTCGATTAAAGGCCCGCCGCACGCGGCTTTGGAAAACAGATTTTTCGGCGCGTAACCTTTGACGACCCAATCGAACACCGGCCATGCCACCACGCCGCGCGCGAACAATCGCGGGCGATTCCTCACCGCTTCGCGCAGGATGTCGGCGAGAGGCGACCAGCGATACATAAAGCCGACGGTATTCAAGATGTTCGCTGCCGTGATGATAACGCTGATTTCGAGTGCTTCTTTCAAATCCACAGCGGGCGGCTTTTCGCAAAACAGCGCCAGACCACGCGCACCAATCGCTTCAATCGGCTCACGGCGAATTTTCGCGGGCGTGGCTAAAATGACGGCGTCGAGTTCAGGTTCGCCGTCGAGCATGGCGCGCCAATCCGAGTAAGCGTGCGCGCCGTGTTCAGCGGCGGTTTTTTGCGCGCGCGCCACATCTAAATCGGCTACGGCGACAATCTGCGCGTCGGGAATGCGCGCCAGCGACGCGACGTGAACCGCGCCAATTCCCAGCCCAACAACGCCGCATTTTACTTTTTCAAGACTCATTGGTTTTCCATCTTTTGTTCGGGTGCGTTATGCCGCAGTCTTTGTCCGCTCAATTGACCACGACCGCCACATTGGGCGTGAAATCGCCAAAAGGCGAGTAATTTTTTCATGGGTCAATCCTTGTTTTGCAGCGATACCGTAGCCGCCCCGCCCGCAACACAAATGCTTTCCAGTCGCAACTCCTGCTCGACATCGGCGGCGAAAACCGGCTCGATTTCCAGCGTGTGTTCGATATTTGAGTCCAGATTCTCGGCGATGACCTGCGCGTGATGGCCGTTGCCTTTAATCATGTTGGCGAAAGCGCCGGGGTCGAACTCCGTCAGCGTCTTGTCGCCGTCTTTTCGCTCTACTTGCTTGCCGTCGAGATAAACGCGATACCGGCCCGACTGCTGCGTGGCTTCGCCGAGCAACATCACCATGCGCCCGCGAAACTTTGCTTTCAAACGTCCAACTTCCTGCGGCACTTTCGATTTTTTGCCGTCGTCGGCGGTCACTTCGCGGCGATTCGAGGCAATGACTTCGTCGTCCAGCCAGCGCGACATCAGAAAATCGAAATAAGCCGAAACGCGGTTCGGGACGCCCGCGCGCCAGCCTTCCGGCAGGGCGCCCAAGCTGGAAATGCGAACGCGCGCACTGGTCATGTAAGTGTCGTCATAAAGCATCCCACGCGGCGCGCGGCAGACCGTCTTTTTTCGCACCGCGCTTTGATAGGCGGCAAAAACCGCGTCGGCGAACATCGCGTAGCCTTTGTCGCCGGGATGCACGCCGTCCAGAGGCCAGATTTGCGGCAGAGTCAGAGCGCCGCTTTGCACGCGCTGAAGGCCGAGCGCGATGGCGTCGCCAGCGGCGGTGTTGTAGAAACGCGCGATTTTCAGGTGCGCGTCGCGGCGCTTCATGCCGTCGGTTTTGCCCGCCGCGACGTTCCACATGAAAGGCAAAATCACCTGCACGACGGGCGCGTGCGCCTGCAAAATCGCGCGCCGCACCAGCGATTCGTAAGAGGCTAAGGTTTCGGGATTGTCCGAATTGATGTCGTCGTTGGCCGAAAAATCGAGAAAAACCAGGTCGGGCTTGCGGCGCAGCACGTTGCGCTCGAAACGGAAGACGCCAAGCTGCGAGCCGGTGCCGCCAATCGCCGCGTCCCAGAATTTGAAGCGCGCTTTGGGATACGCTTTTTCCAGTCGCGCTCCGACGAGCGCGCGATACGAGGTCAGATTCGGGTCGCTGGCGTTGGCGCCCCACGTCAGCGAAGCACCGAAAAACACCACGTTCAAACGCTCGCCGTTTCGCGCACGGCGGTCGAAATCCTGAAAACTCGGCGTGCCAGCGTGGCTCGTCATGGCATTCATAAGGATGAGGCAGCAGACCAGCATCAATAATCGTCGCATAAAAATCCAATTTCCGGTCTTCTCAAAGTCTCCGCGGTCGTTACGGCGTCACCGTCACGCCGATTTCTGGCGTGTAGTCGCCGAACCACGCGACGCCTTCGCGCAAGAGCCGCCATTGGAGGATGTGCTTGCCGGGGGCGGGCGCGGTCACCAAAAAGGTAAAAGTCGCCTGCTGTCCGGGAGGGACATTCGCAGCCAGCGGGACACGGCTCATGCCCCATATCTGATTGTTTTCCGGGGTCTGGGCACCGAGAAAGTATTGCTCGGCTGCCGACCATGTGGCCGTGCCGGTGTTGAGGAACGTGATGCTGACCGGGTAAGTTTTGCCAGCGGTCATCGTGGCAGGGACTTTTTGGGCGATCCATGTCGCGCTATTCAACTGCTTGCCGTCGGTCGGCGTGGCGAAGGCGCCGTCCGATGCCGTGTCTATCTGTTCACCGCGAGCGACGACGTAATATTGATAGGTGGAGCCGTTATCAAGACCGGTATCACGATAGGTCGTAGCGGCGAGTTTATCGGCCACCGCAGCGCCCTGATCGGCGCGCTCGCCGTAATGCGCGCGGACGACGGTGTAGCTCTGCGCCGCCTTGTCGGGCGGCCACGACAGCGTGACCGCCGCGTTCTCCGCTTTGACGGTTACGATTGGCTTCGCCGGTGCCGCCGCGACGGTGACGCTCACCGTAGTCGAGGCCATTTCCTGCTGATCAACCATCGCTTTCACGGTCACTGTGCGAACGCCCAGCGTTTCCGGCGACCAGACGATGGTGCCGACGCTGCCCGCCGCTTTTCCGATTAATTTCGTGCCGTCGTAGGCTTCAAGGGAAGTGAGTTCGCGGTCGAGATCGAAGCCGGTGGCGACAATTCCGACATTGCCGCCGACAGGGAGGAGCGCGCCGGACTGTGGCGAACTCATGCGGACGGTTGACTTGGCGGGGATTTCACCGTTGGCGGAACCCCACGCAGCCGGATTCATGCGGGTGGCGTCGGTGCCGGTGAAGCCGTCCTCAACCCACGCAGTGCGCGTGGCGCCGCCCTCAGCGACGCGCCAGATGGCGGCGTTGAAGCGAAACGGGCCGACGAGATCGGGGCGAACGTCGGACGTAATATCGCCCTTGCGCTGATAAGAAACGTCGGTGATTGCCGTGATCTCAGGCAGCAGGGCGAGGGGGATTTCCGCCTGCAAAATGTAGCCCAATCCGTCGGGCCGCCTGCGCGCGACGACCCACGAACCGGGCGCCGCCACCAAACCGGCGCGGGAATCGAGCGGCGCTGTGGGCGCGGCTCCGCCGAAGGCTCCCAGCGGGCCGTCGCTGGCGTCGCCGAGCGGCGAACTGACCAACGGGCGCATGAATGGCGTCGGCTCGAGCGGCGCGGACGCGGGACGGCACATCAAGGCACGGCCTCTATAACGTCCGCCTTCGCCCATAGCCGGCCCTTCTTGCACCGAGAGGAAAAAGCGCGTGTCGCCCGCCATCGGCGCAGTTCGGCGCACCGGAGCCGCCGGGCCGAAATCCAATTCGATGCCGGTCTGCCCGCCGAGCTTTCCGTTGACTACGGCGGCGACTTTGGGAAACGGATTAGGATCGAGCACATTGGCGAAGACGCAGAGTTGGCCACCATCGCGGCGCAGCCGAATCGTCGCCTGCATCGGCTGCTGATTGGGCACGCCGATTTCCGGCACGTTACGCTGCCAGTGGTAATCGCTGGTCTCGCGCTGGGTGCCGCGCGGATCGCCGGTGAAGCCCCACGTGCTGGCCGGAATTTCGACGTGCTTTTTGAGTTGAATGGCGTTCGGCGTGGCGGATTTCAAAACCACCGGCATATCCACGCGGGTGATGTCCTTGCCGAAAACCCCGCTGACTTCGAGCACGCGCACATCCAGATCGGAAGTGGCGATGAGCAGGCGTTTGCCCGTGACCGGGTCTTTCATAAAGGTGCCGGGCGCGTAGTTTTCGCCGGAAAGCGAGTTGTCCTGATAGCGCGACATCTGGTTGACCCAGCCCAGCGTCAGGCCGTCGGAACTGTAAGCCTCGAAAGTCGCAGACCATTCGGCCAGCAGCACCACGCCGTCCACTTCGCCGGCAATGCCCGTATATTCTGTCACGACACTGCCGTCGGTGCGCGCCTTGCCGTCGTGGTGGCCGACGATCCACTCGATGCGCCCGTTGACGATGCGGACGCACAGATTATCCCGCGAATGGTCATGGAAACCATCGGCTCCGCCGGGGCCGAGATTGAGGTAAGCGTAAACCGCGCCGTTCTCGCCCGGCATCGCTTTGCCGAGCGTATTTTGCGCGTCGGAGTTGCCGAGAAAGTGCAGCGGCGGCTGATCGGGAGCCACGTAATAGCGGAATTTCTTCTCGTCGTAAAACGGCACGCCGTTGGCGTCAATGGACGCAACCGGCATCGAGCCTTGGCGACCCCAGAGCGTCAGATTTTTGTCCATCCAATACCAGTTGGTGCCCATCGTGCTGGCGACCATCTCCTGCGGCTGCACGAGGCCGTCGCCATTGCGGTCATACCATGACGGCACATCGCCGGTTTCAAACTGGCGGCCATTGATCGCGGCAGCCGACTTCCAAATGCCCTCTTTGGCGTTCCATGTCCTGATGCCGCAGAGCGGAGCGCCGGGCTGAAATATGTAGCGGCGGCCTTTGCCGTTCGGATCGGCCCCGCCGTAGGTGAGAACCTGCATACGATTGAGGCCGGTCGAGGTGATTTTGTCGTTGAACAAGTCGGGCGAAGCCGAGTAGTCGCGGCCATTCTGCGACAGTAGGTGCAGCGCCTCGGTTTTCCAGCCGTGGAGCGAGTCGGTCTTGTCTTTCGCGTAGCTTGCGAAATCGAGCTTCGCCTGCACCCAGCACGGATCCCAGCCGTTGGCGCTGTAGTAGATTCGGCTGAGATCGTCTTGATCGAAGCCGACTGCCGGCGAGCGTGGCGGGCCAAAGAAATCGCGCACCCATTTTCCCTCGGAGGTCAGCGCGAAGTAGCGGCGCGGCGCCATCGCCTTGCAGACTCCCCACAGCAGGCCGTCCGGGGCGATGGCAAGACCGGCGACGTTGCCGAACCTCATCGGATCATAGACCTGCGTGGTCGGCGCGCCGATGTGCGTTGGATCGGTGCCGCCTTTCACGCCGAAGGTTGCGAGCAGCTTCCCGTCAGGACTGAATTTCTTGATTTGATCCACGCCCAGCCCGTTATCCGAAACGTAGAGCGTGCCTTTGGCGTCGCGCGTGACGGCGTAAGCGTGAACGAGGTCGGTGGTGATGAAGGGCTTGACCTTTTTAGCGGCGATGTCCACTTCCACCACGCGCCCGGCGATGCAGGTCAGCATCCGTTTATCATCGAGCGCGCACAGGCTGGAAGCGTAGCCGTCCAGCGGGATGGCGTCGGCATCAATCGCGCCGGTGGCAATGTCCACGCGCCCAATCGCCTGCTTCGCATTGGTGTTGTAGAAAAGCGACTTTCCGACCAACGCAAGCCCCTCGCCAAACGTCAACAGCGAGACTTGCGGGTTTTTATCGTCGTAGATTGCGCCCAGTCCGAGAGCGTCTTTGTCACCGAACGCCATCACCCGTGCGCCGGTTTTGGCGTCCACCGCGAGCAGGGTGCCATTGTGCAAGATGATGAACGCCGTCGTCCCGTCCGAGGCGACCGCGCGTCCACCGCCGAACACACCGGCGCTGACCTTCCACAGAGTCTTGCCGCTCACGTCTATTTTGGAGATGCACGGGAAGTTTTCCTCGCCGGAATTGAGCAGATAAATCCCGCCCGCGTCCGCGCCGATGCCCCACGGCCCATTGTGCATTCCGCCGATGCCGCCCAACCCATTCTCGGTGACGTAAGGCGGCGTGGCCGAACTGCCCGCGCTGCCCGCGAGAACCGAGCGGATGCCGTCGAAATAACCGAGCCGCGCGGTGTATTTGCCCGGCGGCATCAATCGCCCGTCGCGGTCTTTGCCGTCCCAATAAACGGTGTGTTCACCCTTCGCCATCGGCCTCGCGCGCAGCAATTCGCGCACGACCCAGCCGTCGTCGCGCCTGATAATCAGGCTGGCCCGCGCGTCGCGTGGCAAAGTGAAAGCAATCGCTTCCCCCGGCCCCGTGAATATCTCCTGCTCGCCGACCTTCGGCGGTGCCGGCGTATGCGTGAGCGGGTCTTTGGCGAAAAGCGTCGCGGTGCCCCACGCCTTCGGGTAAAGCCGCGCAAACGTCGGCAGATCGTAAATCGCCAGCGGCCCGCTCCCCGTGCTGTGCCACCACGCCGTGTCCGCGATGCCCGTGCCCGACGGATTGGCACGGATGACCTGCAAATCGAACGGGAAGGAAGCGCCATCGGCGGGCGTGTAGCCGATCTCTTTCCACGGAATGGCGATTTCGGCGAAATAACCCAGAATTTTTAAATCGGCTGGCAACGGCGAAAAACCGCACTGAGCCGCCGGCACAGGCGCGACGAACGGCAGCGTGAACTTGCCCGACGCCTCGGTGAAGTAGGTGTAGGGCTTGGCTTCCGGCCATGTTTCCCGCATCGCCACCACCGTCGGCCTGCCCGCATACAGCCCGCAGATGAAACGCTGATTGGTGCCTTTGCCGCCGCTCGGCCCGACGCAAATGCCGATGGCATCGCCGCCATAAAGTAGCTCCTGCGGCGACGAACTGTTGTTCTTCAAAGGCGCACCCTCGACGATGACCGCGCAATAAAGGTTGGTGGCGTCATAAGCGAGCCGACTGCTGACGAAGGGCTTGCCGCGAGAATCAAAGATCGAAATGTCGCCCGTGAACGCGGCGCGATAGCCAATCTGGTTGGGCCAATAGGTCGTCTTTGACGACTTGAAAATCGCTCTCTCGCCATTGCTGTTGTCAAAAAGACCCCAATCATTGGGGTTGCCGTCCATGACAAACGGGCCGAGCGCCAACCCAAACGGCGCGGCGGACTTCACCACTGGCGCCGCCTGTTCGGCCTCGCTGCACACCAGAGGCCCGGCGAGCCATCCGAGCAAAACGGCGGCGACAGGCACAAAGCTGCGGATTGAACGGAAGCGGCGAAGGCGGACGGAATTCTGGTTAGTGTTTATGGAAAACTTCATGTTTTATCCCACGGATTGAACAATCGCCGCCAAGCCCGGCGTGCCTGCCGCGTGCGACCAATCGTGCTGCGAAGTCAGGCGCGGAATCAGGCGCATCCGCACCCATCGCTGCTGCGCCGCGCCGCTCAATCGCCCCTGCTGTCTTTCCCAGAGCAACTCTGCCGCGCTTTGCCCGATCAGTTCCCAAGGCAGGCGCAGCGCCGTCACGACGTGAGCCGCCGCGCTGTGGTCGGCGACATCCACGCTGATCCCGTCAAAGCCGACCACCGCCGGCCACAGTGCTTCGGGAATCTCCGCCGCGCGCAAAGCCTGAAACAAGCCGCGCATCGCCGGCTGATTAACTGCCACCACCGCGCTGATGTCGCGCCGTTGCGCCAGTGCTTCCGCCGCCAAACGAGCGGCGGCGGTCTGTTCCTCAAAGGCGATCTGCGCCGTGCGGGGCGGATGAAAAGCCAGTCCCGCCGTGGATTCTCCGACCTGCCGCAAAGCCTCGCGCCAGCCGTCTTCGCGCTCACCAGACCAGCGAAACTCACCGGCCTCGTCGTGCGTGCCGTGCAAAGCCAAAAACGCGATGCGCCGGTGCCCCAGACTTAAAAGATGCTGCGCGGCCTGCCGTCCGCCCTCGGCATTGTCGAAAGAAACCATATCGGTCTGCGGCTTGTCCGGCGCAAGTTCGCCGAACTCGACCTGCGGCACGGCGGCGTCCCACAACGAAGCATATTCCGGCACGTCGAACGCGAAAAGTCCGGCGATCTCCGGCAAATCGCCGCTTTGCCGCCACTGCCGCGCCGTTTCAATACCCAGCGCCATGCAACGCCCGCCAAGCTGCGCGATGCGGTCTTCAAAGCCAATCTGCACCGCTGCGAGCGGGGTTCCCTGTTGCGCCGCGTAAGGAGAAATCATCAGACACGGCGCCGCCTCTGAGGGCCGGGGCCGTCCCACGAACGTGCCCGCTCCCGGCACTGCATAGACGATTTTTTCTTCGGCCAACGCCTGCACGACCCGCGCGACCAATGGCACCGACAGCCCGTAATCTTTGGATAGCTCATGCAGTGGCGGCAGCATATCGCCCGGCGCCAGTGTGCCGCTGCGGCAGTCGCCCAAAATCGCCTCACGCAGTTTGGCGCGGCGTTGCTGAATCTCTCTTCGTGTAGCCATAGGAATCGTTCTCTATTCTACGTCAGAACGGTAGAGAAATTCAACGCTTTTTTAAGGCTTATTTAGAGATTATTTGCATATAGTAGGCGGAGCAAGGATTCGCGATTGACCAGCGGGTAGCTCACGAGAGTGCTTATAAAACACGCCAAGTGCGTAAAAGCTGCCTCAAAAGTAGGGCAATAAACGGCAATGGCGGCGTGCATGACTCACGAATTTTTTCTGGAATATACGAGAAATTAACGTTTCGCGTTGTGAAAGGAGAGTTCGTAGCCTGCTGAGGTGGAAACGGAAGCCTTGAGGGTATTGCGCGGTTAATGCCCATCTCGTTATAATCTTCCACGTCGAAAATATGCGACGTGGAAGATTATGGCACTATTAGATGACATTGCTGTGGAAGCCGGCGTTTCGCCGCGCACGGTGCTGAACGTGCTAAATGGGCGCAATAAAGAGAACTGGCCCAGCACCCTTCGGCGCGCCGAGCAGATTCGCGCGGTCGCCGACCGCTTAGGCTATCGTCCCAACGGCGCGGCGTCGGCGATTCGCAGCGGGCGCTTTGGCTGCGTGGCGCTGCTGCTTAGCCAGTTCAAGCATCGCTCGTCGCTGTTTCAGGGCGTGCTGGACGGCATCTGTGATGTGCTGGACGAACACGATTTACATCTGACCCTCGCGCGTTATCCCGAAGAGCAGGCGGATTTTTCGCCGAAGTTTCTGCGCCAGCATATGTGCGACGGGCTGATTATCAACTACAACGCCGAGATTCCCGAACCGTTGATAACTCAGGCGCGCCAAGCGTTGCCTGCCGTGTGGTTGAACTCGCGGCATGAGGCCGATTGCGTGCGCCCCGACGACTTCGCAGCCGGACGCGATGCGACGCAGCAGCTTATCGAACTGGGACACCGGCGCATCGCGTGGACGAGTCACGGCTCGCCGCATTACAGCGTCGAAGAACGGCGCGCGGGCTACGAGGCGGCGCTGAAAAAAGCGCGGCTCAAGCCGATTCTCATGCGCGGGCCGCACGACGGCGAAGGCTGGCTGCACGTCGCATTGGAAATGCTGAAGGCTTCGCCGCGTCCGACGGCTTTTGTCAATTACAGCAGTCTGACGATGCAGCCCATCGCGTGTGCGGCGCTGAATTTAGGTCTGCAAGTGCCGCGCGATTTGTCGCTGATTACCTTTGGAGATGGCGCCTTTTACGACGCGACGACGGGTTGGCATCTGAGCGGATGGCAATGGCCGGAGCGCGAAGTCGGACGCTGCGCCGTCGAGATGCTGATGGAAAAAATTGCTGAGCCGTCGCGCCAGTTTGCGCCGCGCGTGATTGCCTTTGCGCCGGGCGCAAACCAGTCGGTTGGGCCGGCGCCAGCGGCCCTGTCGGGAGAAAAACGATGAAGATTTCTGTGTGTTTAGCTTTGCTGGTCGCGTTTAGCGGCTCCGCCTTCGCGCAAAACGAGCCGCTGATTAATCGCCAGCCGCAAAAACCGGCGTGGGAAATTGATCTCACCGACCGCTTGATATGGAGAGATACCGGCCCATCGGGAAAGGGGAAAACGGGGCCGCCGATTCCGATTTTGGAGAGATTGAGCCGTTCCCAACGCGCTCATCTGCTGCCAGCGCCGGGCGTTGGCTTCGAGTGGTTCGTGCCGGTTCAGCTTCCCGCTAATGCCGCCCCCAATTGGCCCGTCGTCGTTGAGTGGGACGAATCGCGTCTCATTACGAACGTCACATTTGACGGCGAAAAGCTCAAAGGCCCCGACCGCATTGGCGATAAGTGGAACGGGGGCGAAGGCACCTCGATTTTGCCACTGACAAAGGCCAAGCCACGCAGCGTTTTGTCGTTTCACGCCCAATATCTCGACCAGTTTTACGACAACGGCTTTGGCCGCTTGCGCCTTCGTCCGGCAACTTATCAGGAAGCCATTGCGCTTGACCGCGACCAAAACGGGCCGTTCGTCAACAATCGCTCGGCGCTGCCGTTCACGGTGAAAGTCACGTTTCGCGCCGAAGATTATTTCGGCACGATGCTCGGAACTGCGGAACGCGAAGTGACGGTTGCGCCGAACGAGCGCAAGCAGGTGACGTGGCCCGATGAAGTCAAAGCCGCGAAATTGGGCCGCGCGCTCTATAAAACCGTCGTTCAAACGTCCACTTTGGGCCGCACTTCGCCCGAATACTGGTGGCTGCACGGCGACACTAATCGGCAAAACTTCGCGCGGCCCGAAAACTGGCACCGCAATAAAATGGAGTGGGAATGGGCCGAAGCCAAAGACGGCCTCGACAAGCCGCTGCCCACCGAAGGCTGGCAAAAAGGCAAGCCCGAACGCGACAAAGTGGGCCATGATGTCAAAGCCGCGTGGCTTCGCACGACCGTTGAAGTGCCGGCGGACTGGACAAGCCCGCGCGCGAGTTTGTGGTTTACGAGCTTAGATTCGCACGCGACAATTATCGCCGACGGCAAAACTATCGGCAGCTTTTACGGCTGGCAAGTGCCGCTGGCCGTCACGCTGCCGCCGAGTGCTAAACCCGGCGCGAAGATTCCGCTCGTTTTAGCGATGACCAGCGGCGACGGCGTGCTGCCCGGTCATCCGGTCATTCGCACCGACATTTCGCCGACGGGCGGCGACAACGCGCCAAGCGTGGGCCTGACCGAACTCATCGGCACCTCCGATGTCAGCACGACTTTCACGCACGTTCGCACTCGCACCGCCCCTGCGCGGAACTTCGACACGCTCTTCGAGTTCACCAATTCCACCGACGCCGATGTGCGCGTCACGCCAACCATTACCGTTTTAGATCATGGCAAACCGATTCTCACTAAAACCTTGCCCGCCGTTGCGATTCCCGCGCAAAGCACCGTTAAAGGCGATTCCGGCGTGGTGGACGTGCCGAATGCGAAGCTGTGGAATCCCGAATCGCCGAATCTGTATGAGTTTCGCACGGAGTTGAAAGACGACGCGGGCAATGTGCTGGACGTGCGGCGCGACCGCTTCGGCTTTCGCCAGTTCGAGAAGCAAGGGCAGCACTTCGCGCTCAACGGCGAGCGCGTCAACTGGATTGGCGCCTCGCACATCGCGGCCTTCGATGATTTCGCGTGGCCCGCCGTGCCCTATTACAGCCGCATGGTGCGCTATTATTGGCCGGCTGAAAATGGCCTGATGAGCGGCCCCATCGCGCAGAACATGGCCGACGAGTTGGGAATGCCGATGAAAATCGAGGACGGCGGCATGGGCGCCTTGCACCGCGAAACCTACGGCTTTCAGGACGAGCGTTTGTGGCAGCGCATGGAAGCGCACCTGCAAGCCTACTATCACAACCTGTCCAACCGCGCGGCGCTGATGTTTTGGGATTACGGCAACGAACTCAACTTTGCGCGGCCCGGCGAGGCCGAGCGCATGAATAAGGCGTATCAGGCGCAGCGCGCCGTTGACCCGACGCGCCTCATCACCAATTCGGGCGGGATTCCGAACTATGTTCCCGGCGCTGAAGTATTCGACCGGCACGGTTTTCCGTCGCACGACAATCGCTCCGACTGGTTCCATTACCATCCCGACGAGCGCCCCGCCTATGAGAAAGCGCGCAAAACCGGCCAGTATTGGGTGCGGCCCAAAGATGCCACGCCCGATTCCAAACTCGAAATCATTGACAGTCAGGCCGTGTTCTACTCGGAAAGTTACTACTACGAACAAGCCATTAACGCCGATTTGAACGGCCCGGCGGGTTGGGTTGGGCTGGACAACTCTAAAGACGGCGCCTCGCTGCACTGGCTTAACGGCGTGTCGCTGCGCCGCAATCAAGCGCAAAATCTGCGCGTCGCGGGCAGTTCGCTCTCGATTATTCACGTTGATCGTGGCGTCGGACGCTGGGTGCAGCCTCTGGCGGCGGCTTCGATTGACCGCCGCACGCGCTTTGAAAACGGCGCTCCGATTTCAACAACGTGGCGCATCTTCCACGACTTGAGCGGCACGCGGCGCGTGCTGGCTCGCTTCCAACTTTTCGACGGCGAAAAGCTCATCGGCAGCAAAGATTTCGCGCAAATTCTCAAAGCCGCCGCGTTCGCCGATGTGTCGCTCGATTGGAAATTGCCCGCCGCGAATGAGGACAAAGAATATCGCCTGCACGTCGAAGTGAGCGCCGATGGCTACGATGGTTATTTCCGCGACGACGTGACAATCACCGGCTTCGCGCCGCAAAAGTTCGCGCTTCCTGCCGGTCAGAAGCTCTTCGTTTTCGATCCGGTTGGCTTCACCTCGAAGTTCCTGACGCAAAACAAGGTGCCGTTTGCGCCGGTCGCCAAAATCAGCGATTGGACGCCCGCGCCGAATAACACGCTGCTTATCGGCTCCGAAGGGTTGGCCAAAGCCGACGGCGCGCAGTTGCCGATTTTGCGGCAGAAGGTGAACGGCGGCGGGCGCGTCATTGTGCTTGACCATCGCTCGCTGCCGTCGTTCTTGAACCGCCGCTTCGTGCAGGCTGACGACAAATCGGCCTTAGCGTATTCTGCCGGGCCGTCGGTTGTCACGGACGGTTTGGTGAACCGCGATTTTCAATACTGGAACACGCTCGATAAAGATTGGATCAGCGAGTGGAACTCAATTGAACTGCCCGCGAGCGGCCTGACGCGCGTTTACGTGCGCTCCAATAATGCGGCGGTTTTAGAAGCCGCCGAAGGCGCGGGCCGCGTCTTGTTTTGCCAACTCAACCTGCGCGCGGCGCTGGGCGTGGAACCGGCGGCGAATCGCTTGTTCGCCAACCTGCTGGCTTGGACGGGAGCGCCTTCACCGTTTGCTCCGGCAGCGGGCAGCAGTCAGCGATCAGCGGTCAGGGAAACGAGCCAAACTCTGCCCCCTGAACTCTCAACCCTTATTCTCTTTGCTGACGCCAAGAAAATCGTCGCTTTGCGCGCCCGCATGGGCTTGGAAGGACTGCTCACCGACACGCCGACCCCGCAGCAAGTCGCGGGCGCGAAGCTCATCGTTTTAGATGGCGCCGACGCTAACATCCGCGCGAAACTGGCTGCGCCTGAAGTGACGAACGCGCTCAAAACCGCCATCGCCAACGGCACAAATTTCTTCGTGCAAACGCCCGATGACGACACACTCAGTTGGATTAACGCGCTGTCGGGAGCGAGCGTCAAACGCGAAGAATACGCGGGAAACCGCGCTTATCTCAGCGCCTACTCGCCGATAACGGCGGGCCTGACACACGATTCGCTCTTCGTGAACGGCAACAACCTGTTCGGCGGCGTCGAAGGCGTGGACACGCTGTTTAAGCCCGACGGCAAAAGCAACGAAAGTCTGGCGCACTATCGCCTGAGTGGAAGCGGCTTCAAGGCGCTGACCAATCCGCCTTACATCGGCGAGATCGAAGCCGGCAAGGGCAAAATCCTGCTCAACGAAACACGCAACTTAGATTACGCGGTTCGCAAGATGGCGGTCGTGTTCACAACGCTGCTGGCGAACCTGGGCGGGCGCTTCGTGGCCGACGGCATCCAAACGCAAACCGGGCCAGCCGAACGCTGGGCCTTCACGCCGATTCCATTGGATAAATTCGTCAACTGGCCGCTGAAGGACGATCCGAACGGGCGGCGCGGCTGGCATCAGCAGGGCGCGGACAAAGACTTCCGAATGTTCCCCAAAGGCCGCCAGAACTTCAAAGGCGTCGAATACGAACTCGTTGACCCCGACAAATTGAACGACAACGGTGTGATTGCCCTTGCCGGAACCGTCAACGCGAATATCCATCCGCGCGAAGTTAAGGGCATTCCGGTTCATCGTAAGGCCGACCGCCTTTACTTCCTGCACAACTCGGCGTGGGGCATTCCTTCGTTCACTTATCGCGTTTACTTCACCAAAGCGCGCAAAGAATGGATTCCGGGAATGCCGATGCCTTATATTGATGTCGAAGTGAAGGAAGAGAATATCGGCGATCAGTGGGGCGTCGAGAAGATCGCTAACGGCGATGCGTTCAAAGGCGGCGCGACCGTCGCATGGAGCGGGCAGAACGAAGGCGCCAAAGGCTACGGCGTGCAAGTCGGCGTGTTTCAGATGATTTGGGACAACCCGCGTCCCGAAGACGAAATCGAATCGGTTGACATCCTCAGCCCCGGCACCAAAGGCAGCGGCGAGGCCTTTGTCTTTGCCGTCACCGCTGCCAATCGTGTCGAAGGCGCGGCGGGTTTCGTCAAGCCCGATTTAGCCGCGCTGCTGCCCGCGAGCATCAAAGCCGATCAAGTGCTGGAGCAGTGGCAAAACGACCGCTACGGCGTCGTCGTGTTGAAAGACGGCTCGATTCCGGTTCTCTACAAAGCCGACGGCAGCCCTTTGGTGCGAATGAACAATTGGAGTTGGGAAAAAGGCAAAGACAAAGTCAATTCACGGACGAACAATCCTATCGTGACGGTTTCGACCACGCCGGACGGCAACCGCGTTTACGAGGTTAAAAACGGCGACAACGACGCGCTGAGTTGGACGCAAAAAACGATTCTGCGCCCGTTTGGAGTTCGCACCGAGTATTCGTTCACGCCCAAGCAAACCTTTGATCCTGCGCCCGGAATGTGGTTAGACGTGAAGGTGTTGCAGCCATTGGTCAACAAAATAGACGCGCCTTTGGTTTATCCCGTCGAGGCCCTGACCGAAAAAGGCGCGGTCACGATTGGCTTCGATAAGCGATTGTTCAACTGGTATACGGGCTACGGCGTGTGGGGCGAAATGGACAGAGTGTGGTTCAATCCGGCGGCGTGGGCAAAGTGGGAAACTGGAAAACCATTGACGTTTTGGGTGGAAGTGGGAGTTTGATGAAGAATTTGATTGCACTCGTCGCAGTGGCTTTTACAGCCACGTCGCTTTGCGCCGCGCCGCAGCCGTTCCCGCTATTTGGCGCGGGAAGCGTCGTGGCGCGCGACAAACCGCTCGTCCTTTGGGGCGACAAAGCCGCGCCGGGCGAAATGGTTTCGGTTGCCCTCGCCGGACAAAACGCGACTGGCGCCGCCGATGACAAAGGCCGCTGGCAGGTGAAATTGCCTGCTTTGAAAGCGGGCGGCCCGTATGAAATGAAGATTGCGGCGCCGTCCGGCGAAACCATCGTGCCGGATGTGCTTGTCGGCGATTTATGGCTGTGCGCCGGACAGTCGAACATGGGCCTCAGCGTCAAAGACAGCGATGTGGCGCCCATCGCCGCCGAACAGCCCGCCGATTCGCAGCTTCGCATCTTCGGTTTAGGTTTGTCGGCGCGGCCTTATCCTCGGCGCGACTTACCCGATCAAGACAAAGCGAAATGGCGCACTTCGTCGCCCGAAAGCGCACGCGGCACCTCGGCTGTGGCGTGGAGCTTCGCTTCCAATCTGCGAAAAAGCGGCGTGCCGGTCGGCATCGTGGTGGGGGCATGGGGCGGCACGCGAGCGATTGCGTGGACGCCGCGCGAGGGTTTGACCAAAGATTTCTCCGGCGATTTGGCGCGTTACGACGAGAAGATTAAAGATGTCGCGCCCGATTTTAACGGCTGGTTCGTGCCGCCATTGGGCTATCCCGACACGCCGACCTACATTTACAACGCGCTCATCAATCCGCTCACGCCTGCCAGTTTCACCGGCGTTTTGTGGTATCAAGGCGAGCAGGATTCGGGAATGGGCTTGAAGTATAAAACGGCGCTGGCGGCTTTAATCGGTGGTTGGCGCGACAAGTTTCAAACACCTGACCTGCCATTTCTCATCGTGCAACTGCCCGGCTTCGGCGGCGATTACTCCGGCGGTTTTCCCGCCACGCGACTGGGGCAAGCCGCCGCCGTGCGCGAGATTCCGAACACCGCTTTAGTCGTGACGGTTGATACCGGCGACGCCAAAGACATTCATCCCAAACAGAAAGCCGAAGTCGGGCGCCGCGCGGCGTTGGCGGCGCAGGGCTTCGTTCACGGCGCGAAGATTCATTGGCAGGCGCCGATTGCCGAAAGTGCCACGCTCGAAAAAGATGGCGCGGTGCGTGTGCGCTTCTCGACGGGAGATCAGACGTTTGTCAGCCTCGACGATATGCTGTTGCGCGCCTTTGAAGTGGCGGGCAACGACGGAAAATGGGTCGGAGCGAACGCATCAATCGAAGGCGCCGACGTAATTGTCAAGGCTGAAGGCGTCGCGCATCCCGAACAAGTGCGTTACGCAATGGCGCCGTGGCCAAATGCCAATTTCGGCACGAAGGATGGCCTCGCTGTAGCCCCGTTCACCTTGCCGGTCGGCGAAAAATAGGAGTCAAATGAAAATCACTTTATCCGCTGCCGAACGCGAGAAACACCAAATTAGCGAAGCCAATCTGAACGCCGCCGTGCGCGCTTTGTGGGACGACGGCTTTGTGGTTTTGGAAAACGTAGTCGAGACGGCGCACATTGATGCTCTCAAGGCGCGCACATTGGCCGATTTGGAAACCATTTTAGCCCGTCCCGATGCGCCGTTTAACTTCAACAGCGGTAACGTGCAGCAAGACCCGCCGCCGTTCGCGCCCTTTTTGTTCGAGGACGTGCTGTTCAATCCGTTTGCCGTCGCTATCACTCAAGCGGTGCTGGGACGGCATCCGCAACTCACGATGTATTCGGGGAATACGGCGCTGCCGGGCGGAGAGCGCCAGCCCGTGCATCCCGACATCGGCCAGTTGTGGCCGAATTTGGAGCATCCGACGCCGGCTTTTGGCCTTGTCGTTAATGTGCCTTTGGTTGACGTGAGCGAAGCCAACGGTGCGACGGAATTCTGGCCCGGCACGCATCACGACACGTCGTTTTGCGTTCACGACGGCTCGCTGCGAATCACCGAGGCGCATCTATCGAAATGGCGCGATCGGCGCCCGCCGCTACAGGCAGCGCTGAAGTGCGGCGACATTGTCATGCGCGACATTCGGATGTGGCACGCGGGAATGCCCAATCGCACCGATGAGCCGCGCCCGATGATTGCCATGATTCACAGCGCCTCGTGGTGGCCGCGCGGACAAGTGGCCTTTGCGCGCAGCGCGCAGACTTGGCTCGAAGACGCGCAAACGCGTAGCGGCTTACGCATAGGCGCGCATTTCGTGGACGACGTGGATTATCTGCATCATAACGCTGCTTACGATTTTCAGAAGTAGCGCTGGGCGCTAACGCATTTGGTTTCCATATAAGAGCGGATTACTCCTGCGGCAGCGTGTTCTCTTTGCTGGCGTAGGCGGCGTATTTCGGGACGAACCAATGGGGAAAGCTGGTGGTTTCTTGTTGAATAAGAATCCAAAGTTTCACCTACTTATGCGTGATGGCAGTAAAAGTTCGACGCCATGATGCAAAGCTCTTTATGCCGGTCAATGGACACCGTTTCAGGGTGATTAACCGGCTTCGAGCGCCGCAATGAGTTGCGCCATCAGGCCCATCGCCATCTGGAAAATGACGCGATAATCGCCGCGCTGCAAGCCTTCGCCACCTTTGTTCGACTGTGCGACTCCACCGAGAAAACCGTCGGGAGTGAGGTGCGTTTTCAATCCGGCGAGCGCGTTTTCGGCGGCGCGGCGCGCGTCTGTGTCCAGCCAGCCTTCGCGGGCGCCGATGGCTAAGGCAGCGGCGATGCCCGCGCTCCCGGCAGTGTCGGGCGAAAGGTTGGGTTCGTCCACGAACACACTCCACAATCCATCGGGGCGCTGAAAACTTTGTGCCCAAGCCGCCAGTTGCGCGAATTGCTGAATCAATTCGGCGGTGTCGGGGCGATGTTTTAACTCGCGCAGCGTCCGCGCCGCGCCGAGAAGCTGCCAAGCTATGCCACGCGCCCAGTTGCGATTGCCTTTGCCGCCATCCGCCTCGCTGGTGCGCCAGAAGGTCTTTCCGTCGAACAGGCGCGTCTGCCGCACGCGCAACTGTGTCAGCGCCAGTTGTTGGAGCGTTTCGTCGCGCCGCGCTTTGCCAATCACTGCCAGCGGATAACCGACGGTGTAAGCGCCTTCGCTGGACGTGTGCTTGCCGTCAATGATGGCGTTTTCGGCGTCCTTGTGGTTGAGCCAGAATTTCAACGCCAGATCGAGTGTAGGATTTTGCGGCTCCAACTTCGCCAGCGCCGCGAACGGCAGCGTGCCTTCGATACCGTAAATACGCCCGTCACTGGGCGCACTCATGTGGTTTTCGTAAATCAATTGCCCGTTCTTGATAAAACGCGCGAGATGCTGCCGGGCGCTGTCCCGCATCGCCGCGTGCGAAGGCAGGGCGGCCAAATCGAGCAAGCCATCCAGCACGCAGCCTTCCATCCAACTAAAGGACTGCACGCTTGCCAGCGATCCCAACCGCGCGAAAAATTCGCTGGAGGCAGTGGCCTCGCCGGGCAACAACAAATGCGGCAACAGTTCGGCTGGAATGCCCTCGCCGCCGGTGAAAACGCGCAGTTCCGCGCCTTTTTTCAAGCGTAGCGCGATGCCTTCGCGGCGCACATCCGCCGCGTCGCCGGGCGCGAGGGCGATTTCATAAACCTGAAAAAGGCTGGCAAAACGAATATTGAAAGTGCCCAGCACGCGGCCCGTTTGCAGCAGCGTGGCTTCGATCAGTTTTTCATCGCGCACATCCAGCGCCACCGTGAGGCGCAGGCGCGTGGGCACCGCATCGGGCGGCAGGTCGGGCCAGCGCAAAGCCACCGGCGCGGCCCCAAGTGTCGCCGTGCGCCAACCAAAAGGCGGGCGCCGGTCTGCCGGAAACGCCACGTCGGGCGCGGTCACTTGCGCGACTAAGTGGCGTGCCATGCGCGGTTTATCGTCCGCTGTGGCGTATGACGCGACCATCGCGCCGGCGGTGACAGCCGTTGTTTGCATGATAAATTCTCGTCGTGTCATGGTGATTTTTTACTTCAGCGAAGCTACATTCGCCGCGTCGTGCAGAGTTTTCATTTCGGCATCGTTCAGCGCGCGATTGAAGATCGCAAGGCCACCAAGACGGCCTTTGGTCGCCTCGCCGAGCATCGAGCCGATGGCGTAACGTGCGCCGACGGTAAAGTCCGCGCCGCCGCCCGGTTCCGATTGGGCGTGCAGCGCCGGGTCGTATTGAAAAATGCCGCGCCCGTAAAAATAAGGATTCATGCCCCGATCTTTGCCGTTCAGCCCTTCCTTCGTGAAATAACGGTCGGGATTTCCAGCGACAACTTCGCCGGAACGCTCCATAACTGGCTCTTTGAGAACATCACTCTCGACCAACAATTAGACGATGAAGGCTCGTTCTCTGTTTCAGTTGAGTAGCCCTGCAAGGGCATCACCTTCAAAATCTGCACATGAACGGGCGCCTCATACTGTCTCAGGCCGATAGCCATATCCGATTCAACGAACACGTCGCCGATGTAAAATTTCTGCCATCGGCCCCTAAACCATGACACCAGCTTCAAAAACCCAAGTTATCAATGATCTGGCCGAAGCACGAGCAACGCTGACTTGTCCGCGATTTTCGTAACGCGTCTTGGCCCGGCTCTTAGCAGTGCATATTCCTCTTTCTGCAAATGAGCAAAAGGTAACCAACCCAGAAATCTTGCCCTACTTTCTTGGGCTGATGTCAGCGGCGCGTTGCCAACCCATGTAAGTGCGCGGTTGCGAATCTCGCAAAAAGGGACTATCCGAACCCGTGATGCGCCTCTCTTGCAGTAGTAGTTTCGGAATCGCCTCCCTGAAGCAGGATAAGGAATATCCTCGCTTTTTCAACCACGGATCGCCGCCAGCAAAGAACTGGTTCAGCAAGGCTGTCAGACGTTCAAGGGGATATGCCTTGAGCAAGTCGCGGGCGATCTTCATGTCTCGTCCCCACGCGATGGGCGGTGCATCACCGCTGACCGTGCGTTCTCGAAAACGGGACTGATAGAAACGCAGGAATCGCTTGGCTTCGAGTCCTGAGTTTTCAGATTTTGAAATCAGAGAATCCTTACCGTCAGGTAATTTATTGTCTCTTCTTGCTATTGTTGTATTCGTATTTGCAACTTCGCTTTTTGCGCCGAGCGATTCGCTTTTCGCATTGATAGTCGCGCTTAGCTTGAGAGTTTCAAGCCCCTCTATGCACAGGCTGAAGTAAAGCCGTCCGCTGTAGCGACGGCGCTCTTGAGGGGTTAAGAGCAGATTTCCCTGTTCATCCGTCGCATCCACCAGCCTACGACGAACCAGCGCATCGAGCGCGGCGCTGATGGCCGCGCTGTTGCGTCCGGTGCGCGCGATTAACTGGCGTTGCGTCAGCCAGTCGCGCCGCTTGTGCCGATGGCCAGTGGCACCCCAACCGACTGTCTGCCGCACGATGACACAAATCAGGCGCCATTCGGTGTCTTTGAGCGTGGGCATCACTCGGTCAATCAGCACGCAGGGAAACGCGGCAAAGGGCGTGAAGTAGTCGGCTGGCGCGTCGGCATCATTCGGCATGGGGAACTTCTAAGGCTGTTGTGTCCAGTGGCGTCTCCGTGAGGGTTTCAGGCGGCGGCGCGATGGGAGTGGGCCGCACGGCAGGGGGCGCCTCGTAATCGCCCCGAATCGCAGCCATGAGCATTCCGGCGGGATTGCGGGCGCCGCGATAAGGCAGCCATGCCAATTGGCGTTGGATGCGCTCGTGGTCGTATTCCGCTAATAGCTCGTCGGCCTGTTCGGGATAAAGACCGGCTTGAATCAAGGCGTCGCGCAGTTGATTGTGGGCTTCGTCTTGCGGAGATAGCTGGGGAGTTGGTTCTTGGTAGGTCATAGCGGTTTTTGATGGTTTCTTAGATTTTATAGGCGGCGGGGTTAACGGAGATTTGCTGAGGAACTGCGCGATCTCGGCTTCGACTTCGGCGCGGGGCCGGGCGTATAAACGCCGGGACTGTTCGATGATTACCTCGCGCGGCGTCGCTTGGTAGATGACCTGCGGCGGTTCTTTGTTGCCTTCTTCCCGGAGCGGCAGCAAGCCGTGGATCGGGGAATAGAATGGTCGGTCTGCGCCTCCGCCATGCTTGGCTACGATGTGTTGCTCCATCCACTGCGCCTTCAGAAGCCGTTCCAACCGAGCGCGGGTTTTGGTTTCCGACTGCCCCAGCGCCTCCGCCAACTGCCACAGATAAGGGGCGATGTGCCCCTCAGCGGTGACGAAGGTCAGCAGTAAGAGAAAACTTTGCAATTCCTCCGGCGGCAACGCGAATAGAAAGCCGGAGGTTCGCAGGCTCGGCGTGAGCATGACGAACGCTTCAGGCCGCCAGTGGCCGTCACGGGTCTTGTCCCGGTGTTCGACAAAGACGGTACTTGGGGCATTGTCCCCTGATCTGGACGCCGGCGAATCCAAACTCAAGCGATTCGCCGTTATCGGCATTACGCCGTTTGCACCGCTATCCCAAGTGCTGCACCAGTCGTTCGGGCATCGTGGCCTTTTGCATTCGCTGGCCGGCCTAGGCCTCTTTACCGTTCTCTGTGCTCTGCCTTTAGCACTGTGGCTGGGCGCGCCGTTTGGAATGGCGCTGTCATTGGGCTACGCAAGCCACTTGTTAGCCGACTCGGCGACCAAAAGCGGCGTGCCGCTGCTCTATCCGCACCGCAAACGCCACCACCTTCTGCCCAAGGGCTGGCGATTGACCACAGGCTCAATGGCCGAAGAAATGTTATTGCCGTTCTTGGCGTTCGCCGTGCTACTTTTACTCTTCAAACACCTCGCACTCATCTCCTAAATCTTCCCATGACCCAAACCCGCAAGGCTTTACAACAGCAGCTTCTCACTCAACAGATCACGCTTTTTCAGCACTTTTCCACGATTCTGCGAGGTCTTTCCGAACGCATCATAGGTCAAGATTTGTCGCTGTCAGAACGGAGATTGATGCAGCGGGAACTGGCGACTTTGAAGAAAGCCACCCAGTCGGCCCGCTCCCACCTCAAAACCTCGCTCAAATCGCCCCGCACACGCAGCGATTCCTTGTAACAACGACAGCCGTCTCCATCGCAAAAGCCGCCTTCCGCAAGCGGTAAAGCGGCCTTTCGCAGCTCCTCGTCCGCAACGGGGCCAGCCGGGTTGAGCGGTTACGCTTTAACCCGTCGCTGCCGCCGTTTCAGGCCGGTGTGCCAGTCCATCATTTATGAGTTCAACGCCACGCGCTACGAGCGTTGCATCCATTCAACGAAACCCTTCAATGGCATTCTATGGCGTTTCCTATCTTTCAATACAATGCGAATCAGGAGGCGCCTTTCACGGTCTTTGTCGAGCATCAGGACAAGACCCGTGACGGCCACTGGCGCCCCGCCGCGTTCGTCATGCTGACGCCGAGTTTGCGGACCTCCGGCTTTCTCTTGGCCTTGCCGCCCGAAGAGTTACAAAGTTTTCTCTTGCTGCTCACCTTCGTCACTGCCGAGGGGCACATCGCCCCTTATATGTGGCAGTTGGCCGAGGCGCTGGGGCAATCGGAAGCCAAAGCCCGCGCCCGGCTGGAACGGCTTCTAAAAGCGCAGTGGCTGGGGCAGCGCATCGTCACCAAACAGGATGCCGGGGCCGGATGGCCTTCTTATGCGCCTGTTCACGGCCTGCTGCCACTCCGCGAAGAGGGAAACAGGGAAGCACCCCAAGTCATCCACCAGGCGGTGCCCCGCGAGGTCATCATCGAGCAGTCCCGGCGCTTGTATGCTCGGCCCCGCGCCGAAGTCGAAGCAGAAATCGCACAATTCCTGAGTAAATCCCTGCCAACGCCGCCGCATATCAAATCCAAGAAATCACCAATGCCCTTTATGACTTACCAAGAACCAACTCTCCAGCCGTCTCCACAAGACGAAGCCTCAAACGCATTACGCGACGCTTTGATTCAATTCGGTCTCTACCCTGAACAGGCCGAAGAGATTTTGGCGGAATACGAACAGGAGCGTGTCGAACGGCAACTGGCGTGGCTACCTTATCGAGGCGCCCGCAACCCAGCCGGGATGCTCATGGCCGCCATCCGTGGCGATTACGAGGCGCCACCGGCCCTGCGGCCCATACCCGCCGAGCCACCGTCTGAAACCCCAGCAGAGACCTCGCAGGACACAGCAAATTTAGAAGTTCCCTATGCCGATTGAGGCCGATGCACCAATCCCATACCTCACGCCATTTGCCGCATTTCCTTGCGTGCTGATCGACCGCGTGATGCCCACGCTCAAGGACACCGAGTGGCGGTTGATTTGTGTGATCGTGCGGCAAACGGTCGGTTGGCGCGCGAACGGCCATCGCCACAAGCGGCGAGACTGGCTGACGCAGAGCCAGCTTATAGTGCGCACCGGGCGCAATAGCGCCGCGATCAGCAGCGGCCTGGATGCTCTGGTGCGCCGCCGTTTGGTGGATGCCACGGACGAGCAGGGCAACTTGCTGCTGACACCTCAAGAGCGCCGCCGCTACAGCGGGCGAATTTACTTCAGCCTGTGCTTCGAGGGCCTCGAAACCGTTAATCCGAGCACAAATCTCGGTGCAAAAAGCGAAGAGTCTGGCGAGAAAAGCGAAGTTGCAAATGCGAATACAACAATAGCGAGAAGAGACAATAAATTACCTAACGGTAAGGAATCCTTGATTTCAAAATCTGAAAATACAGGGCTTGAAGCCAAACACTTCTTGCGGCTCTACCAGTCCCTTTTCCGGGAACGGACGGTCAGCGGCGATGCACCGCCTATCATGTGGGGACGAGACATGAAGATCGCCCGTGACTTGCTCAAGACCTACACTCCTGAACGCCTGACGGCTTTGCTAAACCAGTTCTTTGCCGGCGACGATCCGTGGTTTGAAAAGCGCGGCTATTCCTTAGCCTGTTTCAAGGACGCGATTCCGAAACTATTATTGCGCGAGAGGCGCGTCGCCACCTCGGCCATCTCCCCTTTGCAAGACTCGCAACCGCGCACTTACACGGGTTGGCAACGCGCCGCCGACATAAGCCCGAAAAAGTAGGGCGTGATTTCGATTTTGGAGTGGTTACTTTTTCCTAAGTTGCATAAGGAGGGAAGCGCCCGCTAACAGCAGGGCCACAACGCTGACACCAAAACCCGTAGAAAGATCGGAGTTGCCCTTGTCCTCGGCCAGATCGTTGATGACATGGGTTTTTGAAGCCGGCCCCGGCGCGTTCTCCGCCTCTTCGGCCCCGCCGTGTTCTTCGGCCTCTTTCTCCCAAGCTTTCACGGTTCCGTCCTGATATGTCTGGTAGGTCTTCCAAACCAGAGTCGTTTCGGAAGCGGGCGCCTGGGCGCTGAAAGTAAACAGATCGCGTTGCTCGGCGGGAATCTGCCCCCCGGCCCAACTAATCTCCGTTACATTGGCACCCTCGCCATCCCCTGTCTTTCTCGTGGCTACCGTCCAACCGGGCTTTACGATGGGACTCACCCTCTGCAACCCCTCCGGGAGCACCAGCTTGACGGCTACGGTCGGGTTCTCTTTCTCGGTCGGGACGTTCACCGTAAAAATCTGCGAGGTCGCCACCCTGGCCTCAGTGGGAGTAACGCTAACGTGGGCCAAAGCAGGTGTCGCCGCGAATGAAACTGCTGAGAGACCGGCAGACAGCAGGAAATTGAACATATCCTTCGTTTTCATATGCGTCTTTACTAATGGATAAGCTCATAGTAGAGGCTAAATGGGGATTCTTCAAATCTGAGAGCTGCCGTTCAACTGCTCGCACGATTCGACTTTGTTACCTGCGGTTTCAATTCGGCGCAGTTAAGAGAAAAGTAACAACACTGCGCAGACTAATAGTAAAATCTCCACCCATTGCGCGAAGCGGTCTTGAGGAATCCTCTCGATCAGCTTGCGGCCCGACCACGAGCCGGCCACCATCGCCGCACCCAGCAGCACCCCCTGTCCCACGTCAGTTCCAGACAACGCGGCGTATTTGCCTTATACGATGGCTTTGGTGAGATGCATGGCGCAAGCAGTGACGGCTTCGCTGGCGACGTAGGCGGTGCGCGGCAGATTCAAGCCCAAGAAAACAGCGGCTCCCAATGGCCCGGCGCTTCCGGCCAGAGCCGAGAGCAGTCCCACGACGGCCCCCGCCGGTGCCAGAGCCGTTTCGGGAACCGGCCTCTTGCCCCACTTCGTATGCCGCCACACTACGGCCAGCAGCAGGAACACGCCGATGCCGCGCGTTATGGTTTGACCGGGCAATGCCACGAACCAACGGGCGCCGATGATGCTCAGAGGCACCGCACCCGCGCAAAACAACGCGACGGGCCGCCAACGAATCTCGCGCCATCCGAAGCCTGCGCGCGAAAGGTTTCCCATCAACTGCGCGATGGTGAGAATCGGCACGGCAGCCTTGGCGCCGACCACATATGTCAAAGCGGGCAACAGCAAGAGCGCGCCGCCAAAACCCGCCGCACCGGAAATTGTGGCCGCCAACCAGCCCGCTATCAACAGGAGAATCCAGAGCATTCGCACTTTCAGTTATCGTAGAATAAATGAGTGGAGCAACGTGTCTTTGAGCCACGCAGGAGTGACCATGAAACACATGAAAACACAGGGTTTGGAAAGTCGTCCGGTGACCCGTCGCTTAGCCGCGTTGCTGAGGACAGCCGTCATGGGACTGGGCATTTTGTGTCTGGGAACGGGCAGCCACCCGGTTCAGGCGGAGCCGCATCCGCTGCAACTGAGCGTTGACAGCGGCAAAAGCACCTTTACGGTGTCTGTCTTTCGCAGCGGCCTGTTCAAGGCCTTTGGACACGACCACACCATCGCGGTGCAGGTTTTCTCCGGTGAGGCGCAGTTCACTCCCGGCGGTGGGACTGGCGCACTGGAAATGACCGTCAAAGCAGACTCCCTGAGCGTGACGGACAAGGCCAGCGCCGGCGACAAACCCAAAATCGAACATACCATGAAAACCGACGTGCTGGAAACTGCCAAATACCCGGACATCATTTTCAAAAGCGCCAAAGTCACGGCGCAGCATCTCAAGGGAGACGAATACAGCCTCCTGCTCACCGGCAACCTCACGCTGCACGGCGTCACCCGCCTCATCGAGTTTCCCGGCACAGCGACGATTACCGGAAATACCTTGCGCGCCAAGGGCACTTTCCCGTTGAAGCAGACCGATTATAGCATCAAGCCCGTTTCGGTCATGGGCGGCGCAGTGAAGGTCAAAAACGAGATCGAAATCTCCTTCGATATTTTCGCGCACGAGAAGTCAGACACTCCGCCGAAACCGAAGGGCTAAAGGTTAGAATCCCGACCGCAGCGCGCCCGCTCAAACAGCGGCTTCTTGCTCCGCCGTTGCCTGCTGCCGGCACTCAGCCAAGACTTCCGGCGGGACGCGGCGCAGGGCCAGCACCACCAGCAGCGGAATAATGATGGCGTCGTCCAGATGCCCGATGCCAGGCAGGAAATCGGGAATCAGGTCAAAGGGCATCAGCGTGTAGCCGATAGCCAATGACAAAAGGATTTTCGACCAACGCGGGGTGCGCGCGTCGGCTGCCACCAGACGCAGCACGCGGAACTCACGCTTGATATTTTTGCGCCATTTCTGCAAAGCATGACGGACTTCGGCCAATGCCGGAGGCGCATGGCGCACTTCCACAATAAGCGCAACGCCTAAGACCCACGCTAAGGACACGCTCCAACCGGCCAGTATGTCTGAGGGAAAGTGGACGCCCAAATAAAGCCGCGTCAAGCCGATTAGCGACACGAAGACACCCGCCACAATGCCTAGGGGCCAACGCCAGCGGGTCGGCCACACCATCACCATAATCGCAGCGGCGACGGCCATCGAAGCCATCGCGTGCCCGCTGGGAAAGCTGTAATCGGTTTCCGGCATGGGAGAGGGCCACAAGGCCGGGCGAGCGCGACCGAAACACGCTTTAGCCAGCAGGTTGATGAGTGCCGCGCCGCCGGCGGCGACAGCGAAGAATCGCGCGTCACGGGCGCGGCGCTGAACGAGTAAAAACACGCAAATCGCCACACTCAAAGGCACCATTCCCGTCGCTCCGCCCAAGCGCGTCAGGTGCCCTATCCAGACATCCAGAGTCGGGGAAGCGAAGCTGTGAATGAAATGCAAAACAGGGACATCGAAGAAAAATGGCTTGCCTTCCCAGAGTTCCTCTGCCAACTGGCCGAACACCCACAGCGGCGCAAAGACGCCGAAGAACAATGCCACCAACCAGAGCGGCTTGTCGCCAACAAATAGAATCAATCGGGCGAAGTAATCTTTAACGGCTTGCATTCTGGTCACATTATCGTTCCTTAGAAATACACGAAACCGGCAGCCTTTTCAAACCGCGAAAGACCGGCCCTTCGCGCCACTCCGGCAACTCGGTTTCCAGTCGCAAATCAGGAAAGCGGCGCAGCAGGGCGCTCAGGGCAATCTGTCCGCTCACGCGGGCCAAAGACCCTCCGAGGCAGTAATGAATGCCGGCGCCAAAGCCTAAGTGGGCTTTAGCATTGCGGGTAATATCGAGATGGCCGGGATCGGGAAACACGGACGCATCGTGGTTCGCCGACGCTAAAACCATCGTGACTTTGGCGCCTCTGCGAATCAGGTGGCCGCCGATTTCCACATCCTCCAACGCCAAGCGTGCGGTCATTTGAACCGGACTCTCGTAGCGCAAGAGTTCCTCAATCGCCGATGAGATTAAAGTGGGCTGGCTTCTCAGCAGTTCCCATTGCTCAGGATGGCGCAGCAAAGCTAAGACGCTGTTTCCAATCAGGTCAACGGTGGTTTCCTGGCCGGCGCCCAGCAGAAGAATACAAGTGGAAATGATTTCGTCTTCGCTCAGGTGCCCGCCTCGTTCTTCGGCAGCGATGAGACGGCTCATCAAATCGTCCTGCGGACACTGGCGTCGTTCCTTTAAAATTTCCCGGAAGTAGGCGCTGAGCGCGAGCGTCGCCTGGCTGGCCTGCTCATAAACTCCCGGCGTGCGGTTCTGGTCAATGGCCGCCGACAGTGCATTCGACCACTCACGGAATTGTCGCAAGTCTTCGGCACGCACGCCCAGCATTTCACCTAACCCGATGAGGGGCAACGGAAAGGCGAAATCGCCGATTAAGTCCATCCTTCCGTCCGGCTCCACATCTTTCAGAAGCTGCTCCGCGTGTGCCGCGATGCGGGGCCGCAGTCTCTCCACCGTCGCGGGCGTAAATGCTTTGTTCACAAGCGAGCGCAGCCGCGTATGATTGGGCGGGTCGCGGTAAAGCATCCACTGCCCAGCCATTTCGTAGAATGCGTTATTCGTCTTCGACATCGGTGCAGCGTCAGTTGCCCGTTCGGCCCGATTCAGTTCGCGGCCAAAGCGCGGGTCACGCAGCGTAGCGGCGACATCGGCATAAGCGAAGAGATACCAGAATCCCGGATGAGTTGAGGTCGGAGCGACAGCGCAATGCACAGGGCTTGTCGTGCGAAACAGCTCGTAAACCACATAGGGATCGGCGCGGAACTCAGGCGAAAGAGGATTGAAAGGTTCTAAGCGACAGCCAGAGACAGCCTTTGGCCTCATGCGACCAGACGTTGATTGAGTCATCATCAAGGTTCCACCTCCTCCGTGGGCTGAGCATCGCCCTCAAACCAGTTGTAAAGCGTGGGCAGCACAAACAGCGTCAGCAGGGTGGAAGTCATCAGGCCGCCGATAACTACCGTCGCCAGCGGCTTCTGCACTTCAGAGCCGGCGCCATGACCTAAAGCCATCGGAATAAAACCGATGCTCGCCACGGTCGCTGTCATCAGCACCGGACGCAGGCGTGTCAGACAGCCTTCTTCGACGGCTTCGGAAACCGCTTTGCCTTCGGCACGCAGTTCGTTGATGAAAGTCACCAGGACGACGCCGTTGAGCACGGCCACGCCGAACAACGCGATGAAGCCGATGCCCGCCGACATCGAAAAGTGCATCCCGCGCCCGAACAGCGCGAGTATGCCCCCAGTGATGGCGAAAGGGATTCCCGTAAAAACCAGAGCCGCCTGTTTCAGCGAGCCGAAGGTGGTAAAAAGCAGCAGAAAAATCACCGCAAAGGTGACGGGCACCACGATCAGCAGGCGGGCGCGGCCCGACTGCATCTTTTCGTAGGTGCCGCCGTATTGCAGGTGGTAGCCGGGCGGCAGCTTGATTTCGGTTTCGACCTTCTTTTGCAATTCCTCGACGACGCTGCCCAGATCGCGCCCACGCACGTTGGCCTGAATCACGGTGCGGCCCTCGCCGTTCTCACGCGAAAGCTGCACCGGCCCCTCAATGCTGCGAATATCCGCCAGTTGTGCCAAGGGCAGTTGCGCGCCGCCGGGAGCCGGAACCAGAATGCGCCCGATGGCTTCGGGGTCGCCTCGGTAGGACGGTGCCAGCCGCACCACGAGCGGAAATCGCTGGTCGGTTTCGACCACAGTTGAGGCCTCTTTGCCAGCCAGAGTGGCTTCGATGACATCCTGCACGTCGCCGACGCTGATGCCATAGCGGGCGATGGCGGCGCGGCGAATGTGGATATCCAGCAGCGGCAACCCTTGCGTGACTTCGACTTTCACATCCACCGCGCCGGAGATTTTGCGTGCGGCGGCTGCGATGCGGTTGGCAAACTGCTGGCGCACTTGGCGGTCTGGGCCGAACAGCTTGATGCCCACGTCGCCCCGGATGCCGACGCCTTCGACCAACTCCATCATGCGGCTTTTAATCGGCTGCGAGATGGCCGCGCCCACGCCCGGCACCTCATCCAGCACCTTAGCGAACTTTTCGACCAAATCTTCTTTAGAGTGCGCCTGCTTCCATTCTCCCGGCGGTTTGAGCGGGATCATCACGTCGCCGGCACTTTGAGTCATCGGATCGGTTGCCAGTTCGGAGCGGCCCATCTTAGAAAGCACCGTTTCGATTTCATCGGGAAACTTTTCTTTGAGAACACGCTCCATCACCGCCTGCCGCCTGACAACCTCTTCCAGTGAAATACTGGGCGGATAGGTGACTTCCAGGCCAATAGCGTTCTCATCGAGTTCGGGAATGAACTCGGAGCCAAGGCGAGGGAATAACGACAGGCACAGCGCCAGAAAAATCAGCGCGGTCCCAACGGTCAGCGCTCGATGGTGCATCGACCAACGCAAAGCCGGCGCATAGCCATGTTGAATGCGCTCTACGACAGGGTTTTCCTTTTCCTCCCGGACTTTCAAGAAGAACGCGCACAGCGCCGGAATAAGAGTGAGGGAGAGCAGCGTCGCACCACCGAGCGCCATGATAACCGTCTGGCCCATCGGACGGAACATTTTGCCTTCGACGCCCTGCAAGGTGAGGATCGGAATATAGGCCGCGATGATAATGCCCATGCCAAAGATCGCCGGTTTGAGCACTTCATTGGCCGCTTGCAATATAACGCCGTCGCGCTCGTCAGCGGAAAGGGTGCGAGCCAGATGCTGTCGGCGCTCGGACAGGCGGCGCACGGTGTTTTCCACGATTATCACGGCCCCGTCCACGATCAGGCCGAAGTCAATCGCGCCCAAACTCATCAGGTTCGCCGACACGCCGAAGTAGTTCATGCCGATGAGCGCGATCAGCATCGAAATCGGAATGGCGCTGGAGACGATCAGCCCGG
Source organism: Abditibacteriaceae bacterium (assembly GCA_031372065.1). Taxonomy (GTDB): domain Bacteria; phylum Armatimonadota; class Abditibacteriia; order Abditibacteriales; family Abditibacteriaceae; genus DASWNL01. Next base: position 14,596 of record JANMKN010000047.1, on the reverse strand, counting down.
CGCGGGCCTGCAAGAGAAACAAAAACAGCACCACGATGACCAGAACGCCGCCTTCAACCAAGTTGCGCGCCGCCGTCTCGATGGCGCGTCCGATGAGTTCCGAGCGATCCAGCAAGCCGTTCAACTGCGTGCCGGGCGGCAGCGACTTTTGAATCTCCTTGACCCTGTCCTTTACGCGCTGCACCACGACGCGTCCGTTCTCGCCGAGCAGCAGCATGGTGACGGCAATCACGGTCTCGCCCTTGCCGTCCTGCGTGACGGCACCCTGCCGCACCGCAGCGCCGTAGCCCACTTCGGCCACTTCGCCGATAGTAACCGGCACGCCGTTATTGGCGGTAATCGCCATGCTGCGAATGTCGTCCAGACTTTCAACGAGGCCGGAACCGCGCACGATCTGCTGCTCCGCGCCGTGCGTGATGTAAGCGCCCCCGGCGTTCTGGTTGCCGCGCGAGAGCGCCTCGAACACTTGGCGCATCGTCAGCTTGCGGGCGATCAGCTTTTCCGGGTCAACCAGCACTTGATACTGCTTGGCTTGGCCGCCCATCGTGTTTATTTCGGCGATGCCGGGCACGGTGCGAAGCTGCGGCGCCACGATCCAGTCCATCATGGTGCGCCGCTGCATCAGCGAATACTTGGGGCCGTCGAGCGTCAGATGAAGGATTTCGCCTAAGCCAGTGCTGACCGGCCCTAACTCGATCTGCGCGCCGGCAGGCAGGCTGTCGCGCGCTTCCTGCAAGCGTTCGTTGACAAGCTGGCGCGCGAAGTAAATGTCCACGTCGTCGTCAAACACGATGGTCACCTGCGACAAGCCGAACTGCGAAAGCGAACGCATCTCTTGGCGACGCGGCAGGCTGCCTAATGCCACTTCGAGCGGAAAAGTAATCTGGCGCTCCATGTCCTCCGGTCCCAGAGAAGGCGCCTTGACGTTGATTTGCACCTGCTTATTGGTGATGTCCGGCACGGCGTCAATCGGCAGTCGCGTGGCCGAGAGCAGCCCGGCACCAACGATCAGCAACGCTATGATGACTACGACGACGCGCTGGCGGATGGAAAACTCGATGATCCGTTCAATCATGCTGAGTCCTCCATCAGTTCGCTTGGGGCGAATCGCTCAAAGCGAAGTTCGCCCGCACACAGTAAGAGAATCACGACAAACGTCAATTTCAAGGCAATCTCCTGACACTATGGGGCAGTTGAATCCGGCGTCAGAAGGGCGGAAGTGAACGGCGCCACATCGCACGATGTAGCCGTATGGAACTTGGCCCGGACGCTCGAAATCACAGGACGCGACGAAAAGTCCCGTCTGATCTACTAAAAAGCGTCAGCCAAGAGGAGGGGCGCGGAGAGAGAAGAAAAAGGCTACGGCATCAGGCAGCGGCGGGCCGCGCTTGGTCGGCGCCGCAGGGAGTAGAGGAGCAAAGCATGGTTCGCTTGCATCGCATACCCCGCCGAGAAAAGCTGGCGTGAAATGCGGTGATTCGAGCGAGTATTTGGTTAAGAGGCTGTAGGCATCCCCATCAGGGTCTACCAGCGTGGAGTGACGCGAGCTGGAAATGCTGCACGCTTTGCCTCCGATTCGAGCATTTCCTGGAGTGACCGTAGGCGTCTGAGCAACAACCTGTGGCAACCAATAGACGAGTTCAGGAAGTTTGTCGCTGATTGGAGGATCGCTCTGCCAGTAATCATCAGCTTGCGGCGCCACAGCCATGAGCAGAAGTGAAAACATAGCGAGCAAGTGAATACTTGCTCGCCATGCCGTTTTCCACGAAAGTGCGCGCCGCATAGGTTTGATGACTGACATTGATTTTGGGCCGATATTGGTTTTACGCGCAACTCGGAATGAGCCGCAACTCATTAAGCTGTTGCTGAAAACTCAGTTGGACGGCAAACGGTAGCGCAAAAGCCGGAGCGCATTGGCGACGACGACGAGAGTGCTGCCTTCGTGGAAAATCACGGCGGCGCTGATTCCGGCCAATCCGAATAACGTCGAAGGCATCAGAACCGCGATGACGCCCAGCGAAATCCACAGGTTTTGCTTGATGATGGCGCGCGACTGACGGCTCAGGCCAACCGCAAAAGGCAGCTTGGTCATGTCGTCGGCCATGAGGGCGACATCGGCGGTTTCCAAGGCCACGTCGGTTCCGCCCGCTCCCATCGCAATGCCCACGGTGGCCGTCGCCAGTGCGGGCGCGTCGTTGACTCCGTCCCCGACCATCGCCACTTGACCATATTTTTGCAGCAGGTCTTTTAGCGCCTTCACTTTGTCTTCGGGCATCAGGTCGCCGCGAAAATCGGTCACGCCGGCGGTTTGGGCAATGGTTTTAGCCACGCGCGCGTTGTCGCCGGTCAGCATGATGAGATTGGGCACGCCCATCGCGCGCAGTTGTTCCAGCGCCGCACGGCTTTCGGGGCGAATCTCGTCGGCCAAGGCCAGCGCGCCGATGATTTGCTCGCCGCGCCCCACGACCATGATCGGCTTGCCTGCGTCGCTTAGCGCCTGAACTTTGGCCGTTAAATCGGGTGGCACGGCGATTTTAGCCGCCTCGAACATCTTCAAATTGCCGATGCGAATCAGTTGGCCGCCGACTTCGCTTTGCACGCCGAGTCCCTGCAAGTTTTGCAGTTCGCCTGCACCCGGAAGTTCCAGCTTTTGCTCTTGCGCGCGGCGCACGACGGCTTGCGCCAGAGGATGCGTCGAGCGCGTCTCAACCGCCGCGACCAGGCTGAGGAACTCCTTTTCATCCATGCCAATGGGAAGGATGTCGGAAACGGCGGGCTTGCCGCGCGTGATGGTGCCGGTTTTATCCAGCGCGATGGCTTGCAGCGAGCCGAGATTCTCCAGATGCACGCCGCCTTTTATCAGCACGCCGTTGCGCGCCGCCTGAGCGATGCCGGCCAGAACAGCCGAGGGAGTCGCAAGGGCCAGCGCACAGGGCGAAGCTGCGACCAGAGTGCTCAATGCGCGCAGAATCGCGGCTTTCCACGTCAGCCAGCCCAGCAGAGGCGGCGCGACGGCGGCTAAAACGACGATGCCCAGCACGATGGGCACGAACATCTTCTCAAAGCGGTCGGTGAAGGTTTGCGTCGGCGACTTCTGGCTTTGCGCTTCCTCGACCATTTTGATGACGCGCGACATCGTGGTGTCTTTAGCCAGCTTGGTGACTTCGACTTCAATGGCACCGTCGCCGTTGATGGAACCGGCAAAAACGCCGTCGCCGACGTTTTTCTCGACCGGCACGCTTTCGCCGGTGATCGGGCTTTGGTCAATGGCCGAGCGCCCAACGGTTATTTTGCCGTCCACCGCCACGCGGTCTCCGGGCCGCACAATCGCCACGTCGCCGATGCGAAGCTGCTCGACCGGCACCTCGGTTTCCACGTTGTCGCGTCGCACGAGAGCGACCTTGGGGGTCAGCTTTCCCAGTGCCTCTATCGCATTACGCGCCCGATCCATCGCGAAATGTTCGAGCGCATGGCCGAATGAGAATAAGAACAAGAGCAACGCGCCCTCGAACCATTCGCCCAGCGCCGCAGCGCCAACGGCGGCGACCAGCATCAAAAATTCAACATCGAACTTGCCGCGCAGCACAGTCGGCAGCGTGTGACGCGCCAGATCGTAGCCGCCCGCGAGGTAAGCCAGAATGTAGATACCGATGGCGACCGGCTCCGCCAAGCCAAAGTATTTTTGTCCCAGAAAGGTCAAACCCGCCAGCAAGCCGCACAACAGGGACTGTGCCAATTCCGAGTTTCTTTGCAACCAGTTGGCGTTCGGGTCAACCGGCCCGTGCGAATGTCCGGCGTGCCCACCTTTTTCCTCATGCGGTTCGTGACCTGCATCGTCATGTTCATGGCCGGCGTGTTCTTCGTGCGAATGCCCGGCGTGGTCGCCGTGTCCTTCGTGGTCGTGCTTGTGTCCGGCGTGCGGGTCGGGTGTTTCGCCGCTGATTTGCGTTGGTGCTTGCGGCGCGTCGGGGACGCGATAGCCCATGCCGCGCACGGCGCGCACGATGGCGTCGCGATCCGTCTGCGTCGAGTCATATTCGACGCGCATAATTTCGGCGGCGTAGTTAACCGCGACGCTGAGGACTCCCGGCACGCGGCGCACGCCGTCTTCGACGTTGGCGACGTTGGTGCCCTGCGCCATGCCTTTGAGCGGCAGCGTTTCGTGGCGAAAACGCTCCGTCATCTGGGCGCCTTCGTCGCGCACCATGCGCTCTAATTTTTCCAGCGGCACCAAATTCGGATCGTAGTGCAGGCACAAGACCGGCTTGCCGTCCTTTTGGTCGATGTGAACCTGCCGGATGCCGGTTTGCGCGCGAAGGCGATTTTGCAGACGCTCGACGCAGCCGTCCTTTTCATCGTCCACGCCGGGCAGGATGACGGGAATTTCTAACTGCAACGTGGGTTCTTGAAGATGATTGGACATGGAATCTGGTTTTAACTTAGCGGCTGCGCCGCTCCTTGGCGCGGCGGGTGCGCCGGTTGCCGTGCGCGAGGTCTTTGTAACGGTCTTTGGGAAGTTGCGGCGGGTGCATCAGGCCGTCCAGCGGCTTGCGGAACCACCAGACGATGGCGACTGCGACAAGGCACGCCAGTGGGATGCTTTGCGAGCCTTTGAGACCGGAAGTCAGAAAGATCGCGTCGAGCGGCAGGGCTAAAATGGCAGCGATGCCAAAATGGTGGAATTTCATTGAGGTGCCGAGAGCAGGATTTCGATAGCACAAAGGGAGTCGGGCAAGCACTCCATTTTCATCGGCGGAATAGCAGCACCTTTCGGCCCGGAGTGCAGTCAATCGCGTGAGCGATGCCTTTTAGCCAGTTCGCGCCGTTCCGCGCGGCTGCCCAGAGACGGGTTGCGGTAGTCTTTCGCAGATGGTTTTGGACGGCTGTAAATCCTCATCCACAGCGGCGCACCGCCCCATGTCACGAGCGCCGACAAAACGACCGCCAGCAGCAGGCCCCGCCATTCATGGATATGCAGCAAGCTGCTGAGAAACCAGAACGGGAAGAAGACGAGCATAAATACGGCGTAGGCCAATTGGCCGGTGATGCGGTGTTTCATATTCGTTCCAAAAACCATCCACCCGCCGCGTTCGCCAAGGGGTTAATCCTTTATACCAAAGGCTCGATTGTCCCTCGGTCCGGCTTTACGCCTTCACAGCACCTCGTCAGGCGCCTGCGCGCAAGCGTGGGATGCGTTCTCAAATTGCAGGGTCGTGTGCTCTATGCTGAAGCGGTCGTGCAGTTCGCGCGCGGCCTGTTCAAGCAGGGCGTCGTCCACGCGGTCGCTTGAACGGACCAGATGCGCCGTCAGCGCCGTTTCCGTCGTGCTCATGCCCCAGATATGCAAGTCATGGACTTCGCTCACGTCAGGCAGGCTTGCGAGATACGCTTTGACTTCGTCCACCTCAATGCCTTCGGGCACCGCATCGAGCGCGAGGTTTACCGAATCACGGAGCAAGCCCCATGTGCCGACTCCGATCACCGCTACGATCACCAGACTCACAACCGGATCAATCCAGGACGCTCCGGTCAGGCGAATGGCTAAGCCGGCCAAGACCACGCCCACCGAGACGCCGGCATCGGCGGCCATGTGCAGATAAGCCCCGCGAATGTTGATGTCGCTGTCCCGCCCCGACATGAAGAGCCACGCTGTTGCTGCGTTGATGACGATGCCGATTCCGGCGACGATCATCACCGTATTGCCGCCGACCGGCGCTGGATTGCCGAAGCGATGAACCGCCTCCCACGCTATCGCGCCGATGGCGATGAGCAGGAAGATGGCGTTGAACAACGCGGCCAGCACCGAAGAGCGGCGCAACCCATAAGTGCGGTGCAGCGTCGGGGCGCGCTTAACCAGAACACTCGCGCCCCAGGCCAAGAGCAAGCCGAAAACGTCGCTGAGGTTATGGCCGGCGTCGGCGACGAGCGCCAATGAATGCGACAGCACGCCGAACGTCGCTTCCGTGGCAACGAAGGCCATGTTCAACGCGACGCCGATGGCGAAGGCCCGCCCGAAGTTCGCGGGCGCGTGGCTGTGGCCTGAGCCGTGACCATGTCCGTGGCCGTCGTGATCGTGATTGTCGGGTGAGGCTTGCGCCTCGTGTTGGTGTGTCATGGCGTTGATGGCTTTTCGTTTAGCTTTTGGCTCAAACGCTTGACGGCGCGCGCAGTCGCGGAGCGAGCGGTGTCTTGCAGCACCTCATCCAGCGCGCGATTGCGTCGGTAGTGCCCGCCGCCGCGAAGCCAACGCACTTCGTCCCATTTGAGCATGGCGGTCTCCTCGGTGATAACCTTGCCGCCCGCGTCGCGGAGAGTGAAATGAGCCGTAGCGAACGCCCCTTGGCGGTCATGGGCGCGCAGGCCGATAACGCGCGGCGGCAGCGATAACGGCAGGCGGATCGTGCCGGAGAGCACCACCGCTGCGGGTGGAGTTGTCTCCACAGTAACAGCGATTCGCTCCTTGAGCAATCGCCTGCCGGCTTCCCCGGTGGCCGATTCTGACAGCCGCTTGGCCACGGCCTCGACATCGGCGCGTGGAGTGGCACCCTCTATCGGCTCTGCTTCGATGAGGATAGGCACGACGATGGCTTGCGTCCACAAGGACTGCGGGCGCTTGGCACTCAAGGTTGGGTTGGCGACCAATAGGAGTAACCCGAACAGGCCCGTGAAACGCAGGGGGTTAACCAGTTTCATTGTCGGCTTCCCCAGTGCGAATTTTGACGCTGCTTTCGATGGGAATTATGAAGACCCGCCCATCGCCCGCCTTGCCGGTGTGGGCGTGGGCTTGGATCGCACGCACCACGGCTTCGGTGAGTTCGTCCGGCACCATGATTTCGAGCTTGCTCTTTACCACCTGCTCGAACCGGCCCCGCCCGGTGTCAATACCGCGCACCTCGGAGACGGTCACGGCGGGCAAGCCCTCGATCTGGTGCAGCGCGTTTAATACGTGGTTCAGCATGAACGGCTGAATGATGGCCTTTACTTCTTTCATGGTTTCTCCTCAATGGCTGTGACCGTGCCGATGATGAATGTCGGGAAAATGGGGGTGCGAATGCGTCATCGGCTCGTGAACGTGGTGATGCGTGTGCGGCTCGCGCGGGTCAATGCCCGGCGGATGCTCGTGCTGATGATGATTATCGTGGACGTGCCGGTGCGCGTGTTCCAGCCGCTCGTGGCGATGCTCGTGGACGTGGTTCTCGCTCAGATGCAGCCAGACGCCCGCACCCATCAGAAGCGCGGCGGCAAAGAAAATCGCTCCGACCGGCTCGTGCAACAGTGGAATGGCGATGACCGCGCCGACAAAAGGCGCGAGGGAAAAATAGGCCCCGGTGCGCGCCGTGCCGATGTGACGAAGCGCCAGCACGAAAAGCAGCAGGCTCAGGCCGTAGCCCAAGAAGCCAACCGCCAGCGTAGCTCCCAACACCGGCAACGCTGGCAGTTTTGCGCCAAGAGACAGCGCCAGAGCTGTATTCACCACGCCGGCAACCAGTCCTTTGGTCATGGCGATATGCAGCGGGTTGGCGGCGGATACTTTCTGCGTCAGGTTGTTGTCCAGCCCCCAACAAAGGCACGCCAAGGCGATGAATCCCGCGCCCCACGTCAGTTGTCCGCCGCCCTGCCACGACAGCAAGGCGCCTCCGCCGACGATCAGCGCCATGCCGAGCGCGATGCGCTTATCAAAGTTCTCCCGAAAAGCGAACCAGGCCAGCAGCGCAGTAAGCACGCCTTCGAGGTTCAAGAGCAGCGATGCCACGCCGCCCGGCGTGCGTTGCAGGCCGAACATCAGCGCCAGCGGCGCCAGCACGCCGCCAAACAAAACCGCACCGCCCAGCCACGGCCAGTCGCGGCGCGTCAACGATGCCTCGCCGCCATGCCGGAACAGGGAGAGAGCCGCCAATCCCAGCCCGGAACCGGCATAAAGCAAACCGGCCAGCAAAGCGGGCGGCATCTGACCGACCAGCCACTTCGCGGCGGGCGTGCTGAGGCCGAAAAGCACGGCGGCAGACACAGCGTAAAAAATCCCTTTGGACATTTCTCCTCGTCGTTTCCCTCACACCAAGGTCGTCAGCGGCGGGCTGCCTTACCTTTTGCCCCGCCGCTGACGCTATGGAAACTCTTCAAGCACGCAGCAGACTTAAACGTGAGTCTCGCCAGCGTGTTTTTCGCACTCGGCGGCGCATACCTCACACGCTCGCTTGCAGGTCAGGCAATGCTCGTGATGATCGGCGTGCTTGGCGCACTCCGCCGCGCATTCGCGGCAGATGTGCGCGCAAAGTGCCGCGAAGTCGCCGTGATGCTTCGAGCCGCGCGCCATCGCTTTGAGCGTGGCAGCGCAAGCATCGGCGCAGTCGAGACAAATCAGCGCACAGTCGGCCATGTTGCCCTCACGGATGTCATGGCCCGCGCAATGCTGGCATTGGTGCAGGCACTCTTCCAGAGCCTCAATGCAGCTTTGCAAGTCTTTATGTTGTTCCATTCAAATCACCTCCTTGTCGTTTAGAACGCTATGCAACCATTCCTAAAATCAGGAAGCAGAGAAAGCCAATGAAAAAGGTGGCGGTCAGCAGCGGGGTCTCGGCTTCTTCGTGCGCTTCGACAAGCAGTTCTTCCGTGACGAGAAAGAGCAGCGCCGCCAAACCGAACGACAAAACCAGTTCCAACGCCTCTCCGCGCAAGTTGTGCAGCAGCGTCGCGCCTGCTACGGCGCCGATGAGAAAAGAAAGCGCCAACCCCGCGCAGAAGCCCAAAACGCGGGGCGGCGCGAACCCGCTTTGCCCTAATTGCGCGCCGGTCGCCAAACCCAAAGCCAGAACTTCCACCGTCAGCGCCAAAGCCAGCAGCACGCCTTCTTTTTGTCCCGCCGCAAAGCCGACGCCGAGCAAGAGGCCGTCCACCACCAAATCTACCGCGATGCCCAGCAGCAGTCCCAACGGCAACGCACCGGATGACGGCGAAGGTTCCGCGTTTGCTTTCGCTTTTTCCTCGGCGCGGCTCATCAGGGAACGCACGGCGAGCATCGCCAGCACGCCTCCGCTAAAGCCGATTGTGACTTCGAGCGGCGCGTGCTGTTTCACGATGTCCGGCAGCAGTTCGACGGCGACAACCGAAAATACCACGCCCGCCGCGAAGTGCAGAATCGCGCTGCGCCACGTCGCGTTGGGCGGGCGCCAGAGTGCGATGCCGCCGCCCGTCATCATGGCGGCAGCGGGGAGCAGTGCGAACGCGACTATCTGGGTTAGCGGGTTCATGGCGCGTTTACGGCACTTTGCGAATAGGAACCTTCCAAGTGCCAAGGCGCCCGGCGCGGCCCCATCGTTCGCCGTGCAGAACCGTCATGTAATCCCCCGGCCAGTGCCAGTGGTCGCCGACGATTTCCGAGCCTCGCGGCGCGGTTGCCGCCGGCCCGGTTGTCGTGACGACAGGCTTATCGGGCACCTGAATCCAGCCGGCACCTTGCGCCCCTTTGAAGGACGGATGCACCCATTTTTTGCCGGGCGCCGCCGGTTTCTTCGGCGAACCGGGCAATGGAGCGGCAACAGTGACCGTTTGAGCCACAAGAATGGATTCGGCATAAACGTCACTGGGCCAGAAGAGCTTGCTGGACGGGTCAAGCCCGTAAAGCAGAGCGAGTAGCGCCATTGCTGGAAAAATTTGTTTCATGATAGCCTTTTCAAAAGCGGCAGCCAAATCCACCACCGCCTTGGTTGCCGCCGAAGCCTCCTCCACCAAACCCACCGCCACCACCGCCAAATCCTCCGCCTCCTCCGAAGCCACCGCCCTGTCCGCCAAATCCACCACCGCCTTGCCCTCCAAAACCGCCACCTTGTCCACCGCGTCCGCCCTGCCCCCCACTATTCCTTGAGCCGGGAGAAACGAACGGTGCGGTCGGAATAACGCCTGCCTCTTTAAATAAGGCCGCGATGCCCCCGGCATAAACGTGCTTGACGATTAGGATGCGAAACGTCTTTTCTTCGCCGCCCGCGTCAGCGCCGCCGGCAGCCCCGCCGCCGAACGCAGGAGCGGTTTGCGCCTGCGCTTGAGGGCGCGCCACCAACCGAAACGGCTTTTCAAAGTCACCCGCACGCTTGGCGGGTTGCGCCACAGCAGGATTCCCCGTGGCCAACACAGCCGCCAGCAGCGGCACCAACAGCAACGATTTCATTTCGTTTCTCCCTTTCCCAATCGTCCGCAGACGAAATACAACCCGACCGTCCAAGCCATCGCAGCAGTCCAACCCGCTGCGATGTCGGACGGAAAATGCACGCCCAAATATAGGCGGGACACTCCAACCAGCACTGTAAAGAGTCCCGCCGTCAAACAGATCGCCCAGCGGCCCGGCGCGGGCCACAGCAGAAAAAGAAGCGCGGTCGCAAAAGCCAAAGACAACATGGCATGGCCGCTGGGGAAACCAAAATCCCTTTCCGGCGCGGGTGAAGGCCAAAGCATGGGCCGGTCGCGCCGAAACCACGACTTGGCGGCGAGGTTGAGTAGCGCGGCGCCGCCCACCGACAGCAGCAGGAAAACTGCGCTGCGGGGCCGCCTGTGCCCCGCCAGCCACAAAGTCAGCATCCCGGCCAAAAGCAGCAGCAGGCGCGGGGCGGCAAGCAGGGAAATTAAAATCATGACGAAGTCCAGCCAAGACCCCGCGTAACCGTGGATGAAGTGGAGAATAGGCAGGTCTCGCTTGAATCCCCCATGCCGCCACACCCGTTCAGCCAACTTCCCGAAGAGCAGCAGCGGCAGCAGCACGCCGCAGAAGAGCGCCGGCAGCCATAACACGCGCCCCAAGGAAAATTCATCGGGGCCGTCATTGTTATCGGGCAAGTCATCGGGGAAGTTGCTGGGCATCGTTACACCTCGACTTCGCGCGGCTCGTCCTTCTCAAACCAGTTGTAGAGGGTGGGCAGCACGAACAACGTCAACAGCGTGGACGTAATCAAACCGCCAATGACGACGGTCGCTAAGGGCTTTTGCACTTCAGCACCCGCTCCGTGTGCGAGTGCCATCGGGATGAAGCCGATGGCGGGCGCCGCGCCGGTCATGAGGATGGAACGCAGCCGCGACCGCGCGCCCTTGACGACGGCCTCTTCCAACGCCATGCCGTGATGGCGCAATTCGTTGATGAACTCGACCAGCACCACGCCGTTGAGCACGGCCACGCCGAACAAAGCGATAAAGCCGATGCCCGCCGAAATGCTGAACGGCATCCCGCGCGCCATCAGCGCGAGGATGCCGCCGGTGATGGCGAAGGGAATCCCGGTGAAGACTAAGGACGCCTGCTTGAACGAGCCGAAGGTCGTGAAGAGCAGCAGAAAAATCACGGCAAAGGTAATCGGCACCACGATCATCAATCGCTGACGGCCCGATTCCATTTTCTCGAAAGTGCCGCCATATTCCAGACGGTAGCCGGGCGGCAATTTGACCTCGCGCTCGACCCGCGCCTGCAACTCCTGGACGACGCTGCCCAAATCGCGCCCGCGCACGTTGGCCTGAATCACGGTGCGGCCCTCGCCGTTTTCGCGGGAAAGCTGCACCGGGCCTTCGGTCGAAACGATGTCCGCAATTTGCGAAAGCGGCACTTCCTGGCCTTCCGGCGCGTGAACCAAAATGCGCCCAATGGCATCAGGATCGGTGCGAAAATTCTTAGCCAGTCGCACCACGAGCGGAAAGCGCCGGTTGCTTTCAACGATGGTGGAGGCTTCCTTGCCGCCCAGCGCGGTTTCGATGACATCCTGCACGTCGCCCACGCTGATGCCATGCCGCGCCACTTCGTCGCGGTTGATGCGAATATCAAGCAGGGGCAAACCCGCCGTAGTTTCCACCGAGACATCGGTGGCGCCGGAAATCTTGCGCGCCACGGCAGCGATGCGGTCGGCATATTGCTGACGAACTTCGCGGTCGGGGCCAAACAGCTTGATGCCGACATCGCCGCGAATGCCCACGCCTTCGATCAGCTCGTTCATGCGCATTTCAATCGGCTGCGACATGCTGGTGCCGACGCCGGGCAATTCGCCCAGAACCTCGGACATCTTCTCGACCAGTTCCTCTTTCGATTCCGCCTCCTTCCAACCTTCCTTGGCCTTGAGCGACACCAAAATATCAGCCTGGCTGACCAGCATCGGGTCCGTCGCCAGTTCGGGACGCCCGATGCGGCTGACGATGGTATCTATTTCGTTGGGAAACTTTGTCTTGAGCGCGCCTTCCATGACTTTCTGACGGCGCACCGATTCTTCCAGGGAAATGCTGGGCGGATAAACCCCGGAGATGGCGATGGAGCCTTCGTCCAGCTTGGGAATGAACTCTGATCCGAGGAGAGGAAAGAGCGCCATGCACGCCACGAAAAAGACGACCGAGGCGCCCACGGTCATCGTGCGGCGACGAATGACTTTTTGCAGCGCCGGCTCATACCAGCGCCCGATGCGCTCCAATACCGGGTTGACGGTCTCGACGCGGATTTTGAGGAAGAACGAGCAGAGCGCAGGGATCAGCGTGATGGACATGATGAGCGCGCCCACCAACGCCAAAATCACGGTCTGCCCCATCGGGCGGAACATCTTGCCCTCGATGCCCACCAAGCTCAGAATGGGCAGGTAGGAACTGATGATGATGATCATGCCGAAGACGACCGGCTTGATGACTTCCACCGTCGCTTGAAACAGCGTGTCGTCGTGTTCGCTCTGGGTAAGATCGCGTTCCAGTTGGTGGCGCCGCTCGGCCAGACGCCGCACCGCGTTCTCCACAATAATGATGGTGCCGTCCACCAAAAGGCCGAAGTCAATGGCGCCCAAGCTCATCAGGTTGGCCGAGACATCGAAATACTTCATGCCGATGATGGCAAAGAGCAGGCAGAGCGGAATCAGGCTGCTCACGATCAGACCGGCGCGGGCCTGCAAGAGGAACAGGAACAGGACAATGACCACTAAGACCGCGCCCTCAACCAGGTTGCGCACCGCCGTCTCGACAGCGCGCTGAATCAGTAAGGAGCGGTCTAAAAAGCCGTTCAATTCGGTGCCGGGCGGCAGCGTCTTCTGAATCGCTTTGATCTTGTCCTTGACGCGCTGCACGACGACGCGGCCATTTTCGCCGAGCAGCAGCATGGTGATACCATAGACCTGCTCGCCCTCGCCGTTGCGGGTAATGGCGCCCTGGCGCACCGCCGCGCCGTAGCCGATTTCGGCCACGTCCCCGACCTTGACCGGGATGCCCTTTTCCGAAGTGATGACGATGTTGCGGATGTCGTCCAACCCGCGCACCAGGCCGGAGCCGCGAATCAGTTGCTGCTCCGCGCCGCGCGTGATGTAAGCCCCGCCCGCATTCCGGTTGCCGCGCTCCAAAGCCTCGAACACCTGGCGCATATCTAACTTGCGCGCCGCCAATTTGTTGGGATCAACCGAGACTTGATACTGCTTGGCTTCGCCGCCGAAGGTGTTGACTTCGGCCAGTCCCGGCACGGTGCGAAGCTGCGGCGCGACCAGCCAGTCCATCATGGTGCGCCGCTCCATGAGCGAATATTTCTTTTCGCTTTTGGGGCTTGCCCAACATCCCTTTGGGGAGGGCTGCTCCCAAAACCCCTCAGCTTATTGGGCGGCAATGAACTGATCGCGCTGCGAGTGAGGCACGGGTTGCAACAAAAAGCGGGTGGGTTTGGGCGGGTGTCCCGCCCAAACGGTCTGGCAGGTCAGCCAGTCGCGAAGCGAAGTGGTGCGTCACGCCCGCAGGATTGCCTCGACGAGGGTTTGCACGCGGAGGGCTTCGTCGAGGGTGGCGAGGTTGGTTGGCTGGCCGCGGGTCATGGCGGCAATCTTGTCGAGTTGGCGGGCGAGTGAGACGGGACGAGCCGCGTCGTTCGATATCTCGCCGGGCTGTGCGCGCCACGCGCCGTCGATCTCGCGTTCGGCGATCAACCAGTCGCGCAGGCGGACGCGGCCGGCACTGCCGGTGAGCGTCCAGGTGTTGTGATCGGCTTGCGACGCGGTGCCGGCGTTGCCGGTGACGGCCACGGGAACGTTCCCGGCGCGGAGCCGCGCGCGCACGGCACGTTCGCTGCGGCCATCGGGCGGGTAGGTCGCCTTGCCGTCGATCAGGAGCATGGGTCCCAACAGGCGCCCCGTCAGAAACAAGAGGTGCGATCCGACCTCGCGCAGGAAACCGCCTTCGGCCGGTCCGTCGAGCCAGCCGATCGCGTCCATCTGCCAGGGGCGCGGCCAGGCGGCGAAGGCCATGGTGATGTCGACACGTTGCGGCGTGCCAACGGTGCCGTCTTGCATCCAGCGTTGAAGATGATCGACGGCGGGCGAGGAGACGAACGGGAAGTTGACGGCGGCGCGCATTGAGCCGGCCTCAAGCGCACGGACCAAGGCGGTTGCGGCATCGACATCGGTCGCGAGCGGCTTCTCGCAGAGCGCGGCTTTGCCGGCGCGCGCGCATTGATCGAGATAACCGAGATGGCTGAGCGGCGGCGGCGAGGCGATGTGCAACACATCGGACGCGGCAATGACGGCACTGGCGTTGTCGAAGGCAGTGAGCGCTGGATCGATCGCCTTGAGGCGGGTGGCAGCGCCGCGGCTTGGGTCAAACGCGCCGGTAACTGCGATGG
>JANMKN010000040.1:0-1892 GCA_031372065.1 Abditibacteriaceae bacterium | reverse complement strand
GACCTGCGCGAAATCAAGCAACTCGTTCCCTACCGCCGCTTGTTGGACGACGGTTTGCGCCTGAGTCGGGGCAAGCACAACCTGCACGTCATCGGTTCGTGCGACATTTCCAAGTTCACCGAGTTTTCGCGCCAGTGCGTTGCTAATAAACAGCGCCCACCCAGTTTGGTGGCATATTTTGCGCGTTGCGTGGGTGTGGTTCTGGCCGAAAATCCCGAACGCATGGCGTCATTGTATAAAGATAAATTGCTTGTTCCGCGCCATGTGAATGTTATGCTGACCGTAGTTACGGGTGTGGGCGGCGATGAAGGAATGCCACTTTTGATGCCGTTTGAAAAAGTGGACGAAAAGAATCTGACGGAAATTTCACACGAGATGACCGAAGCCATTCGCGGTTTGCGCCGCCGCGCCGTTTCCGGCGAAAAAGGCTATCAAATGGCGATGAAATTTGCCTCGTTGCCAAACTGGATGCGGCGCGGTCTTTATGGCGTTACCAGCGTCGTTCCCAAATGGCGGCGCGGCATGGCGAAGCATTTGTCGTCGGTTTTCATCACATCCATCACGCAGTTTTCCGATGGGCGCGGCGGCTGGGGTTTTCCCATTACGCCCTACTCGCTCGGCTTCACGATTGGCGGCCTGTCCAAGCGTCCGTGGGTGGTTAATGACGAAGTTGTCGTGCGCGAATGTTTGGATGTAACGATTACGGTTGACCACATCATCACCGATGGCGGTAATGCCTGCATTTTAGCGACAAAACTCGGCGATGAACTGGAAAGTGGCCGCGTTTTGTCGGAGTTTGAAGTCGCACCGACGCGTTCGCGGCGAAAAGAGAAGCCTGACAATGCCGCAACCAACGAATGAAAACCTCATCCTCACCCACGCCGTTTTAGTCGGATTAACGCCGCTCATTCCGCTGCTTTTCGTGGACGAGTTGGCACACACTTTTTTCGACGCCAATTGATACAAAAGTTGGGCGAAGCCCACGAGCAGACTTTGACAGCGAGCGACATTCAAACTTTAGCCGATGAAAAGAGCGGCAGTTGCCTTTTGGGTTGCCTTGGTAAAGCGCTGATTTACCCTTTGAAATTCATCTTTCGCAAAAGGTTAAATTCGTCGGATGGAGCGCACGGCCAAAGGCGCCGAACATCGGGCGACCCATTTGCGGCGGCGGCGTAGGAATACTGGCATTCGGATCGCCCATTTGGGCATAGGCGATGGCGCCGCCTTTGAGAATCATCTCCGGTTTCACTCCGAAAAAGGCCGGATTCCCCAACACAATATCCGCGAATTTTCCGACTTCAATTGAGCCAACAAGAATGGCCGCGCACCATTTCTTCGAAAAGTTCATTGGGGCTACCTTGGGCCACGATGGTGCCTTTGTCCATGATACAAGTGTGATCGGCGATAGTGGTGGCGAACTCAAGGCTTTGTTCCACTAATAACACGGCGATTTCGCGCTTCTTTTTGATGGTTTGGATGGCGTATTCAATTTCCTGCGCGACAGAAGGTTGAATACCTTGTATTGGTTCATCGAGCAGAAAGATTTTCGGATTCATCGCCAGTGCGCCGCTGCGCCGGGTCAGCATTTTGCCGAGCACGGGATTGTAGCCGATAAAACGCGTGCGATTTTCTCCATCGCGTAGAGCAATCAAAATCTTGCCGGTTTTGCCATTGACCAAGTTCTGACACAACAAAAACGCTGTCACCAAGGACAAAACGGTGAACCAATAAATTCCGCGCGACACTTGCAAAGGGCTTTGTTGCGCGAATAGCCACGGGTTCGGTAAGGAGGTTAATCTTGAAGTGTGAAAAAGAAAAAGAAAAACGCCCAGCGCTCGCCAAAGCGCCGCCGCTCCCAAAAGAAGCGCACTTACCGAACCCGCAACTGGAAA
>JANMKN010000022.1:0-4503 GCA_031372065.1 Abditibacteriaceae bacterium | reverse complement strand
AAAGGCACATTCATCACCCGCGTTTTGAGATAATTCTCGGTCATGCCTTCGGCAACGCCGTTCTTTGTCGTTTCGAGGAGAACCGGCACGCTGTGACCGATGAATTGAGAGGCAAACTGTGCCGATAAATCGCGTGACAAGGCCAAAAGTTCGTCTACGCGGCGGTCTTGAATGGCGGGCAGGATATGTTCTTCTAAAGTCGCGGCGTGTGTGCCCTCGCGCGGCGAAAAGGGAAAGACATGAATCGCCGAAAATTTGGCTTCGCGGGCGATGCGCAGCGACTGGGCGAAGTCGTCTTCGCTTTCGCCGGGAAAACCGACGATGATATCGGTGGTTAAACCGCCATCGGGCCGGATTTCGCGCCAGCGCCGCGCCCATTTTAAGAATAATTCGCCCGTATAACGGCGCCTCATGCGGCGCAAAGTGGCGTTGCCGCCCGCCTGCAACGCCAGATGAATGTGCGGGCACACTTTGGGCGTGTGCGCCACTGTTTGCAGAAACTCTTCGTCCACATCCGCCGGGTCAAGCGACGAAACACGCACACGCCCCAAGCCTTCGATGGTTGAAACCGCGCGAATCAGGTCGCACAATTCGGCGTTGCGCCCTGCCTCCCGCCTTCCGCCTCCGGCTTCCCGCCCCCAATCGCCCATCGAAACACCAGTAATGGTAATCTCGCGGGCGCCTTCGCGCACAAAAGCGCGCGCTTCGCCCATCAAAACCTCGCGCGAACGCACAACCGAAGCGCCGCGCACGCTGGGAATGATGCAAAAGGCGCATTTGTGATTGCAGCCGTCCTGAATTTTCAAAACGGCGCGCTCGCGTGTCGGCGACGGCATCGGTTCGCTACCGCTTTGCTCGCGATAAAGCGCATAACGCGCGGCCCAGTCGGTTTGGCAAAGCAGCGCGTCCACGGCTAAATCGGGCAACTCCAATTTTTGCGCGTTGCTTAAGATGAGCGCGCCAGGCGCGGCGTGTTCAAATTGTTGTGCGCTGCGTGTGGCCGCGCAACCTGTCACGGCGACCAGCGCATCGGGATTGTTGCGGCGCGCGCGCGCGGCGGCTTTACGCGATTTTTTATCGGCTTCGGCAGTCACGGTGCAAGTGTCAATGACATAAAGGTCAGCAGTTTCGCGGAACTCCACGCGCCGGAAACCACGCGCCACAAGGCTGCGCGCGATTTGATGCGAATCGTATTGATTGACCTTGCAACCGAGCGTGTAAAGCGCAAAAGTCGGCGCCAAGATTTGATTGGCTATGCTTTTGCTCACAGCGCGCAAGGGAGTATTTTTGAGGCTCGCGGGCGCAGAGCTGAAGAAAGTGATATTTTGTGGCATAACGGCGTTACAAAATGACAACACAAGCCGGTCAGAAGGATTTTTGGCAAATTGAATGCGAACGCAAGGCGCATCAAGTCGTTGGAGAGGCAACTCTGAATGGGCCATTTGACCGGCCAAACAGTGTAGACAGCAGACACTTTCGTTGCAATGCAAACGTTTGTCCTGCTATTTTGCCGTTATTCTGCCATAATTGAATGAGAAATCGCATCGGGACGGCGCCAACCACATCAAGGCGCGTGTCCTTTACATCAGGAGAGCCACCATGCTGATTGTTTATCTCTTCTTAGCCATCGCAGTCTATGTTGGGCTGTATTTTGCGGCGGATTTCATGGCCGGCCACCTCGACACACCCAAAGCATGGATGGAGTCGCTGAATCAATTGATCGTCATGCCATCGTCGCAGTTATTTCAGGTGGCGCGCCTGTTACTTTTGCTCTTTGCCATTTATGTAGTCTTTGACTTCATCAAGTCCACCAGCAAACGCGCGTTTAAGAAAAAACCGCCGCCTGAAGAGATGAAACTGAAATCCACAGTTTCAGAAAAAGCCAACCACTAAAACCAAACGGCGCCTCGCTTGAAAAAAGCGAGGCGCCGTTTTATTTTGCTTCTTCAATACCGAGAATCTTGGAGTGAAACGCCAAGGTTTCCTTGATGTGCTGATCCCAATAGCTCCATTCGTGCGCGCCGGGAAACTCTTCGTATTGGTGCGGCAGGCCCAGTTTTTCAAGATGCGCGTGAAAAGTGCGGTTCATTTCGATTAAAAAGTCATCCACGCCGCAATCTACGCGCACTTGCGGCCACGGCGAGAGTTCCTTTTTCGCGTAGCGCTCGGCCAACGCATATAAATCGTTGGGGCCGCCCACGGAATTCTCGCCGATAATGCGGCCAAATTCATCGTGATTCGGGTCGGGCCAGACATGCCCGAAATCGGGCGCGCCAGAATGACTAACTGTGGCGCAAAATTTATCGGGATGACTCAGCGCCAATTTCAAAGCGCCGTAACCGCCCATCGAAAGCCCAGCTAAAACGCGGCCTTCGCGGGTTGCAATCGTCGGCAGCATTTTGTCAACGTAAGAAATCAAATCGCCGACAATCGCCGCTTCATAAGCGAAACCTTGCACCGCATCGCAATAAAAACCGCGCCCGCCATCGGGCATGACGACAATCAGCGGCAGGCGCGAAACATAGCGCGCGATGCTGGTGTTGCGCATCCACGCCGTGTGATCGTCGGACAAGCCATGCAACAAATACAACACAGGAAACGGGCCGGGATGCTCGCCTTGCGGCAGAATCACCGTCGCGGTTGTCTGCTTGCCCAGCGCCGCGCTGAAATAGTGCAACTCACAATAAGCCATGATTCTCTCTTTCAATTCCAGATAAACAGATTTCAACACAACGAACACGAAGCGTCGCACAACGAAACACAAAACTCTTCAAATTTTCTTTGTGTTCTTTGTGAAATCTTAGTGGCCTTTGTGTTTATTTTTATGCATCTTTCCAACTGGCAAATTCTCTGGGGCGTTTTGGGCGCGCTGTGTGTCGGGCTGTCCAAAGGCGGCATCAGCGGCTTGGGCATCGTCGCGGCGCCGCTGTTTGCCTTGGTGTTCCCGCCGATGGAATCTACCGGACTGGTTTTAGTGATTCTCATTAGCGCCGATTTGGTTTCGGTTTCGCTTTTTCGACGCCACGCAGTTTGGGCGCATATTATTCGCTTGTTTCCATTCGCGGCAGCGGGCATTATCGGTGGCTATTTCGTGTGTAAATTGCTCTTGCAATCGCCCAATCACGCGCAAAGCCAGAAATTATTTGGTGTGATGATGGGCGGCATCCTGTTGGCGCTCGTCGCTTTGCAAATGTGGCGCAAGCAGAAAACCAAGGGGCAGGAAGCCGTCGCCGCCGAACTGGTGCCGCAAAACTGGCCGATGCTTATCGCGTTTGGCATCTTGGCCGGTTTTACGACAATGGTCGCCAACGCCGCCGGGCCAGTGATGATTTTGTATTTATTGGCGATGCGATTGCCCAAAATGGAGTTCATCGGCACATCGGCGTGGTATTTTTTGGTTTTGAACCTGTTTAAAGTGCCTTTTAGCTACGATTTGGGCCTGATTAACCCTGCTTCTCTGAAAATAGACGCTTATTTCGCGCCCGTCGCCATGATTTCCGTCGTCGCAGGCCGCTGGCTCGTTAAATTCATAGATCAAGAACTCTTTGAAAAACTGGCGCTGGTCTTTACCATTTTGGCGGCGCTCAAATTGTTGAGCGGTTATTAGAATTGTGTAACACGCCTGAAACCTACAATTGGCGAAGTCTTGTTAAATTAAACAAGAATACGAGGAGTTTTTATGCAATTAGACGGCGAACGCATTGGCACATCGCAAAAGGCGCTTTCGGTTAATCTAACGAAACCAAAATACGGCACCTTTGCCGAAATTGGCGCGGGTCAGGAAGTGGTGCGCTGGTTTTTTCAGGCGGGCGGCGCTTCGGGCACCATCGCCAAATCCATGTCGGCTTATGACATGACCGTCAGCGATGCGATTTATGGCTCGTGCGCACGCTATGTTTCGCGCCAGCGCCTCGAAACGATGCTCGATTACGAATACAATCTGATGCTCGAACGCTTGGACGGCAAGCGCGGCGCGGACACCGAGTTTTTCGTCTTTGCCGACACCGTAGCGGCGCGCTCATTTCAAGGTAACAACGAATGTCACGGCTGGATGGGCGTGAAATTTCAAAGCGCGCCGCGCACACCGCCGAATCAAATTTACATTCATGTGCGGATGCTTGACAAAGAACACGTCGCGCAGCAACACGCACTGGGCATTTTGGGCGTGAACCTCATTCATGGCGCGTTTTTCTTGCACGAAACGCCCGATATATTTTTGCAGTCGCTGCTGGATAGCCTGTCGCCCGAACGCATCGAAGTGGATATGGTCAAATTCATCGGCCCGGCTTTTGGCGATGTGGATGACCGCTTAATCAGCTTGAAATTAGTGCATTTGGGTTTGTCCGATGCCGCGATGTTTGCGCCCGACGGCAGCATTTTACAGCCTTCGGAAGTGCTTTATAAAAAGCCGGTTTTAGTGGAGCGTGGCAGTTTTCGTCCGGTGACTTATGTCAACTTGGATATGCTGGAAACCGCGCGCGAACAGTTCATGCAATTGCCGGC
>JANMKN010000018.1:0-2277 GCA_031372065.1 Abditibacteriaceae bacterium | reverse complement strand
ACCGTGCGCAAATTTGTTGGCGAAGAAGCGTGGGCAATTATCCATCCGCATCTCGCTGAAGCCTACGCCGGCGCAACAATCGAATATGTAGCCGAAGCGCCTTACGCACACGGCGGAACGCGTTGGATTCATCCTGTCTATACGCCGCACCGCGACGCGCAGGGCAACGTTGTCGGCGTGATTGTGATGGTTACTGACATTACTGAAAGCAAGCAGGCGGAAGAAAAATTGCGCGAGGCGGAAATACGTTTTCGCTCGACATTTGAACAAGCAGCGGTGGGCATCGCGCAGGTCGCGCTGGACGGCCAGTGGCTGTTGGTTAATGAGCGTTTGTGCGAGATAGTCGGCTACACGCGGGAAGAACTGCTCGCGGGCAATTTTCAGCACATCACGCACCCGGAAGATTTGGAAACCGACCTTGATTTTGTGCGGCAGGTTTTGGACGGCAAGATTGACACTTATTCGATGAACAAGCGTTATATTCGCAAAGACGACTTAATCGTTTGGGTTAATCTGACCGTTTCGCTGGTGCGCGACGCAGGAGGCGCGCCGAAATACTTTATTTCGGTCGTCGAAGACATCACCGAAACCAACCGCGCCGAACGAAACACCGAATTTCTGCTCGACCTTAACCAAACGCTGGCCCGCCTGACCGGCGAAGCGGAGATTATGCGTGTGGCGGGCGCGAAAATCGGCGCGTATTTCGACGCGGCGCATTGCCACATCAACGAGTTTGACCGAACGGCGGACACCACCGAGGTGCTTTATGATTGGCGCAAAGAGGACGACGGCGTTGATTTTAATGAAATGGGCGTTGTTCAAATATCCGATTTTGTGACTGGGGAATTTCAAGAACTGCTGCTGACCGGACAGCCGTTTGTCGTTTCGGACACCGAAACCGACCCGCGCACCGTGCCGACGATTGAAAAGCAGCGGCGCGTCAAACAAGCCGCCTTTCTTAACGCGCCGCACCTGAGCGCGGGCGATTTGAAATTTTCGATTGCCGTGACGAGCCACACGCCGCGCGTCTGGCGGACGGACGAAATCACGCTCCTGCGCGATTGCGCCGCCCGCGTCTGGACGAGCATCGAACGTGCCCGCGCCGAAGCCGCCCTGCGCAAAAGCGAAGCCGAATTTCGCACGCTCGCCAACGCTGTCCCGCAAATCGTTTGGGTTACGCGCGCGGACGGCCCCCTGGAATTTGTCAACGAACAGTGGACGGAATTTTCCGGCCTGGATTTGGAAGCAACCAATACGCCTGAACTGGTGGCCGCCGTAATTCATCCAGACGAACGCGAACGAATGCTCAGCGCGTGGGAAAAAGCCTTTGCCGACGGCACAGCGTTTCAATGCGAGGCGCGCCTGCGCAACCATCAGACCGGCGACTATCACTGGTTTTTGATTAAAAGCGAACCGAGCCAGGACGCCAGCGGCAACGTCGTCAAGTGGTTTGGCACTTCAACCGACATCAGCGCGCAAAAACAGACCGAAGCCGAGCGCGAACGCCTGTTGGCGCAGGAACAAGAGGCGCGCGCTGCCGCCGAGGCCGCGACGCGCGCCAAGGATGAATTCGTCGCTCTGGTCTCGCACGAATTGCGCAACCCGCTCAATTCCATCCTCGGCTACAATCGTATGCTGCGGCAGGGCGGCGTGGAGGAGGCCACGCGGCGCAAGTACACCGACATCATCGAAACCAATGCGCGGCGGCAATTGAAGCTGCTCGAAGACCTGCTCGACACCGCGCGCATGGTCAGCGGCAAGCTCAAACTCGACATCCGTCCGTGCAATTTCGTGCGTGTCATCAACGAGGCGCTCGACGCCGCGCGCCCCAGTGCCGAAGCCAAACAAATCACGCTGGCGACCGACTTGCTGCTGGAAGGGGAAGTGCAGCTGACGGGCGATCCCGACCGCTTGCAACAAGTGGTGTGGAACCTGCTCACGAATGCCATCAAATTCACGCCCGCAGGCGGCGCGGTCATCGTGGCGTTAGCGCCGCAGCCGGGCGGCGTGCAACTGACCATCACGGATACGGGCAAAGGCATCGCGGCGGAGGTCTTACCCACGATCTTCGCCCGCTTCAGCCAGGCGGACGCGTCGAGCAGTCGGCGGCAGGGCGGCTTGGGTTTAGGCTTGGCACTGGCCAAACAATTAGTGGAAATGCACGGCGGGACGATCGAGGCCGCGAGTGACGGCGTGGGGCAAGGCGCGACTTTTACGATCACGTTACCCTTGCAGGCAGCGCCGCAACCGACCGAAGCGGCGATTCCGATCACGGAG
>JANMKN010000014.1:0-5227 GCA_031372065.1 Abditibacteriaceae bacterium | reverse complement strand
TTTACGAAATATTCCAGAATGCCCCACTGCTTGCGGTGGGGATGAATGGCCGAGTTTGAAACAGGCTCGATGCCTGTTTCAAACTCTTCCTGAGTCTGTCGAGTGGACTCGATGTCCACTCGACAGACTGTTTGGTCGTTAAAGCCCCGCTGCTTGCGGCGGGGTTCTTTACTCAACGGAAGCTCTCTTGCCTGCCGGTGCCGCCGGTCAGCCGCGCGATTCGATTGTCATGGCGCAGCAGATTCGCGTCCTTGACAAAGCGCGCTTGCTCGGCTCCTATGGTCATGTGAGCGACGAAGCAGTGAGCGCCAGCGTGCGGGCGGCCTTGCGTCGCTATCTCGATTTGGAAGGTTAAAAACCCCGCGTGCCCTCCCCGCGTGAAACTTAGCCGGGCGCAATTCAGCAGCAGCAGCGTGCGAAACCTGCCAAAGATTGTTGACAGTTAAAAATTCGGCTGAGGTAATTTCTTTAGGAGAGAACTTCATGCTTGAATATTAGCAACGACGTTTACAAAACTGGCGCTTGAAAATCCTGCAAGAAGCCGAACAAACTGGCAATGTGGCCAAGACTTGTCGTCACTATGGAATTAGCCGTGAGATTTTTTATCGCTGGCGGCGACGTTACCAGACCCAAGGATTGGCTGGTCTGCGTGACCGCTCTCATGGGCCCCCCACTACCCAAAGGCGACACACCCGGAGATCGTTAAGAAGATTCTTTATTTGCATCAGCACTACCAATTAGGCCCATGGCGCAGATTTGGGTTTTGGCCCCTGACAAAAAATGAACATGAACAGAATCACGCCCGCCATCGCTGCGCTGCTCACGGCTGTGTCTGTTTCGCACGCCGCTGAACTGCCCTCGAAGGCGTTTTTTGCCAAGCATTGCATCAGTTGCCACGATGGTGAAACAAATCAAGGCGATCTCGATTTGACGGCTCTCAAAGCCGATTTCGCCGATGCACCAACATGGGCGCGTTGGGTGAAAGTGCATGACAAAATCGAATCGGGCGAGATGCCGCCGAAACGCAAACCTCGCCCCTCGGCGGCGGAAATCAAAACGATTCTCAGTTGGCTCGCGCCGTCGTTGACCAAAGCCGAAGACGTGCGATTCGACGCGCAAAATCGCACCGGCGTGCGCCGCCTCACGCGCGCCGAATATGAGAACACGGTGCGTGATTTGTTCGATATGCCGGGCCTGCCGCTGCAAAATCTGTTGCCCGCCGACGGCATGGCGCACGGTTTCGATAAAAACGCCGACGCCTTAGATATTTCTCATGTGAACATCGCCAAATATCTCGAAGCCGCCGATTATGTGCTTGACCACGCCATCGCCACACAGCCGCAACCGCCCACGGTCATTAAACAGCGATTGTCGTTGGCGCAGCCGGGCGGTTTTGTGGCGCATATTTTGATGAACGGCGACGGCGTTTTGCTGCGCGACATGAAACCCGACCCGGAATTTCTGCCCGCCGGTGAATTCAAGCATTTCGACGAAGGCGCGCACGAACGCATGGCTACTTTCGAGCGCGGCAGCACCGTCGGGCTGTTTCGCCATGAAGACGAGTCGTTTAGCCCTTACTTCGCCTCGTTCGTGACGGTCAATCCCGGACGCTATCACGCCAAGTGGTCGGTGTGGAGTTTTGGCTGGGACAAAGGGCAGGTTTTGCCCGCGCGCGGCACCGAAGCGGCGCGGCTTTCGGTGGTGCAACTGACCGGCGACGGGCGCGGCGGGCAGCATCCCAGTTACGTTCTCGGTTACTTCGACGCGCCTTCTCTGAAGCCCACCGAACACGATGTGGATGTGTGGCTGAATTACAACGAAATCTTCGGCTTCAACGCCGCGTCGCTGGCTCCGGTGGCGAACTATGCGCGCAACGGTCACGCGCTGGCCTTCACCGGGCCGGGCATCGCGGTAGATTATTTGGATGTCGAAGGCCCGCTCAACGACATTTGGCCGCCGCGAGCGCATCGTTTGCTGTTCGGCGATTTGCCGATGGTGCAATGGAAAGCCGACGAGCACAAAAACGAACGCGCGCTGACGCGCAAAAAAGTGCGGCAAATCGGTGCGGGGCGCAACCGGCCCGATCCCGAAAACGGACTGTGGACAGTGCAAAGCGCGGCGCCTTTGGCCGACGCCGACAAACTGCTCGCGGCTTTTCTGCCGAAAGCGTTTCGCCGCGCGGTTTCGAGCGAAGTGCGGGCGCAATATGTGGCGAAGGTGGACGCGCGCTTGAAAGCGGGCGACAGTTTTGAAGCGGCGATGCGCTGGGCTTATCGCGCCGCGCTTTGCTCGCCGGATTTTCTGTATCACATTGAGCCGCAAGGCACCCTCGACGGCGCGGCTTTAGCGAATCGGCTCAGTTATTTTTTGTGGGACACCGCGCCGGATGAGGCGCTGCGTCAAGTGGCCGACGCCGGAAAATTGCGCGACCCCAAAATCTTGCGCGAACAAACCGAACGCTTGCTCAAAAACGGCAAATCGCAGAACTTCATCAACGATTTCCTCGGTCAATGGCTGAAACTTCGTCAAATTGCCGCCAACGACCCCGACCGCAAGTTGTATCCCGAATTTAGCGCCTATTTGCAAGATTCGATGGTCGCCGAAACGCGCGCTTATTTCCGTGAATTGCTCGAAAAGAATCTTGACGTGAGTTATCTCGTGCGCTCGGATTTCGCGATGCTCAACGAAAAGTTGGCGACGCATTACGGCGTGCCCGGCGTCAGCGGTTCACAAATGCGTCGCGTTGCATTGCCCGCCGAATGCCCGCGCGGCGGCTTTCTCACGCAAGGCGCGATTTTGAAAGTGACGGCCAACGGCACCACCACTTCGCCGGTGCCGCGCGGCGCGTTTGTGATGGATCGCATTTTAGGTCAGCCGCCCGAACCGCCGCCGCCCAACATTCCCGCCATCGAACCCGACGTGCGCGGCGCGTCCACCATCCGCGAACAACTGGCGAAGCACCGCAGCATGGCGGCTTGTGCCTCGTGCCACGCCAAAATTGACCCGCCCGGTTTCGCGCTGGAAAGTTTCGATGTCATCGGCGGCGAGCGGGCGCGTTATCGCAGCATTGGCGAAGGCGATCCCGCGCCGCGCGGCAGCATTGATCCGTTCATCGGCATCGGCTTTAAATTGGGCCGCCCGGTGGATTCTACCGGCGAACTTCCCGATGGACGCACCTTCAACGGCATCCGCGAGTTTCAAAACCTCATCGCCGCCGACCAAACCCGTCTGGCGCGCAATTTAGCGACTCAACTCGCGGTTTACAGCACGGGGCGTCCGGTGATGTTTCGTGACCGAGACGAAATTTCCGGCATGACCCAGCACACGCTCAAGGTTGGCGGTGGCGTGCGCACGCTGATTCACGAATTAGTGCAAAGCCACCTCTTTCAAACGCGATGAAAACTCTTCTTTGCTTTTTCGCCCTCGTTTTATGCAGCGCTACGCACGCCGCCGAAACGCGGCTCACCTTGCGCGTTTCGGGCCTCTTCCAGCCTGACCGCAAAGACGATTTACAGCGCGTGGCTGGCGTGCTGACCATCAAAAACGGCGACGATTCCGGCAATGTGAAACTGGCGGACGTGGATTACGATAACGCCAATGCGACGTTCGTTTACGAGGGCGAATCGAAGATTTTCAAGAACGTGAAGCCCGAAGACATGAGCAACCGCATTGACAACGCGCTGCGTCAGGCATCCAATCACACCTTCACCATTTTGCCGCCGGGCATCATTCCGCATGACAAGCAGCGCGAAGTAAAAATTCAAGTCGGCGGCATGGATTGCAAGGCCTGCTCATTCGGTTTGTATCTCGCTCTTTACAATCAGGCTGGCGTTGACCGCGTCACCGCCAGTTTCAAGACTGGTTGGGTTTCGGCGTGGATTGACCCCGAAAAAACCAGTCAGGAAACGCTGGAAGACGTGCTCCGCAAACGCGAATTGACCGTCAAGAAGCAGGAAAATCCATGAAAAATGTTCACATTGTTCCCCGCCCGGCCCAGCTTTCACGCCGCACGTTTTTGCGCGGCGTCGGCGTCACGATGGCGCTGCCGTTTTTGGACGCCATGCGCCCGGCTTTCGCGGCCAATGGCACTGCGGCGAAAGCAGCGGTGCCGCGCCGCATGGTGTGTGTGCAGACGAACATGGGAATTCTGCCGCAGTTTTTCTTTCCCGAAAACATCGGCAAAGATTACATTGCCAGCCCGTATTTGGATCGCATCAAGGCGCATCGGACGCAGACGACGGTGTTTTCGGGCGTCAGTTTGCCCGGCGTGGTCGGCGGACACGCCGCCGATCGTTGTTTCATCACCGGCACGCCGCATCCAGAGCAGGGCGGCTTTCGCAACGGCATTTCGCTCGACCAATTCGCCGCAGAATATGTCGGCAATCACACGCGCTACCCTTCATTGGTGTTGGCCGTGACGAACGAAAATCGCACGCTGAGTTACACCCGCAATGGCGCGCAAATTCCCGCCGAAGGCAGCCCGAAAAAACTTTACGAACGCTTGTTCATCCAAGGCAACGCGGAGGAAGTGGCGGCCAACGTGCAAGCGTTGGAACAAGGCCGCAGTTTGCTCGATTTCGTCGGCGAGCAATCGAAACGCCTCAATCGTTCGCTGTCGAGCGCCGACCAAGCGCGCATGGATCAATATTGCACAGCGGTGCGCGAACTGGAAAAGCGACTGCACAGCGCGCAGGAATGGGAAACGCGGCCCAAGCCCGTCGTCACCGCCAAGCCGCCCGAAGATATTACCGACCCCAAAGAATTCGTGCGCCGCACGCAGCAGACCTTCGACGTGATGAAACTCGCCCTCGAAACCGATTCCTCGCGCATCATTTCGCTGTTCATTGACACCACCGTCATTCACAACATCACGCATCACGGCAATCGCCCGGAGGTTTTGCAGGAACTGCGTGGCCACGAAGAGCGCCAGTTCGACGCCTTGAACGGCTTCCTGACGGCGCTTGCAGCCTCGCCCGAAGAAGGCCAAACGCTGCTTGACCGCACGCAGATTCTCTACGGCACTTGCATGGGCAGCGCCAACGCGCACAGCAACGTCAACCTGCCGGTTTTGCTGGCCGGCGGCGGTTTCAAACACGGCCAACATCTGGCGTTCGACACCCAAAACAACTACCCGCTCTCCAACCTTTACGTTTCGATGCTGCAACGCATGGGCATCGAAACCGGCGAATTTTCCACCGGCAAAAGCTCCCTGCGCGGCTTGGAAATG
>JANMKN010000002.1:0-9619 GCA_031372065.1 Abditibacteriaceae bacterium | reverse complement strand
GTTTCTCGGCATCGCTCAGGACGTTGAATGCGATCTGCACGTTATCGCGGTTGGGAAAACTACCACTGGGCAGTTCCGGCGCTTTGGCGTAGGTAAACCGGCGGACGCCTTCGGGCCAATTGAAGATTTTGCCGGCCTTGTCGGCGACAGTGGTCGGGTAGAACCACTCGTCATCGTTGGAATTCTCCATACGATGCATTCCCTCATCCGGCGTGGCGTCGGCAATTTTGGCCGCGTAATAAAAGTGCTGGTCGTCATACGCCAAATAGCCCACAGCAAAGCCCTTGACGGTCTTGGACTCAAACTTCTCCCAGGGCCGCCAGGCAAGTTCCTCGGTGGTTGGCTTGACCACACCGTCCACCATGACCGGTTGCGGAACAACACTCTTCCAGTCATTCAGTTGTCCGTCAATCGTCGGGGTCATGCGGGCGATGACATTGGCGTGCATGACCTCATCCAGGGCAACCCGACCATCGGCATTGGCATCGAAGGTCGCCTTTAAGGCGTAACTGTTGTCATTGGTTGGCGCGCCTGCCTTTACCGAAATCGACACCTCTTGGGTTTCGTGGGCTTTGAGGCTCAAGGTCTGCTGGGCGTTCTCCAAAGTCAGGCTGCCGAGCGTAGTTGAGAGAGTTCCGCGCACCGGGCGATTGAGCACATTGGTAATCGAAAGGCGTAGTGCCGGCTTGCGGGTCACCGGCGCGAGCAGATCATGCGCCTTGATTTCGACAGGCTCGATTCCTTCGATACGCGAGGATTCAATGGCGGCCAGCAGTTTCTTGAAGCTGCCGGGCTTGCCATCGCCGCGCAGGTAGTAGCCGGTGCCATCCAACGGCAGCGTAATCGTGCCGCGCTGGGTCTTTACCGGATTGGCGTAGCTGTCGTAGAGGCCGAAGGCATCGCCATCGGCGGTAATAATCATCTTTGCATTCTGGCGCTTTACGGTGCGGAAGGGGAGAGTGTCGGCATTGAAAGTGGGGCCGAGATCGCCAACCACAACCACCGTGCCATCTTCAGGGTTGGCTTTGCCTGCGGGCGTTAGGTTGCCTTCAAAAACCATGACCCAGGGCAGGCCGTTCTTGAAGAGCAGTTCCTTAAAAGGCCGGTCGCCTATCATGTAGGAAAACCCTGCCACGGCGGCGCAGGGCGACCACGGGCGCTTGATGAAACGGTTCTGCGTGCCGGTTTCGGTGCGGATTTTAATATCCTCGACACCTTGGATAAAGCCGTCGGCAAAAATTCCAACCACTCGTTCATAGCCGACCGAGCAATAGGCCGCGAGCACTGCCGCGACGCGCTCGTCAGAATTAGCCACCCAGCTCTCGGTGTCCCACATACGAACCGGCGCGGGCTTGCCATCGGCATCTTTGCGGTTGCGCCAGGGCTTGTAGCCAGCGGGGATTGCCATCCCCTGATAGTGCATGGAATGGAAATCGAGCCACTTCAGGTAGTCATCGTCAGGGCCTTTGGCGAAGAGTTTGTCAAAGGTGTTGGAAGTGCTGTCGCAACCGCCGATCAGCACATCAACACCGGTTTCCTTGCGTGCCTGCTCGACGCCCTGGGCCATGGCAGCATACATCTCGCGGTATCGCACAGAGTCAGCCGTCCAGCCGTCGATTCCGCCGCCTTCCCAAGGTTCGTTGTAAAGTTTGACGCCGACAACCGGCCCTTTCGGCCAACCATACTCGGCAACCAGGAGCCGCACTTGCTCTTGGAAATCCTTATCGAACTTGGGCAGCCAAGCGTTATCTCGTGGTAGAACTGCGCCTTCGACCGTTTTGAACTCCCCCATGCGTTTTCCCAGAGGATGGGTTAAGTCAGGGCCACCGCCGAATTCGATGGTGGTGGTAATATGGGCGGCGTGGAAAGACTTCAACTGATCGCCGAATTCCTTGTGCCACTGTGTAAAGGTTGGGTCTGAAGGCGGACGCATGGAAGTGCCAATGCGGTTACTGACGGCGCCCAAGCGGCTGAGCACGTCAATGTAGTGCCCGTCCATCATCACTCGCGGGAACGGCTTGGGGTTGGTGGCCTGCGAAGGTTTGATGACCCGCGCGGCGGTCGCGCCCATCAAACGCCCATATTGGCCGCAATCGACAACCAGGCCGTAACCGCCAAAAGTTTCCGGGATGGGCAGATCCGCCACGGTGAAGTTCTTAAAGCCCTTGGCCGGTATCTCCATTGCAAAGGGCAACGAACCGCAGTCGGCGAGCTTAATGAAATTGACCTTGAAGAAATCCTCCCCCGGCGTGCGCAGGGCGTATCGGATGACCTCAACTTTTCCCTTAAATGAGATCGGTTCAGCCATCAGGTTTTCGACTTGGAAGCTGAAGGTGGGCTTATCGCCGCCGGTCAGGTTGACGTAATCCACTAAATTCTCGGCTTCAAGCCGCCGGATGCACTCGGCATAATCTCCGCCACCCATGCCGCGCTGTTCCATGTCGTCGGCTTTGAGGCGCACGCCCAATGGCATCTCCGGCCCGACGGCGGCGCGCATGGCGCGCAGCGTTTCAACCAGAAAGCGCATCCGATTTTCCAACGAGCCGCCGTATTCGTCGTCGCGCGTGTTCCACATCGGATTGAGCATCTGCGCGTGCAGAAACCACTCGTGCGAATGAACTTCCATGCCGTCCACGCCGCCTTCGGCAGCGCGCCTCGCCGCTGTGCCAAATGATGCAATCAAATCGTGCAGTTCGGCAATCGAAGGCACGTATCGCTCAGGGCCGCGATAAATCGGCTGCGTGCCCGGCGCGGCCAAAGCGCCTTGCACAAGCGGCACGCCGGGCAGAGGCCCAAAACCGGGATGCGCCAGTTGCGCGAAAATCGGCGTATCGTGGCGATGCCCGGCTTCGACCATCTTGCGATAGCGCGGAATAATGCGGTCGTCCACGTTTTCGAGCCAGCCCGAACCGCGCTTGGGCGACGTGCAGCCGATGACGAACAAGCCCACGCCGCCGCGTGCGCGTTCTTCGATATAATCCGCAAACTCGTCGCTGGGACGGCCCTCGTCCACCCACCAACCGGCGTGGTGCCCGCTAATCGCAATACGATTGCGAAGCGTGACGTTGCGAATTTGCAACGGCGTGAAAAGATGCGGAAAGTGAGGATGAGAAAGTGTTGGTGACATGGTTGAGGTTTGATTGCAAAAACGGCTTCGCTTAATTTATTCTCTTTTGGGTTTAATGCCCCGCCGCTTGCGGCGTCACTTGGCTGGGCAGGGAGCCATCCTGTTTGTCTTGTGTTGAAGTGAGAGCATGAGTCGCTTGGTTCACAAGAGTCATAATGTAAGTGTGTTGGTCTACCATCTGGTGTCTGTCGCCAAGTATCGTCGCATGGTCTTTGATGAAGCGGTGGAAGCCGTGCTTCGAGAAGTTTGTCTCGACATCGCCTTGCGCTTCGAGATCGAGTTTCTGGAAATCGGACTGGATGGCGACCATGTTCATTTTCTGGTTCAGTCGGTTCCCACCTACAGCCCGACCAAGATCGTGACCATTCTCAAGAGCCTGATCGCACGCGAAGTGTTTGCGCGCTGCCCACAAGTCAAGAAGCAGTTGTGGGGCGGCGAGTTCTGGTCGGATGGCTACTTCATCGCTTCGGTCGGACAGCAAGAAAGTGAAGAAGCCGTTCGCAACTACGTCAAAGCACAAGGCCAAGATCGCCACTACCGCCAACTCCACACGCAACCTGCACCCCAGCCACACACCGATTAATCCGAAAAGTTACACTCCCTTAAAATACCCCGTCGCTCGCGGCGGGGATTCTTTATTTCATCGGCGGCGCGTAGGTTTTTGCGACGGCGCATTTGTGCGGGCGGCAGATGGTGATATTGGCGGAAGCGGCGCGCGAAGTATTCGGGGTCGCGGAAACCGCAAAGTCGCGCGATTTGAGGCAGCGTGAGATGTGGTTGTTCCAGCAGGCGCAGAGCGCGCTGCATTCGCAAGTCGTTTTGGTATTTCGAGGGACTGCAACCGACTTGACGGCGAAAAAGATCGCGCAGATGGCTGGCGCTCATGTGAGTGTGGACGGCCAATTCGCGCAGTGTGGGCGCCCCGGCGAGATTGTCTTCCAAATACTTCATGGCGACGACCACGCTGGGATGAAACATTCGCTCGGACGCCTGTCGCTGCTCGATTTGAGTCAAGCGCACGATGATCGCTTCCAGCAGCGGACTGGTTAAGGCTCGGTGGGTGTCGTGCATTTCATGGAGAACGCATAAATCATCCATCCAACGCGCCATCATTTCTGCGTGGGCCAACGGCACAACGCGCGGCGAATCGTCAAATCCCGTCGAGCCGGGCACAAAGAAAACGCGCAGATAGCGTGTGTCGGCCTCTATTTTTTCGGCGAAACGGGTTTTAGCGGGATAAACCAGCACCGATTCGGAGCGCGCAGTCAAAACCGCATCGTTAATCCGCGTTTCTATGTTGCCTTCCTGCACCAAAACGAAATTGATTTCGCGCGTTGTGTCCGCGAACTGGTCGCCGTGCGCGGGCGTTTGGGTGCGCGCCGCCCAATGAACGCGCGGCATTTTGAAGCCAAATTCTTCGCTTTTTGCTTCTATAGCTGAACCTTTCGCATCGCACGCTCCGGCGTTTTGTCCGGTAAATCCATTATATATCGCGTTAACTTATGCGATGAAAAGTGCCTCTTAAAACGCATGATAAAAAGCAAATGGACGCCGCATTCAAAACGGCAATTCGTCATGGTAGCCGCCGCGATAGCAACGGTTACTCGTTGCAGCACAGCGCAGCCTATCGGGATTGACGAGAAAAGCGCCGCCAAAATACTTTACGTGGCGCCGGGCGGCAGCGACGCGGCTGCGGGCGACAAGGCCAAGCCGTTCGCCACCATTCAAAAAGCCGTGGACAGCGCAGGCAACGCGGCCACCAAAATCGTGCTGGCTGACGGCGTTTATCGCAACTACGTCAACGTCAATCCGGGCGATAATCTGCTGATTTTTGAAGCGCAGAACGTGGGTAAAGCCGTCCTTTCGGGCGCCGATGTCGTGACCGGCTGGAAAAAAAGCGCAACCGAAGGCGTCATCGCGCACGAATGGACGGGCAAATGGGGCGTGGGAACCGAACTCGGCTGGTGGGGTTCGACGGCGCTCAATCGCCGCCGCGAAATGGTCTTCGTCAACGAGGCGCGCCTAACGCAGCGCGCCGACGACAAAGGCGGGGCCATCGCGCTCGAAGACCTCAAAGTTAGCGAGTTCACCGTTGACGAAGCCAAAGCGCAGATTTTTCTGCGCTTGCGCGCCGGTTTGGAATCGGACGCGGCGCGCATCGAAATGGCAACGCGCGGCTACGACACGGCCTATCATCCGCAAACGCAAGCCTTCAGCCGCCCGCTTTTTTACATCGAGCAGCATTCCAACATCGTGCTGCGCGGCTTAGTCGTCAAGCGCGCCGCGACTTACATGAAGTTCGGCCCGGCGCTCGCCATCGAAGGCTCGCAGAATACCAAAAGCGCAGGGGAACTGCCGCAAAATGTGCTGATTGACCGCTGCGTCGTGACCGAAAACAACGGCATCGGCATGGAAATCAGCAATTATCGCAACGTGCTGGTGCAAAATTCGCGTTTCAACGACAACGGCGAGCGCGGCGCAGGCATGATTCAAGTCGGCGCCGAGCGCAACGCCGACCCGAAAACTCTTGACATCGCGCCACGCAACTACCGCTTCGAGGATTGCCAGTTCAACAACAACAATTGGCGCATGGCCGGAACGTGGGGCGAAATGAACGACTCGGCGGGTTTCAAAGCCTTCGGGCAAAATGCCAACGGCCTGACTTTCGTGCGCTGCCAATTCAACGGCAATCAGGCCAACGGCTTCTGGCAGGATTACGCCGGCTCCAACACCGTTTTAGACCATTGCTTAATCGAA
Organism: Abditibacteriaceae bacterium; assembly: GCA_031372065.1. Classification (GTDB taxonomy): domain Bacteria; phylum Armatimonadota; class Abditibacteriia; order Abditibacteriales; family Abditibacteriaceae; genus DASWNL01. The sequence goes on along the minus strand of JANMKN010000002.1, from coordinate 3,735 downwards.
AAAAACAGTGGCACCGGCGCGGGCGGCTACGGCGTCCTCAGCGAAATGACGCGCGGCCCGATTACCGTCAAAAACTGCGTGATTCGCAACAACTCCAATGCCGGTTTCATTTCCAGCGGCTCGCCAAACGTGACGATTCAGGATTCGTTTCTCTATCACAACAATTTCACGCCGGGCAAAACCGACAACTACTGGTGTCACGAAATCCGCATCAATTCGGACACCGGGCGCGGCAGCGGCGACTTCGAGTTCAGCCTCAAAGGTTGGAAATTGACCGGCAACACTTTCGCGTCGAGGGGCGGCGATATGGATGGCAAACCGGTTATCGGCTACCTGTTTCAAATCGGCGGCGAAAAGTTTCCCGATGGACTTTCGCCCGCCGCGCAGTTCGCCAAATACGTCGTTTCGGAGAACAACGTGTTCTCGAAAAATCCCGCCGATCATGCCAACGGCACCGGCTACAAAATCTTGTATTCACCCGACGCAACCGACAACAAGCCCAGCGTCACGCTGCAACAATGGCAGGCGCAGAGCAACGCCAACGGCCAGCAAGACCAGAAATCGAAGTTTGTTTATCCGCTTGATTTGAGCAACATCGCCGACCCGACGCAGCAAAAACTACCTGCCCCATAACTACGCTTCGTCACAAGACGACAAAAAGAAAAGGGGCGCAGATTGCTGCGCCCCTTTTCTTTTTGTCACGTTCACCATCGCCACGTTTCAAATATCGTATTGTCCTATTTTTTTAGGACAATTATACTACGAGCGTGATTAAAGAAACCGCGATGCGACCGGCGGCGAAGTTCGACCTGACTTGCGCGCATTTGTCGCAGATGGCTTACAGTCTGGGGCCAAGCGCGCAAATGCCGACGTTTGCTAATTTGTGCGCGCAAACGCGCGTCAGCAAAGCGACCTTGGACGCGGCTCTGGGGCAGTTGGAAGCGCAGGGCATCGTGATGCGAAGGCAGGGCGCAGGCATTTTCGTTTCTTCCACGCTGAGGCGCAGCATCGCGCTGGTTTGCGATCCGAAATTTTCCGTTAATCCGCGCATTCGCGGTTTCTGGGAACTCATTGTGCGCGAAGCACAGCTTCGGGTCGCGGGCAGCCAATACAACTTGGCGTTTCATTTTTCGACGATGGTGAACGATGCGACAGATGAGCCGCCGCTGCACCCCGGTTTGATGGACGACATTCGCGCGAATCGCGTGCAGGGTGCGTTGACGGTCGGGGTGCCGTTGCAAGCTATCGAGTGGATGAGCGCGCAGGATGTCGCCGTCGTTGCATTCGCGGGCCTGGGGCCTGTTTCGGTGAATATGGACGGCGCGGACTTGGTGGAACTGGGAATCGAGGCTTTGGCCGCACGCGGCTGCCGCCGCCTCGCAATGTGGAGTGCCACATGGGACGAACCGGAATGCGAAAACCGTGAAAGAAACCGTGTTGACGCCCAAATGTTTCGTCGCGCTCTGGCTGCGCGCAATTTGAAATTTGAGACGTGCCGGCTGCGGCCCCAAGCGCGTGAAAAGGCTGGTCGCTCGAACTTCGACGAGGCGCGCGACTGGGTGCGAGAAACATTTGGAGCGCCACGCGAAAGCTGGCCCGACGGCTTGTTTTTGTCCAATGATATTCTCACGCGCGACGTGATGCCTGCTTTGCAAAAGTTCGGCGTCGTTCCCAACCGCGACATCGTTATAGCCTCGCACGCCAACACCGATTCGCCGGTTTTGCGCGCTTACGAAGACGACTTGACACTCATCGAATACAATTCCGGCGAGATCGTGCAAACCATGTTCGATCAACTCGAAACGCTGCTGCGCGGCGAATCGGTGAGCAATCCGCGCATCACAATCAAGCCGAAAATTCGCGCTTAGAAACTGCATTCAAGACACGAAAACTCGCGGCCCAACGCCGCAAAAGGAAAATATGAAAACACGTTTTGTAATAGTCGTGCCCGCGCTGGCCGCTTCGTTCGCACTGGGCGCCGCGCTACTGCCTATTTGCCGCGCGCAAACCGCCGCCGCCACCAATCAGGCGGCGGTAATTTGCGACGCGGTGCGCTTGTTTCCGCGCGCCGGGTTCGCATCGCGCATGGTCGGCGGCGAAATTCAAGGCTCCAATGAAAGCGCGACCGGCGGCTTTGTGCCCTTAGCCACGATTACTCAAGCGCCGCCCGAAGGCGCATGGACGCAGATCGCGTTGAAGAACACGAAGGCGTATCGCTTTTTGCGTTATTTCGGGCCAACGGGTTCTTACACCAACATTGCGGAAATCGAGTTTTGGAGCGGCGGCAAGAAAATCGAAGGCAAGCCTTATGGCACCTTCGGCTCGCGCGACAATAGCGGCAATGATTTTGGCAAAGCCTTCGACGGCGACCCGAAAACTTTCTTCGATGCCGTCACGCCCAACTCGCAATATTTAGGCATTGATTTAGGCGGCGATTCAAGTAGCCCGGTCGCGGCGCCGGTTATCAATGGCAACGGCTTGCGACATTATCACATCGGCAACAGCCTGACCGACGGCATGGGCGAATATACACAGCAACTCGCCATTGCGGCGGGCTACAAAGACGACTGGATGGATCGCCAGACGATTCCCGGTGCGCCGCTTTACCTTAACTACCAATCGAAGGGCGGCTTCGGCACGCCTTACCACGAAGCGTTTGTGAAATTCGCGCCGCTCACCGATTTGGTAATGCAGACTTTCATCTCTAACGGCGATTCGGAAGACCCGGAGTTTTCACTCAAGTTCTACGAGGCCGCGCGCGTCCAAAGCCCAAACATTCGCCCGTGGATTTACGGCCAATGGATCGAAACTGGAAGCGGAAGCAAGGATTCCGGTTCCCCGTTTTGGGAAGAGCGCAACCGCGCCTTGATGCAGATTTACATCGCGCATTCGCTCAACTTCGACGCGCAAACTCAAGGCAAGCCCTCGGAAGTCATTCCCGGCGGATTGGCCCTTATCAATCTGAAACGCGCCTTCGACGCGGGCAAAATCCCCGGCTTGACGAACTTTTACGCGGCCACCTTCGCCGACGATTTGCATTTGACGGAAGCTGGACGCCAGTTCATCGGCATGGTGATTTTTGCGACGCTTTACAAGCAAAGTCCAGTTGGCTTGCCGATTGTGAAAATCAACGACCATGCGCCTGCGCTCACGCCCGAACAAAACGCGATTTATCAGCAAGTCGCGTGGGATTCGGTGCAGAGTTTTCGCAAAGACAGGGGCGCTAGTTTAGGCTTTGCGGTTCCCGGCGAAATTGACGCGCGCTCTTTCATTCGCGGCGAAGTCCCGTTTCGCGGTTCGCGCGTGGGAAACATTGACGAAAATCGCAGCTTCCTTTACGTTCTAAACGCGCCCAAAGCCGGAAAATACGACTTCAAGGTCAGCGCGATAACCGACAAAACCGATAAGAATCTGGAGGTTTTCGTCAATCACGCAGCGATTGGAAGCGTTACCATCAACCCCAACAAAGACCAAGCCGCCGCCGACTCGACTTCGCTTCCCATCGAACTCAAAGCGGGTTTGAACCTGCTGCGCGTGCTGGTTCCGTTCAATCGCACCTACGATTTGAACAGCATCAAAATCACGCCAACCGGCGAAGCGTTGAAGAATACGCTGCCGATTTTCGATCTGAGTGTTTGGGACGAAGAAGTCAAGCCCGAAGAAACAAGTTGCGTCCGCATTTTCAGAATCAACGATGCCGAAACGCCCGCCGCGCAACTCAAAGTGACGGCGGCT
>JANMKN010000395.1:0-2877 GCA_031372065.1 Abditibacteriaceae bacterium | reverse complement strand
GTTTTGAGTGAAGAGTTTTGAATTAAACCTGCTTTAACTCAAAACGCTTAACTCAAAACTCCTAACTCCCCAGTGTTTTATTCTTTAGTTTTAGCTTCATCTTCGCCGCGCCGCGCACAACTTCTGCAAAGCGCGGGCATTCCATTTACACTCGCGCCGTCGCCGTTTGAAGAACCTTTGCCTGATGCAAGCGATAACAGACATCCGTTTCGTTTTGCCAGACATTTGGCGCAGGGAAAGGCTTTGGCGTGCGACTGGGACAAACTGCCGTCTTTGCCCGGCGAACCTTTGATTTTGGCCGCCGATACAATTGTCTGCCACGATTTTCAGATATTGGGCAAGCCACGCGATACAGACGAAGCGCAGGCCATGTTACAAAGGCTCTGCGGGCAAACGCATCATGTGATTACCGCTGTTTGTTTGCTTCGGAAGAAAGATGCGCAGTTAGATTGGCAGTTAGAAGCCGAATCCACTCTTGTGCGCTTTCACGAGCGCGATGCCGATTGGATTGCGCGTTATGTGGCAAGCGGTGAGCCGATGGACAAATCTGGGGCTTACGGCGCGCAAGGCAAAGGCTCATTTTTGCTTTCGCACATTCGCGGCGATTTTTCCAATGTCGTCGGCTTGCCATTGGGCTTATTGGGCCGTATGTTCGATGAGTGGAAAATAAATTATCAAAACTGGTGGGATAACGAGAAAAAGTGATGAGTGAAAAATGAAAAGTAACTGTGTGCCACTTTTCATTTTTCACTCTTCACTTTTCACTCTTTTGCCTTGATAAAACGATTTTTTGGACGTTTTTCGCAGGACATGGGCATAGACCTTGGCACGGCAAACACGCTGGTGCACGTTGCGGGGCGTGGCGTGGTGCTGCGCGAGCCGTCGGTGGTTGCCATGGATTTGCACACCAATACCCCGCGTGCATTCGGCGAAGACGCCAAATTGATGGTGGGTCGCACGCCCAGCCATATTGTGGCGATTCGGCCTCTCAAAGATGGCGTTATCGCCGATTATGAAATCACGCGCGATATGCTGATTCACTTTATCCGGCGCGTGCATCGTGGGCATCGTTTCGCGTATCCGCGTGTGATGGTCGGCATTCCGTCGGGCATCACCGAAGTCGAAAAACGCGCTGTGATTCAAGCAGCAAATACCGCTGGCGCCCGCGAGTCGCGCACGATTGAAGAGCCAATGGCCGCCGCCATTGGCGCTGGTTTGCCCGTCAGTGAGCCGACAGGCTCGATGATTGTAGACATCGGCGGCGGCACCACTGAAGTGGCGGTTATTTCGCTGGGCGGCATCGTGACCAGTCGCAGTTTGCGCATTGCGGGCGACGAAATTGATGAAGCGATTATCGCTTATGTGCGCCGCTCGCATAATATGCTGATTGGTGAGCGCACGGCGGAAATGCTGAAAATCAGTATTGGCTCGGCCTACACGTTGCCCGAAGAACTGGCGACGGAAATTCGAGGCCGCGATTTAGTCAATGGCTTGCCGAAAAGCGTGATTATTACTTCTCCGGAAATCCGCGAGGCGATTCGCGAACCAGTGCGCGAAATTGTGGAAACGGTCAAAGCAACGTTGGAGCAATCGCCGCCCGAACTGGCTGCCGACATCATGGAACGCGGCATCGTTTTGGCCGGTGGCGGCGCGCTTTTGCGAGGTCTTGAGCAACTATTGGCGCATGAAACACGAATTCCCGTCCATGTCGCCGATGATCCACTCACTTGTGTCGCGCTGGGCACCGGCGAAGCCGTCGAAGCGTGGGACACTTGGAGCCGCTCGAACCACGCCGTTTATGGAGCAAGTTAATGTGGAATGCGAAGTGCGGAGTGCGAAATATAAACTCCGCATTCCGCATTCCGCATTCCGCATTCCGCAGTCGCTATGGCTCGCCGTTCGCCTCTTACTGTTCTCTCGCTCTTGTTTTTGGTTTGCCTTGTGTCGGTGGCGTGGTCGCAGCGCACGCGCGGGCAAGGCAAAATCGCTTTGCCCGATGGCATAGCGCTGGCGATGTTGCGGCCTGGACAAGTGGCGCTGAATGAAATAGGAGCATGGTTTTCTGATGTCGGGCGTGTCATGGTGCGGCGCGGCGACATTGTGCAGGAAAACAAAACTTTGCGGGGCCGTATTGCCGATTTAGAAGACCAAAATCGCCGTTTATTGCGTTATCGCAGTGAAAATCAAGAGTTGCGGCGGCTGTTGAAGATGCCGACGGTGCCAGGAGGCCATCTCGTCACCGCCGATGTCGTATCGCGCGATGCAACAGATTACGCGCGGCGTCTCATTATCAATGTTGGTGGCCCCCAATCTGTGCGGGCGAAAGACGTGGTGTTCAACGCGCAGGGTGTGTTGGGACAAGTGATCGAAGTTGATCCGCGTTACGGCACGTCCACGGTTTTATTGTTGACAGATCGTATGTCGGGCGTGGGTGCGATGGTGCAACGCACAGCTTCGCGCGGGCGCTTGCTTGGCAATGGTTCGGATATGTGCAAGCTGTCCGACCTTGATTTGCACGCCGATGTGCGCGAAGGCGATCTCATCGTGACCTCAGGCGATTCGCAGATTTTCCCCAAAGGCATGATTTTAGGCCGCGTGGTGCGCGTCAAAAAAGACAAAACCTACTCGCAAACCACGGCAGAAATCGAACCGGCAGCGCATCTGGATCAATCATCCGCCGTGCTGGTGCGCGTGCAAGCCGGAGGGTGAGGCAATTAAGAATTTTGCATTCAAAAATTTTAATCTCTTCGGGTTCAATTCCCCGCAGCTTGCTGCGACCATGAGTGCGAAGCACTCTTCCCTTGGAGCGCGGAGCGCTCTTGAGAAAGAACTCGTAGGACTTGACAAAAAAGTTAGACTCCTCATTCAAATACCCCG
>JANMKN010000379.1:0-17647 GCA_031372065.1 Abditibacteriaceae bacterium | reverse complement strand
GTGCCGCCGACATCCACGGCCACGAAATGATTTGCCATGCGAGTTCCTTAACTCTTTGTAACTAAACTGCTTTCAATAGAACGCAAATTCCGCAAATGAACGGGAATTCGCGCGAATTTTTTGCAGAAAATCTGGACTTCGCTAAACAATCCGAATTGGCGGAAATTTGCGAAATTCGCGTTCTATGATCACTGATTGATTAAACGCCCTGATTTTACGCGCCTTCGGGCTTGTCTTCAACCTTATTTTCTAAAGATTGCTTCACCGATTGTAAAACCGGGTCGCTGCCGGTTCCGGCGCGGCCATCGGCAGAAGCGGGGGCGGTGTTGGTCGGATGCGGGCGCAATTTCAATTCTACGCCATTATTGGGCGTCACGCCGGGACGCGATGACAGAAACGTCGTTACTTTTTCTGGTTTTTCGTCTTCGGTTTTTTGCATCAGCCATTGCTGGGCGCGGCGCGGATTTTCATTGGCGCGACGGCGCACACGCGCATAGCAGCCATCGCTTTTCATCAGGCGCGCTTTGGTGTTATCGCGCAAATAAGTGCCGAGGATTTCATCGCGCAGGCGCTTTTTCAGAGCGGGGTCTAAAACAGGGAATACGGTTTCGATGCGCCGGAAAAAATTGCGCGGCATCCAATCGGCGCTACCGCAATACATTTCTTCGTTGCCATCGTTGCTGAAATAAAAGATGCGCGAGTGTTCCAAATAACGATCAACAATTGAACGCACCGTAATGTTTTCGCTGACGCCCGGCAAACCCGGACGCAAGCAACAAATACCGCGAATGATGAGGTCAACTTTCACACCCGCTTGCGAAGCGCGATAAAGCGCCTTGATAATTTGCGGGTCAACCAGCGAATTCATTTTGATAATGATGTGGGGCGACTTTGGGTTTTGGACTTTGGCTTTTGGTTTTTGGGTTTTTCCACGCACTGCATACTGTGTTTCGCGCTCGATCAATGCCAAAAACGTTTGATGCAAGCGAAATGGTGCCATGTGTAGGCTAATCAAGCCAGTATATTGCCCCATGCCGGTCATCAAATTGAAAATCTTTGCCATGTCTTCGCCGATTTCGGGCCGCGCGGTGAGCAAACCAATATCGGTATAAAGATGGGCCGTGACTTCGTTGTAATTGCCGGTTCCCAGATGCACATAACGGCGAAGTTCGTGTTCTTCGCGCCGCACGACAAGAGCCATTTTGCAATGCGTTTTCAGGCCGACAAGTCCATATAAAACATGAACGCCCGCGTCTTCCATCGCCCGCGCCCATTGAATGTTGTTTTCTTCGTCGAAACGCGCTTTGAGTTCGACTAAAGCCGTCACTTGCTTGCCGTTTTGCGCCGCGCGCATCAAGGCGCGCACAATCGGCGAATTGCCGGAAGTGCGATACAACGTTTGCTTGATGGCAAGCACTTGCGGGTCATCGGCGGCCAGCGAAATGAAATCTACCACGGGCTGAAAACTCTCGTAAGGATGATGCAGCAAAATATCTTCGCGGCGAATGGCGGCGAATAAATCATTGGCGGTTTCGATTTGACGCAGCGGCGGCGGCACTACAGGCGCAAAAGGCACGTCTTTGAGTTCGCGCTTACGCACCGCCGAATAAACGGTCATCAAACGCGTCAAATTGATGGGGCCATCCACTTCGTAAAGGTCCATCGCTTCCAATTCAAACGTCCGCAGCAGCATTTCTTTTACTTGCGGGTCGCAGCCGCGTTGCACTTCGAGACGCACCGCATCGCCGCGCCGCCGCTGTTGCAAATGCTCGTGCATCGCTTCCAGCAAATTGTCAGCTTCATCTTCGTCAATGTAAAGTTCCGAGTTGCGTGTGACGCGAAACGCATAGCAGCCCAAAACGCGCAGGCCGGGGAATAATTGCGCGATGTGCGAGCCAATCAGCGACGATAAAAACACATAATCAGTTGGCCCCGGCCCGGTGATTTCGGCGGGCAATTCCACCAAACGCGGCAAAACGCGTGGCACTTGCACCACGCCAAGCCGCCCGGCTTGCGAGGGATTCCAATTTTCAAACAACGCGCCCTGCGCTGGCCCGCCGCGCGGCGCGTCCAGCAAAACCGCGAGGTTTAAACTTTTGTTTAACAGTTGCGGAAACGGGTGTGACGGGTCAATCGCCAGCGGTGTAAGAACTGGAAAAACCTGCTCTTGAAAATATTTGGCGCACCACGCTTTGCCTTGCTCATCAAGGTCTTCGACAGTCAGCAAATCCACGCCGTGCGCAGCCAAACCGGGCACAATTTCGCGGTTGTAGCAGCGATATTGTTGTTGCACCATGCGCGTAACGCGCTCTTGAATTTCGTTTAAAATTTGCGTGGGGTGCATTCCATCGACTTCAGCTTTTTGCGAGCCTGTTTCGACTTGCCGCTGCAAACCGGCGACGCGAATTTCAAAAAACTCATCGAGATTCGACGAGAAAATGGAAAGGAATTTCAAGCGTTCCAGCAGTGGATTAGTGTCGTCTAACGCTTCTTCCAGCACGCGATAATTAAATTCCAACCAAGACAATTCGCGGTTCACGAAAAGCTGTGGTTGATCGAGATTTTGCACCGGCGCCACAGTGCGCACTTTAGTCGGCGCCTTAGTCGCTGCTTTGGCTGGCGTTTGGGTTTTTGCGGGGCGCGGAGCGGTTTTTTTATGGGCGGAAGCGGGCATAAAAGTTCCTGAAAAGTTTTTGTCCACGACGAAAAACTATTCTTTTAGCATAACGCGATTGGCGTATCGCGTTGTTAAGTCGCGCTATAATTCACAGCATGAAACTCTACTTTTTACGACACGGCGCCGCCGATTGGCCCGATTGGAATGACGATGACGATTTGCGCCCTTTGACCGAAAACGGCAAAAAAGAATTGCGCCGCGCCGCGAAATTTTTCAAGCAAATCGGCGTGGCGCCAGCCACAATTTTCGCCAGCCCTCTGCCGCGCGCCGCGCAAACAGCGCAGATTGTTCACCGGCAAATCGGCAGCGAATTACACAGCGAAGCAAAACTATCGCCCGGCGCCACGCCGCACGCGATAAAATCGCTTTTGAAAAGCCAAAACGACGATTTAATGATAGTCGGACACGAACCCGATTTGAGCGAAATCGTTCGCCATTTCACCGGCGCCCGCGTGAAAATGAGCAAAGCCGGATTAGCGCGAATTGATTTCGAAGGGAGTGACCAAGCGCGTTTAATTTGGCTGGTGTCACCGAAAATTTCAGCGCGCAAGGTCAAAAGCGGCGAATAAATTCGCAGGAAAAATCATGACGCAAGAAAAATTGGACAAACCCAAAATTAATGAGAAAGGCATTCCCGGCCCGCGCCTTGTGGCGTGGTTGGTCGGCTGCATGGTGTTCTTTCCACTGGTTTGCGTGTTGCTGCTGAATTATGCGCGCCGCGTTGGCCAAATTGAGGGCACGCGCTTTGGTTATAGTGCGGTGCGCGACCCAAAAGCGTGGCTTTTTATCGTGGCGGTTTTGGTGGCGAGCGGCGTGTTGGCAAAATGGCTGGGCCGCAACCCGAAAAAATAACGCCGCCCAGTTCGCTTTTTGCGGTTTGCTTTTTGCTGCTGGCATCTCTATGCCTTCTCGCCCCAAAAAGAAATCACCCGCTGTTCTCGAAGAGCGTATTAACGCTGATTTGCACGGTAATGTGGCGCATAATGTGCCCACAGCGCTGCTTTTGATTGATGTCATTAACGACTTGGAATTCCCCGAAGGCCGCGCTGTTTTGCCGCAAGCATTGAAGATGGCCCGCGCCATTCAGAAACTAAAAAAACGCGCCAAAGCCGCTGGTATGCCTTGTATTTATGTCAACGATAATTTCGGCATCTGGCAGTCTGATTTTCGCAGCGTCGTCACGCATTGTTTGGACGATAACGTTTGCGGCGCACCGTTGGCGCAAATGCTCGCGCCGGAAGACGATGATTATTTTGTGCTCAAGCCAAAACACTCCGGCTTTTATTCGACAACGCTTGATCTTTTGTTAAGTTACTTGGAGGCGCGGGCGCTGATAATTGTGGGATTGGTGGGCAACATTTGCGTGCTGTTCACCGCCAACGATGCATATATGCGCGATTTTCGTTTGTTGGTGCCGCGCGATTGCTGCGCCTCCAATTCCATCGCCGACAATAAGCACGCTTTAGAGCAAATGAAAAAAGTTTTGCGCGCCGACATTTCGGTTTCGACGAAGTTGGATGTGAAGGCTTTGGCGCAAGGTAAATTTTGAAAATAATTCGATTGTGAAACTTAATGATTACGTTCTTGGAGCCGTGACGCCGCGCGTGTGGTTGCGCGCCGGCTGGCGCATCGGGCGACCCAAAACGGCCAGCGCCTATTGGCAAAACGATGGAAAATCACTGACTGCCGAATGCCCTCGCCATGTGGTTTTGATTCACGGTCACAATTGCCTGCCGGATTTTTTGAATGGCGTTCAGCGTTCGCTGCGCAACGTGCCCGGTGCTGACCAATGGCATTTCTGGCAGATCGAATACGACACGCATTGGAAACCATTTACGCGTTCGGCCCGCGAAATCATTGGTGCGCTCAACGCATCGGGGCAGAATTTTCAAGATGTAGTTTTAGTCGGGCATAGCATGGGCGGCATCATTTGCCGTCAGATGGTGGCTTACGGTTTTCCCTGCCGCGCTTTATTTGCGCTCGGCTCGCCGCATTTAGGGTTTGTGCCTTGGCTGCCCTTTGCCGAAGCCGGTTCGCTTTCGATTTCACCTTACAGCCGGCGCTTGCAAAACCTGAATCGCAACAAAAAAGACCGTGCCGCACGCCCAAATTATCACTTTTTGGCCGCCGATTACTGCGATCCACTGGGCTATCACGCGCACGATTGCTTGGTCACAAAACGCAGCGCCTTGGGAGTCACGCTTGGCCCAGTGGGTTCGCGTTTTGAAGTGAATTTGAACTATAAAATCCCGCCCGTTGTTGATCCTCATGTGCGCCTGCTGCACCGCGAAAACTTGGGCGAAGTGTTGCAAGTCTGCGAAAAGGTTTTTGCGGGGCGTTAAACTGCGACTACACGCATTTTCTCTGGAGAATCCTCATGTCCAAACCATCCGCCGTCGTTGTTGATACCGCCAAAAGCCCGCAGGCGCGCTTGCATCCGGTTCCAGTTGATGCCGTTACGCTCACCGACAAATTCTGGGAACCGCGCCGCATTATCAATCGCGAAAAAACTTTGCCGTCGCAATATAAACATCTCGAAACCACTGGACGCCTGAACAATTTTCGGCGCGTTGCCGGGACTTTCGATGGGCCATTTGAAGGCATTTATTTTAACGACAGCGATGTCTACAAATGGCTCGAAGCCGCCGCGTGGGAGTTGGCCTGCGGCCCCAATAAAGCATTACAGGCGATGGTGGACGAAGCTATCGAACTTATCGCCGACGCGCAGCAGGCCGACGGCTATTTGAACACTTACTTCATGTTTGAAAACGCCGCCGAGCGGTGGAGTAATCTCAAAGATAAGCACGAACTTTATTGCGCCGGGCACTTGATTCAAGCCGCCGTCGCGCATTATCGGGCCACGGACAGCGAAAAATTGCTCACGGTGGCGCGGCGCTTTGCCAATTGCATTTGCGCGACGTTCGGGCCGAAATCGCAAAACAAAAGGGAAGAAACCGACGGGCACGAAGAAATCGAAATGGCACTCGTCGAATTGTATCGTGCCACAGGCGACGAGCGTTATTTGAAACAAGCGCAGTTCTTCATCGAAGTGCGCGGACGCGGCACGATTGGCGGCAGCAATTATCATCAAGATCACGAGCCGCTCCGCGAGCAAAAACGCATGACGGGCCACGCTGTGCGCCATGTTTATTTTTGCGCGGGCGGCGCTGATTTAGTGACCGAAAACGGCGATGAAACGATGCGCGCCGCGCTGCATCGCTTGTGGCAAAACATGGTTCACCGGCAAATGTATATTACGGGCGGCATCGGTAGCCGCTATGAAGGTGAGGCGTTCGGGCGCGATTTTGAATTGCCCAACGAACGCGCTTACACCGAAACCTGCGCAGCCATTGGCAGCGTGATGTGGAACTGGCGGATGTTGCTCCTTGAAGCCGACGCGCACTTTGCCGACGTTATGGAATTGGCATTATATAACGGCGTGATGTCGGGCATTTCTTTGGATGGGGAAAGTTATTTTTATCAAAATCCGCTCTTTGATGATGGCACGCACCGCCGTGAACCGTGGTTTGGCTGCGCCTGCTGCCCGCCGAACATTGCGCGGCTTTTGGCGCAGCTGCCGGGCTATTTTTACGCGGTGTCGGACGAAGGCATCTGGACAAATTTTTATGCGCAAAGCACAGCGCGCATCACTTTGCCGAGCGGCGGCACGGTGGAATTGAAACAGCGCACAAAATATCCGTTTGATGGCGATATTGAAATTGAAATCAGTGCTTTGGACGGTGTGCCCGCCGACTGTGAGTGGACGCTCTTTTTGCGGGCGCCAGCGTGGTGCAGCAGTTTTCATAAGCCCAAAATCAACGGCAAAAGTGCCGATGTCTCCAAGCCGAAAACGGGTGGCGTTAATTATTTGTCTTTACGCCGTGTTTGGGAGCAGGGTGATGTCGTCAGCCTTTCATTTTCGATGCCGGTGCGCCGCACGGAAGCTCATCCTTATGTGGCCGGCACAAATACGCGCGTCGCGTTAATGCGAGGGCCGTTGGTTTATTGCCTCGAAGGGGCCGATCATCGCGGCTACGATTTGCGCGACTTTGTTTTATCCAATCGCGCCCGCGTTGAATGCGATGACCGGCCTTTTTTGCTCGGTGGCGTTACGGTTTTGACCTCATCGCTGGAATGTTGCCCGTTGGACACCGATTACAACGATATGCTGTATTTCAATCAACATTCGCGTCCGCGTAAATGCGCCCCGCAACACGTCGAGATGATCGCCATTCCCTATTATGCTTGGGCCAATCGCACAGCGGGACAAATGCAAGTGTGGATTCGGACGCGGTGATTTTGAAGTTGAGAGTTTTGAGTTGAAGTGGTGACGCTTCGCGCCTTTTAATTAAAGAAGCGCGCAAAATTAACTCAAAACCCATCAGTTATCACTTTCAACTCCTGCAAAAGCGGCGCGTTGGCGGGCGGGAATTCGTCGTCGCGCAATTCGGCGGGCAACAGCCAACGCAGGGCTGAAGAAGCTAAAGGTTGTGGTTCGCCTTGTGTGATGCCGGCATCGAAAGGGTGCAACGTTACGCGGCGCGTTGGATAATCGAATTCCAGCAGCGAACGCACGTTCGTGATTTCGATTTCGACGCCCAATTCTTCACGCGCTTCGCGGATGGCAGCAGCAGACGGCGTTTCATCGGGCGCACATTTGCCACCGGGAAATTCCCAAAATGTGGCTAAATGTTCTGCCTCAGCGAGCCGTTTTGATGATAAAATCTTTCCATCACGCCATAATAACAAAATGGCGATATGATAATGCGGTTTTTCGTGGTTTTCTTTGCCCATAACGTTCTTATTTTACGGCCATGCTCCTCATTTACAACGTTGATCGCCGGGCGCGGCGCACGCCTTGGGTGACTTATGGCCTGATGGCGCTGAATACTTTCATTTTTCTGCTCACCATTCTTGTTGCCAACTTTTATCTTGGCATAGATCGTATGCAGGGCGAGCAAAACGTGAAGGTGCTTTTGGATAATCCTCAAGAACTGCGAAAACAGTTTCGTGAGTTCATTGATTTCGCGCGCCATCACGATATGTCCATGCCCACCAGCGATCCCAGCGATGACGAATTGGATCAGGCCATCAAAGACATGGACGAACAACAAAAACGGCAGTTGGCTTCGTATTTAACCTTGATTAATGCGGGCGACAAAGAAGGCTACAAGCGGCATTGGCAAATTGAAAATCTGAGTAGCACTTACGTTATGGAGCCGCATTATACGGTCACGAATTTGTTCGCTTATCGCCCCAGCGAACAATCGTGGTTCCTGCGCTTAATCGGCATTTTCGGCTCCATGTTTCTGCATGGCAGCGTAGAGCATTTGCTCGGCAATATGCTGTTTCTTTGGGTTTTTGGCCGCGCTTTGGAGGACGCTTTGGGTGGTTTGATTTATACAATCGCCTATATGGTCGCGGGCGTAGCGGCGACCGTTTTATTTCATATTATTACGATGCAGTTTTCGCCCGATTCGGCTGGCGTGCCTTTAATGGGCGCCAGCGGCGCGATTGCCGGGTTAATGGGGTTGTTTACGATTCGCTTTTACCGCACCAAAGTTTATATCAGCCCTTTTCTTCTGCTGGCTTTCATTTTTATCTTTTTACTCCAGCAATTGAAACCCGTATTTGCAGTTTTATCTTTCTTGCTGTATCTCCTTTTAGGAAGCATCGGGGCGGTGGTGGGCTTGCTGGGATTTTTTATTATTATCGGGGGTATTTTCTACCTCGCTTATTATTACCGCGAGTGGACTTTTGGAGGATTTAAAATCCCAGCAGCCATTGCGATGGTTTTTTGGCTCTTATATTTCGATCTTAGCCCGGCGTTGCAGCAACTTGCTGGTGGTGTAGGCGGCGGTGTGGCGCATTGGGCGCATATCGGCGGTTTTTTATTTGGCGCGCTTTATGCGTTCGCTATCGGCGCGCGCGACGATGGCGCAGCGGAATATATGTTAGACGATGCGCAAAAAGCGATTTCGCAAGGCGATGCTGCCGATGCGTTAGTGCGTTCGCAGAAAATTTTATCAAACGACAAAAAAGCGACGCAAAATGCTGTGCCGTCTATGAAAGCGCAAGCGCATGAAGTGCAAGGCGAAGCCTATGCGCGCCAGAACAACAAAGAAGCGGCACTCGAAAATTATGAACAAGCCGTTTCAAGCTACCTGTCCGATAATGACCGCGATGCCGCCGCGCGCGTTTATTTGGACGCTTTGGAATGGTTTCCTTTGTTCGTGATGCCGCCCGCACGACAGTTGACCATTGCCAGTCATCTGTCCTCGCGCGGCGATTTTGAAAAGGCCGCCGAAAATTTAAATAAAATTCCCTACGCTTTTCCCGACGCGCCCGAAAGCGAAATTGCGACTTTGCGATTGGCCCGTTTGCACCTCGAAAAACTCGACAATCCCGCCCACGCCGTGCAACTGCTCGAATGGTTCATCAGCCGCTATCCGCACAGCGAATGGATGCATCAGGCAAAACAAGTTCTAAGTGCCGCGCAATCGAAAGCCAACTGAGACACGGCACATACCGTGTCTCCGTGTCTCCCCTTCTCCCTATCTTGCTCTCAGTAGCGCAGAATGGCGCCGATGCGTTCGCAGTCGTGCAGTTCGCCGGGCGCATAAAAATAAACATTGCCACCGGCCTTCATGACTGTGCTGATGGTGTCGTCTACGGCGTCTTCGGGGGCACCATGACCATCGCGAGCGCCATCCGCCACAAAGTGCAGCGTGTTATTCTGAATGCGCGCTGGCTGAAAATAATCTTCTTCTACCAACAGTGTGTCTACGCGACCTTCATGCGCCGCGCGCCAAACGTAGCGCAAACTGGTCGCTCTGTGCCCATTCGGCGTCGCGGCGTCCAAACGCTCTTTGACACGAGTCAGACGGGCTTTCATGCCTTCTTCGACCAAAGGCCAGATTTTATGAGCCAGTTCGTGGCGCGGCAATTTTTCGTAGTTGCCGCTTAAGCGCGCGATGGCTTCAAATTTCGGCTTGCCTTTGTGTTGTGTGGCTTCATCGAAATAAGCCAAAGTGCGGGTCGTGCCTGTCAGTGCCAAGGGCAACGTTTTCTGCGCCAAGATGGACTCTAACCCGTGTTGCACGCGGCTGAAATACTCGCGTTCTTCGCCGTCGTGCTGTGCTGTCGGTTCAACGCCATAGCTGCCGGACAGTTCGGTTTCGACGCCTGCAATCGCGCGGGACACAGGAAAATCGTGCGTTTCAATTTCGCGCAGATGATCGCGCAAACCTTCGTAAAGGCAAGCATTTTTTTCGGTTAGTGACAACACAAAATAACGCTGGCTTTGCTTGGTGGCAACCACTAAATCGCGCGTGAAAAAGCCGTGATTCACCGACATACGCTCTTGAACGGGAAACGGCAGATGAATCAAACGCGAAAAATTGGGACTGGCAAACAAGGCCAAGCCGTGCCCGGCTTCGCCGCTGTCCACTTGCAGCAGCAGTTCGCGCAATCGGGTGTGCAAAGGTTCGAGATCGCGGTCAGAAAATTCGGCGTGCAGGCGTTCCTGTGCCTGACGAACTAAATTTTTTGCGCGAATCGGGGTTTGTTGGCGGCTGTCGGGAGAATCGGCATAAACCGGCAGCAGAATCGAGACTGAGGGATACTCTTTGTGCGCTTGCAGTTGCGCGAGGTCTTGAGATTTCATGTCGTTTTGCGGGCGCAAATCACCCGCCATAAATGTCCTTTGCGAAGATTAAAGGCCTGAAAATTCTCGGCTGCGGAGTCTTGCTTGGTTTGGTGCTGTAACTTGTAGTATGACTACATAAGTTGTTATGGAAAATCCTGATTCACAACCATCGCTTCCCAAAGTAAGAAAGCATTCCGCCTCACACGCAAACCGCCAATTTGCGCCTACTCAAAGTGCAATGGACAAAACGGCTGCACAGAGGACTACGTTGTATTCCCCAACCCTGCTGCTTTTAAGATTTTAGGCGCATCTAAGGCACAGAAAACCGCCGACAAATTTTGCGAAAGTCAGCGCGCAGGCGTGCATGAACGCTTGCACCTTTGAAGGCGGCAGTATCGAAATCGCGCTGAGGCAAGGCATCACGATTTTTGCGCGGTGCCTGAGGAAATTACTTTCAAAACGACGAACGCATTTCGTCGGCGCAGCGCGCATTATAAGCGGCCTGCAATTGAGCCAACGTTTGTGGCGTTGCATTGGGTGTCTGAGCGAGATGCACTGCCAAAAAATCTGTCGGGACAACCGTTGGTTTTTCCAAGCGGGCGCGCTTGCGGCGCAGACGGGTAGGAGCCAGAGTTTGCAGCAGGGCATTGAAAATTTGGGTGTTGCTCATGGTGTTTTGTTTCCTGTTTGCAGTGCAAAACGCTTTAAAATCAAAGCATCCACCGCTTGTCAAAGGCATTCTTCCGATTCTCGCTATTCGCAGAGCAAATGTGAAAGCTGTGTCTTCTCAACGGATTACGCGCGGGCCAAACTGCATTCACACTGGCTTGAAATTGCGATAAAAAGGCAATTGTAACTGCTTGATTATCTATGGCAAATTGCAGGCCTAAATAACCGATTTTCGCGACACGCATGAAACAAATCTCCGCTGCCAATAACCCGCTCAATCGTCTCTGGCTTCTGCCGTGGCTGACGTGCGTAGTGGTGTCGCTGCTCATCGCGTTGTGCGTGCAGGGATTGGGGTTGTTGTTCGCTGTAGATGGCAAATTTTACGATGCCGGTTTGACCTATAGAGCGCCGCATTCGCCGGATGATATGACCATCGTCGGCTTGACTGATTCGTTTGTCGGAGAACACCATGTCAGTCAAATTCCACGCGATAAATTGGCGCGTTTGATTGAAGCTTTGACTGATGCGAAACCGTCGGTTATCGCCGTTGATGTGTGGCTCGATTCGCGCGTGGAAGATGGCGCCAAACGGGGCGATGAAAAATTGCGCGCCGCTTTATGGCGCGCGAAAAAAGCGGGCGTGCCGGTGGTGCTGGGGCAATTTAATATCGAATCCGAAAACACCGATGGCAAAGGCACTACGGCGCACGGCGCGACGATTCCGTTTTTCGCCGATGCAGTGACGGCTGTGGGGGGCGTTAATTTCACGCTGGATCCCGATAGACTCGTGCGCCTGATGCCGGATGAGACGGAAAATTTGCCGTCGCTGCCTTATTTAGCGGCGTGGCACAGCCTTGCAGACGACGCCGGGCGCAAAAAATTAAAAGCGTTGCGCAAAAGCAACATTCAACGCTTGCGCCCGCTGGATTTTCTTGGTTCGCCCGCTGAAAAAAGCGATAGCAAAACGGCGGCGCTGCAAATTCACGATGCACAAACAATCTTGGATAAGCCGTATTTAGCCCCGTTTTTGGCCGCGCAAAAAATTGTTTTTATCGGCGCGACGTTTCCGCGCTCCACTGATCTTTTTCAAACGCCTTATGACAATAGCCTTAGCGCCGGACGCCGTTTTTATGGCGTGGAACTTTTAGCCAACGCGACTTTTACTTATCGCGAAGGCGTCTTGCACGATGCAATGCGACTTTCGCATGAAAGCCGCACCGTGCAAAACAAGGCGCTGCTTTTGGCGGTGTTGGTGGCTGTTGTCGTCGCGGGCGCGGCGTTGTGGGGCTTGCTGCCGGGGATTTTAGCGTGGATGCTATGCAGCGTTGGCGCGTTGGCTTTGGGTTGGATTTCGGCCAGCGGCGCCGCGCAAACGTGGCCGCATTTCTGGCCGCCTTCGCCGCTTTTGGTCGCGGCACTTTTGGCGTGGATTACCGGCGCCGGATGGCGACAAAAAGTGATCGGGCGCGAGGTTAAGCAAGTGCGCGATGCGTTTGGTGGCTATGTCGGGCCGGAAATTTTGAAATTGCTCGAAAAAGGCCCGCCGGAAATGGGCGGCGAAACGCGCGAAGTCGCGGTTTTGTTTTGTGATATTCAAGGTTTTTCGGGAATCGCCGAAAGTTTGCAAAACGATCCGGCGCGTGTGTTGCAAATGCTCAACGACCATTTTGAGCCTTTGGTCGGCGCCCTCAAAAAACGCGGCGCTTATGTGGACAACTACGTCGGCGATTTGGTGATGGCCATTTTTGGCGCGCCGGTTTCGCAAGGCAGTTTTGCCAAAGATGTGCAAGCCGCCGTGCAAGCCGCGCAGGATTTTGATCGCATCATCGAAGAACGCAATATCGAACGCCAAGCGCGCGGTGAAATTCCCATCGAAGTCGGCGTGGGCGTGCATTGCGGCGCGGTGGTAGCGGGCAATATGGGCACAAAAAGCAAAATGCACTACACCGCGATTGGCGATACGGTGAACATCGCTTCGCGCGTTGAAAGCGAAACGCGTCATCATCCGACGCGTTTACTGGTGACCGAAGAAGTGACAGCGCAGTGTCCCGCTGTGTTATGGGAATTTGTCACGCAAACCGCCGTCAAAGGCCGCACGGCGCCGGTGAAATTGTATTGTGTAAAGCAGAAAGGTGCAGCATGAAATTTATTCGCTTGCTTGTTGTTATTTTGATTTTTTCGTCGCTGGCGCACGCCGCGCCGGAAGCGATTTTGACGGACGTGAAAGGCGCGGTGCAGGTTGTGCAAAGCGGCAAATGCACCGCCGGAAAAAACGGCGCCACTTTGAATGTCGGTGACACTGTGCGCGTGGGCGCTGGCGGCGCGGCGACGGATTATTATGCCAATCGCCCGCCGCAAAGTTTGAAAGCGAATCAGCAAATTCAAGTGGCAGCGCCGGGCGCGACAACTAAGCCTTCGGTATGGAGCAACATTTACAACGGCGTGGCAGCAGGTTTCGCGCGGCGCGGCGAAAAAGTCGGTGCCACCGTGCGCGGCGATGAAAATAATTTTGCCACGAAGTCTGTTATTCCCCTTTCGCCGGTGAATAGTCATGTTTTGCAACGTCCCGTTTTAGCGTGGGTTTTGCGCGACGCGACGGGCGATTTTGAAGTCACGGTGCGCGACACCAACGACAACGTTGTATGGCAAGGGCAAACTGTCAAATCCTCCCTTGCGATTGCGCCGCAGGTGGTTTTGGCCGCAGGCACAAAATATCATTGGTGTGTGACGCCGCGCAGCCGCGATGCGGCGGGCAAAGTGCAATTGGATGATGAAAAAAGCAGTATTGACTCGTGGTTCATCATCGCGCCCGAAACCGAAGTCGCCCCCGTGCGACAAGAACAAGCCGAAATCGCCGCCGCTTTAAAAGACGAAAGCGAAAGCACGCGCCGCTTGGCACAAGCCACGGCGCTCGCCGAACGCGGTTTTTACGACGATGCCATTGCCCTTTTGACCAAGCGCACGCTGGAAAATGCCATCGCTCAAAGCGCGACGGATGCCAACTTGCGCGCCGGTTTGGAAACCTTCAAAACCTTGCTTGCCGCCCTTGATGAAGCGACGCGCTGGCAATTGCGCCGCTTTTATGCGGATACGCAGCAAATCGAGTTGGCAAATTTCATCGCACCCGATGTCAGTGTTCAGGAAGCAGTGGCCGGTGGTCAGACCACGGCCAATAATCAGACTCCAAACTAATCTATTAATAGCCCGCGTGATTTCGTAGTCGAATTTTATAAGCGCCTCAACGCCGCATCTTATAACCACCCGTTCCAGTGGGCGCCAATCTCGCTTTACATCGCTTTCGAGCAGTCGCAGCGCTGTTTTAAATTTGGTTTATAATGGTGTTATTGCCGGAGCATTCACGCTATGAAAGAACTCACTATTGAGCATATCGCTGCCACGAATGAACAAACGCCCCGCGTGCGAGTTGGCTATCGTGCCCATGAACGCGCCAATCAGCAAAGCCGCGAAGCCGAGTTTTCGTTTGAATTTGCCGATACCGAGCGCGACTTAATGCAGTGGTATCTCGAAGAGTATCTGCAATGCCCGTGGGGCGCGTATAAAGACCGCGCCGCACAAGCGGAAGCGACGATGCAACGCTTGGGCGAAGAATTGTTTGAAGCGGTCTTTCCGGCGGGCAGCGAAAACCGCGAACTTTACGATAACGTGCGGGGCGATTTAGCCAATACGCGCTTTGTGATTCATGCCGCCGACCCAACTGGCGTGTCGCTGCCGTGGGAATTGCTGCGCGACCCAAAGCGCACCAACTGCGATTTGGCGCGCTTGGCGCATTCATTTGCGCGCAGTCAGCCCGCCCTTGATTACGATGCGCCCGCGCCGCAGGGCGGCACTTTTAATATTTTGCTGGTGATTTGCCGTCCATCGGGCGACAATGATGTGCCGTTTCAATCGGTGGCGCGGCGCCTGCTCTCGGCGGTGCGCGGGCATCGTGACCGCATTCAGATTGACGTTTTGCGCCCGCCGACTTTTGAAGAGTTAGCGCGCGTGCTGCAAGACAAGCCGGGTTATTATCAGGCGCTGCATTTCGACGGGCACGGTGTTTTTCCCGGCGGCGCGATGCAGGGAATGCTTGCTTTCGAGAATGAGAAAGGCAAAACCCGCTTTATTACCGGCGCAAAACTCGGTGAACTGATGACGCAAGCGCGCCTGCCGCTGGTGGTGCTCAACGCCTGCCAATCGGGGCAAGCAAAACCGGAAGCGACTTATGCGTCAGTGGGCAATCAGCTTTTGCAGGCGGGCGTCGGCGCGGTGGTGGCGATGGCCTATTCGGTTTATGTGCAGTCGGCGGCGCACTTCATGGCGCGCTTTTACGAGCGATTGGCACAAGGCGATGAAGTTGCGCGTGCGGTTCACGCCGGACGCGAAGAATTGGCCGCCAACAATCTGCGTTTTTCGCCGATTGGCGATTTGCCGCTGCGCGATTGGATTGTGCCGCTGATTTTCGAGGCCGCGCCGGTCAGTATCGCCGCGCCGCGCGCCGGAACTTTGAAATTGAACTTGCGCGAGGGCGAAGCGGACGCGATGGTGGGCCAGTCGGTCGGCTTTCCCGAAGCGCCCGCGTTTGGTTTCATCGGGCGCGACGACGCCACGCAAAAACTCGAACGCGCCTTTACCCGCGAAAACATGGTTTTGCTGCGCGGCATGGCGGGCGTCGGCAAAACCTCGTTAGCCGTGGGTTTTGCGCAATGGTTGGCCGAAACCGGCGGATTGTCTGGCTCCGGCGAATTGCAAGGCGCGGCGTTTTTCACCTCGTTCGAGCGTTATGCCACCTTGGAAACGGTGATTAGCCCCATCGGACGCGCTTTCAATGGCTATATCAAGCGCGAAGTAAAACAAGACTGGGATCAACTCAGCGACGCGGCGTTTCGGCGCGACATCGCTCTACAAATTCTGCGACAAACGCCCTGTCTGCTGATTTGGGATAACTTCGAGCCGGTGCATGGTTTTCCGGCGGGCACAGATTCGGATTGGACGGAGGGCGAGCAAAGCGAACTGCGCGACTTTTTGCGCGATTTGCGCGGTGGGAAAACCAAAGTGCTGCTGACCAGTCGCCGCGCCGAAGCATGGCTGAACCAACCCACCGAAATCTATCGCGAGGTGGAAATCGGCGGTTTGCGCCTCAGTGAAGCGCAGGAATTAGCGGTTTTGGTGCTGGAACGCGCCGGCTTGGACTCGCACGCGCTAAAACAAGTCGCCGATTACAACGACCTGCTGCGTTTTCTGCGCGGCAATCCTCTGGCGATTCAAGCCATTTTGCCCGAACTGAAGCGCCGCAATCCGACAGAACTACTGGCCGATTTGCAATCGGGCGAAGCGAAATTGCCGCACGATGACACCCAAGGCCGTGACCGTTCGCTGTGGGCCTCGCTCAATTATCGCTTTGAGCAACTTGACCCTGCCCTGCGCCAACGATTAGCCGTGTTGGGCTTGTTTCAAGGATTTGTAAATACCCACGTTTTGACTGCCATGTCTGAACAACCAGATGCACCGGATTTTATTCGGAGCATGACATGGAATGAGTGGAACAACACACTGGGCCACGCTGCTGAAATTGGCCTTTTGCATAGCTTGGGTAGTGGCCGTTATACATTGCACCCAGCACTATCTTGGTTTCTAAAAGATTTGCTGCATACTGAAATAAATGAGCATAAAGAGTGGCTGGAACAAGCCTTTTGTAAGGCTGGTTGTGGAGTTGGCCGAGGATTACAGGAAATGTCTCAGTCGAACCCATTTGCTGCTCTATGCCAGTTGACCTTTGAAGAGACAAACTTAAAACACGCTCTCAAATTGTGCGAAGAACACCAATTATGGAGTTCTTCTATTGGCGTGCTGGATGGCCTTCATATACTTTTGACTTCTCAAAGCCGCTGGGGGGAATGGGAAAAGCTTGTTTTTACAACACAAAAGAAGGTAACAAAGTTAAATGGGGAACCCTTAGATGAAGCAAAATTTTTATGGCCTGCTATCTTGGGTTACCAATCGAGGATTACGGAATACAAGCATAATTTTGTTGAAAAAATGAAAATTGATGCACACCTCGGTGAACACTTCAAAGAGATTGGAGATTTGACTGGTTATGCCAATTCCTTACACCATCAAGGAATTTGTGCTGAGGCAGATGGTTTATTTGACGAAGCAAAAAGGCTTTATTCTGAAAGTGCTTCGATCCACAAGGGCTTACACGATGAATATGCTTATGCTGTGACTATGGGTCAAGTAGCGGTTTTAGCTTTTAACCTTCGAGATTTGCCAGAAGCCGAAGCGCTAATCCACCAAATCCTTCCTGTTTTCAAGGAATCTGGTGATCTGAACCGAGAGGCACAATGTCTTCATAATTTAGGTAGCATTTACGCAGAGCAAAACAAACTTAAAGAAGCAACGCTAAAATTCGAGGCCAGTTTAAACCTTTCCCAAAGTTTAGGAGATAAACGAGGAGAGGCACTTAATCTCAACGGCCTTGGTGTATTACTTCTACGACAAAGAAAGTATCCTTTGGCTGAGGATAGGTTTTGCGCGAGTTTAAAAATCGCGGAAGCAGCAAAAAACGAGACTCTCCAAGCCAGCATCCTATATAATCTTGGTTGCCTATCTGAGCAGGTCAATCGAAAGAGCGAAGCAAAAGTTTTCTATCAAAAC
>JANMKN010000356.1:0-10442 GCA_031372065.1 Abditibacteriaceae bacterium | reverse complement strand
CGGAAACGGCACAGATGGGCACAGATTATTGTTGATAGATTTTACAATCGCTATCTTCTTAAAAACCGTGTTTATCCGTGCCGTTTCCGTGTCGGCGAAGCCGCCGTGTTCTATTCCTATCCCGGCATGAGCAAGTGTCCGCTACGGCCTTGCCAGCCATCAATGATAATCCAAAATAACATCATGGCGACATCGCCCAAAGCCAAACCCAAGAAGAGCGGAATTGCTTTTCGATACGAGTCTACGCCGCCGTAGCGCGTAATGACGACTTTGCAAAGCCAGCCGATGAAAATCGAAGTCCAAAACGTTTTGGTGGGATAAGTTAAACCCATCAAATAGCCCATCGGGTGAAAGGGAAACCATAACATTCGACTGCGCGCCACCATCATGCCGTAAGTCAACAGCGCGCCGATGCCCAGCCAAAGCCAGTTGGTTGAAATCGGATCGTTTTTGGGTTTCGCCAACACAGTGTCCACAAAATCCACCGGTGATCTGGGGCCGCTGGTCGCCCACCATTTATGACCGAATTGCAAGGCGCCGTTATCGTAGCCCAGTTTTACCACCGTCAGCCAACTGACAACTGTAGAAATCAAAATGACCACAGCGACAAGCGCGCACAGTTTGCGCATGGCAATTTTGCGGTCATGCGCTAATTTCAAACCATATAAATAGGCCGGCATGATGAAACAGCGCATATGATAGGTAAAACCCGATTGAAACAGCGAAGCAGGCACCACACCGCTTTCGTAGGTCAGCCACACACTCGGCCCGGTATTGATGAGTTTGGCGATGATGCCAAGCGGCAAAGAGTGATGTTGCAACGCCAGCATTCCGCCTTCGACGGCCACGCGCGTCAGCCCAATGGCGAAGACTAAATACATCACCCACAAACCAATTGCCACATCAAGGCGCACGCCCGACACGCAGCACATCAGAACCATCAGGGCAAACGTGATAACGAAACCCCAAAACGCCGCCGGATAAGACATCGCTTCGTTGGCTTCATTGGGCCGCGCGGCTTCGCGTTTGAAAGCGCGCCGCGCGATGTGCTTGAAATGGTCGCGCGCCGTCCACATCACCAGCGCGACATAAGCGAAATAGGCACCTGCCTGTTGAAATCCGAGAAATATTTTATCCGGCAATACACCCGAACCCGGCAACGCTTGTGGCGTGAAACCGAGATAATAGGCCGCAATCAATTGAAAATTGAAAAACCACATGAAGAACCAGAGTGAAAACGAGACTTCGCTGGTCAGCAAAAAGGTGATGCCAATCACGATGAAATAAATGTTGACCGGCACCCAACCAATCTGATTCCACGGCGGCTCCGATAAAAGCGGCCCCATGTTAATGTCGAGTGGAAAATTCGGCACGTCGGGATAATACAAATTCAAGCCGCGCTGCAACTGAATTATGGCGGCGATAGCAAAACCAATCCACATCAGCGGGTTTTGAAAAAACCCTTGCACTGAGCGTTTGGCGCCTCGTTTCAGTTCATCGCGGTCAAGGTCTTCTGTCATTTCCAGCGGCAATCGCAACAGCGGAAACGCCAACGCTTCGTGTTCTGCCCATTGCGCGCGCAACATCACACTGAGGCAGCCGAACATCATATAGGAGATTAGAGTAAAGCTCACCCAAAAAATGAGCGGCAACGTCCACGCGCCCCAATAAGCAAATTGGCCGGATAAGCCTTGAAACCAGTTGTCGTAGATGGGCTTGTTCAAGCTGCCGTTAGCGTTCACCGCAGGAGTCAACCAATACGGCAAATGACCTTGCAAGATTTCGAGCCATTTGTTTTCCGGTGTCGCAAAGTAAAACGGCGCCAACAGGTTGGGAATGGTGAAGTTTTCTGAACCATGCCCCGGCACCATCGAAGAAAACAAACAAGTAATGTAAACCGTAAGCGCCTCGTTGCGCGAGAGCCGCCATTTTGTAGAAATTAGGCGCAACAACGGATTGATGACAAGCAGTAAAATCAGCAAAACGCCAATCGCGCCGGGCGGCAAATGCGTGCCGCCTAAAAAGGTATTGAGAAATTTGTAATCAATAACCGGCAGCGCATAGCCGAAAACCACCGCTAACAACAGCGATAAAATGACCACGCGCAAAGTGACGCCTTGATCGCGCGGATTATCGGAAACCGCTTCCGCTGTCGCGTGATCAAAAGCATAAGCCGACGGCAACGACGAAGGGCTGGTTTCCACTCCAACCTGTGCCATGAATTTCCCTTGAAAAACCAACAAAGTTATAAGACGTGCTTATAAAGATACAAAAACTGCCAACGATTCGCCCAGAAGGTAACAAAGCGCAGTGGCTCAACAAGCAAATTGTGCATAGATTTTCATTTGCCCTGCGAATTATCTATGAGCCTTCTTGCAAACTCAATGAGCCGCCGGGCAATTGAAGCACATGACTCACTCAGCGTAGCAAAGCGGTGGACGAAGCGAAAAATGAGGCGAACTTTTACTCCCGTGGCGGGCGGGGCATTTTTTCGCTCCGGAAAAATGCCCCGCTCGTGAGCGGAGAGTTTTTTTGCTCCGGAAAAATGCCCCGCCCGTGAGCGAAGAGTTTTTTCGCTCCGGAAAAATGCTCCGCCCGTGAGCGGAACGTTTTTTCGGAGCGAAAAAACGCATTTCCCGCCGTCAAAGACCTTTCGGGGCGCAAAAACACGCTTTTCGGCGCTCTGCCCGCTCAATCCACCGATGCAAGAAGTCTACTTAGCGCTCTTTAGGTGCAAAAAGGTGGCGGGCGCGTTACCCTTTTTGGAAGAAACAAACATGAAACGCAATATTCCTCTGGGCTTCGACAACTTTTCCATTCGCGCCTGCGGCTGGAAAGCTCCTCAACTGCTGGATTACGCCGCCGCGCAAAACTGTGACACGATTTTGTTCTCCGACCTTGATGTTTACGAGAGCCACGACGACAACCATCTGCGCGATGTGAAACAAAAGGCTGATGACCTCGGCTTAAAAATTCACGCCGGAACAGGCAGCATTTGCCCAACTTCTAAGATTTATAACGACAAATGGGGCGATGCCGTCGAACATCTTTCGCTGACCATTCGCGTGGCTAAAGCGCTCAGTTCCCCGGTGGCGCGCTGTTATTTGGGCAATTCCGATGATCGTTCGAGCGAAGGCGGCATTCAGGCGCGCATGAAAGACACGATTGAAATATGCCGCGCCGTGCGTGATTTGTCGGTTGACAGTGGCGTCACAATTGCCATCGAGAATCACGCGGGCGATATGCAAGCGCGCGAATTAGTGCAACTTATCGAAGAAGCCGGGCCGGATTATGTCGGCGCTACGCTTGATTCCGGCAACGCAACGTGGACATTGGAAGACCCGTTGCGCAATCTCGAAATTCTCGGCCCTTATGCCGTTTCAACGGGCATCCGCGATTCGATGGTCTGGCGCGACGACCACGGCCCTGTTGTGCAATGGACGGCCATGGGCGAAGGTGTGGTGGATTGGAACGCGTATTTCGATTTATTCGCGCAAGTTTGCCCTGATGTGCCGTGCCAATTGGAGATTATTTCAGGTTTCTCGCGCGCTTTTGCCTGTTACGACGTTGAATTCTGGGCACCTTACGAAGATGTTCGCGCCGTAGATTACTCGCGTTTTATGGCGCTTTCGTGGAAAGGTCGCGTGCTTTCGGCGGGCGAAGCCAACAACGCCGATTATCAAAAAGCGGAACTGGAGCGCAGTTTGCGTTTTTGTCGTGAGGAACTGGGCTTGGGTTTACGCTGAACTTTGAACTTAAAGCGCGGCTTTGATAAGATGCATCGCGCCAAAATTGAACAATCACGCTCCTTTTGAAGGAGTTTGCCAAGGAGTCGCTTTATGCCAAAACAAGTTCTCGCCGAGATGGAACGGCGCATGAAAACCACATTGCAAGACTTGGAAAATGATCTGGGAACGCTGCGCACCGGACGCGCCAATCCCGGCTTACTGGATCGCGTCACTGTGGATTACTACGGCACACCCACGCCGCTGAAACAAGTCGCCAATATTTCCGCACCCGATCCGCGTCAATTGGTCATCGTGCCGTGGGACAAATCTTTGTCCGGTGCCATCACCAGCGCAATTTCCAAAAGCGATTTAGGAATGCAAGCCATCAAAGATGGCGATAGTGTGCGCGTTTCCGTGCCCACGCTGAACGAAGAGCGTCGCAAAGACATGGTAAAAACCGCCGGCAAGAAAACCGAAGCGCACAAAATCGCGATTCGCAACATTCGCCGCGATGCCAATGACGAACTCAAAAAAATGGAAAAAGACGGCTTCCTCAGCAAAGACGAATTGGCGCGCTATGAAGGCGAAGTGCAAAAAATCACTGACCGCATTATTGTGGACGCCGACAAACTGCGCGTCGCAAAAGAAGCCGACATTCTGGAAGTTTAGTCAGTTGGTCTTAGGTTTCAGGCCTTTGGCATTCGGAAACCATGAATCTCATTGGCCTGAAATTGGAAATCGCCCGCGCTATTTTGGCCTCGCAAGGCATTGAAAAAATCGCCGTGCGCGAAACACTGCCTCCTCATGCGGAGAAAGCCACCGGCGAGTGGCGCGTTTTGCGTTGCCGGGTGTCAGAAGATGGCGTTTATGAAATTGACGCCGCCCGCGAACAATTGTCTGACTAAAGCGCCACCCTCACCAACTGATTGATTAATAAATTCCTCACATTATGCCGTCATTAACCCGCACACGCTCTGTTGCAGCCGATATGCCCACCGAATTGCCCAAACTTGACCCGCAAAAACTGCCGCAACATATTGCTATTATCATGGATGGCAACCGGCGTTGGGCCAAACAGCGCGGTTTCATGGTGATTCGCGGCCATAGCGTCGGCGCTCGAACAACGCGCGACATTATTCAAGAATGCGTCAATTTGCATATTCCGGCGCTGACGCTTTACACCTTTTCCACCGAAAATTGGAAACGACCTTCCTCGGAAGTCTCGGCCCTTTTGCGCTTGATTACACGCAATCTCAAAAATGAGTTGCCCGAAATGATTGCCAACAACGTGCAAGTGCGCCACATCGGGCGTCGGGAAGGTTTGCCCGACCATTTGTTGCGCCAATTGGACGTTTGCGCTGATTTGACCCGACAAAACAACGGCTTAATCTTGAATCTGGCACTAAATTACGGCGGACGCGCCGAGTTGACCGATGCCTTTCGCACGCTCATGCAACAAGTGCAATCCGGCGCCTTGAAAATTGAAAACCTCACCGAAGCCGACATTAGCAACGCACTTTATACTGCCGGTCAGCCCGAACCCGATTTAATGATCCGCACCGGCGGCGAAATGCGCATTTCTAACTTTTTGCCGTGGCAAATCGCCTACGCTGAATTATGGGTTACTCCCACACTTTGGCCCGATTTTAGCCCAGTAGAATTGCGCCGCGCCATCGCCGAATTCGGCACCCGCGAACGGCGATTCGGAGGAGTGAAAGACTAAACGGCAGTTAAGAGTTTTGTTATCCTGAATTATCATGGTTGTATCAAATGGACTTTTCGACGCCCTCCTTTTCGGCCTTTTACTGTTAGGTTTGGGTTTGGACACGGCGATTCCGGCCTTGCACGGCGCGGCGTTTTTGTTGGCTTGTGGCGCGGCCCTTTACGTTGCCGCTCAAGAATGGAGCGACTCCCTATCAAAACGCCATTTTTGGACGCAGGAATCACTTTCCACGGCACTGGCGCTTTCTATCGGCGGTTTTATTTACTTTCGGGGTCGTAATGGCTCGGATTTCTCTTTGCTGGTCATGTCCATCGGTTTGATGATGGCTTCCCTGATGATTGCCATCGCAACTCTTAGTGCTTTCAGCGGCGTTTTTAAGACTTTAAAACCAGCCCCACTCATCGGTTATTTTACGACAGCTTTCGGCGCCTTAATCATGGGAGCCTTGGCTGGATTGCTAACACTCGAAACATCTGTTGTCGCTAAAGCGATTTGCGTAGCGCTGGCCTTTGCTATTTGGAAAGCGCGAGAAACTTTTTCGCCTCCTGCGCCCAATCCAGCCGATGCGAAACAAGAAACCAAATCGCTTGCAAGCACACCGAGTTTTGATTTGAGTAGCGCTCGTGCCGAACCCAACGCGCAGCCCATAATAATCAGCCAACGCTGGCTGATTCCCCGACGCGGCACGTTACTGGATCGCTTTGTGCCCTTGCTGATTCTGGGCGGCTTGCTGATTTTTTTTGGCCGCAACTCCGGTAATTTGCTGGGCAATCTGACATCGCCCGCTTCTGCCAACATCGAAACTGCCAATCAAGCGCCAAATCCTTAATTTCTCCACCTCCGCAGGCATGAGTGAGCCAAAACCCATTGTAATTTTAGGCAGCACGGGCAGCATCGGATGTCAGGCGCTCGAAGTCGCGCGGGCCTTGCCGCATCGCTTGCGCGTGGTCGGTCTCGCCGCCGGTTCCAACCTCGAACTCTTCGCCAAGCAAGTGCAAGAATGCCAGCCTGAAATTGCCGCATTAGCCGATGAAAAGGCGGCGCAGCGGCTGCGCGAAATGATTTCGGGGCCGACAAAAATTGTCGGCGGCGCGCAAGGTGTTTTAGAAGTGGCTGCGCATCCTTCGGCAAAATTAGCGCTCGGCGCCATGCTGGGCGCGGCGGGGTTGGGGCCAACTTTAGCCGCCATCGAATCGGGCAAAGACATCGCGATTGCCAACAAGGAAACCTTGGTTGCGGCGGGCGAAATCGTGCTGCAAAAAGCGCGCGAACGTGGCGTGGCGCTTTTGCCCGTAGACAGCGAACATTCGGCTATTGCGCAATGTTTGACGGGCGAAGAAGCAAAAAGCGTGGCGCGCCTGACAATTACCGCATCCGGCGGGCCTTTTGCCGGAAAATCGCGCGAAGAAATCGCCGTCGCGCCCGCCAGCGCCGCCTTGAAGCATCCGACATGGACAATGGGCCAAAAAATCACCATTGATTCAGCAACTTTGATGAATAAAGGCCTCGAAATGATCGAGGCGCACTGGCTTTTTGGTGTGCCGATGGGCAATATTGATGTGGTGGTGCATCGGCAAAGCATTGTGCATTCGTTTGTGACATTTTCCGATAACAGCGTGAAAGCCCAACTCGGTGTGCCTGATATGCGCTTGCCGATTCAGTGGGCGCTTTTGCATCCTAACCGCGAAATTGGCGCCGCGCCGGAACTCAATTTGATGACAATGGGGCCGCTGACTTTTGAAGCGCCCGACACGACTTGTTTTCCAGCTTTGAATTTGGCGCGCGCCGCCATGAAACAAGGCGGCACCTTTCCCGCCGCGTTGAACGCGGCCAATGAAATCGCAGTGCAAGCCTTTTTAGAAGGCAGAACGAATTTTTATGGCATTACCGATTGTCTGTCGGCTGTGCTGGAACGACACGAGGGCATCGCGCGTCCGGCTCTGGCCGACGTGATGGCCGCCGATCAATGGGCACGCCACGCAGCGCGTGAGTTTTTACAATTATCTTAACGGCACCTCGTTTTTGAAAGCAAAATTATGTCTGACCATCCCGAACCTTGCGAATCAACCCCCAACGCCACCGCCGATGAAACCGCATCGCCACGCAGCGTGGCCGGATGGTGGATTCTGACTGCGTTCCTTGCTGCTGGATTTGCGGTTTTCTTTCCACAAGCGGCGTTCAAAACGCTGGTTTTTATCGGCGTTTTGAGTGTGCTGGTTTTCGTTCACGAACTGGGTCACTTTCAATTCGCGCGCTGGGCCGGCATGAAAGTGAATCGTTTCGCGGTTGGTTTCCCGCCGTGGATTTACACCAAGCGTCACGATGGCATTGATTATTCCATCGGCGCGTTGCCCATCGGCGGCATGGTGGATATTGCCGGTCTGGGCAGCGAAGAAGAAATGGTGGCGACAGCACACGGCGAAATGCTCGAAAATCCAACGCGCCCTTCGGCCCAAAATGTGCCGCGCGGCGAACGACAATTTCAAGACACCGGTTTAGGCTGGCGTTTTATGACATTGTTCGCCGGGCCATTGATGAATTTCCTGTTTGCGTTTCTGGTTTATATAAGCGTTTTTTCGTTGATCGGCGTGCCGATTGGTGATGTCTCAACCATAGTTGAGTCTGTATTTTCCAACACGCCAGCATCAAAGGCGGGCATTCAGGCAGGTGACAAGATTTTGGCGGTGGATGGCAAACGCAGCGACAAACACAGCGAAATTGCCGATGCCATCCAAGCCGCAAAAGGCCGCCCGGTGAAAGTCACGCTTTTGCGGAATGACAAAGAATTGGAACTGAGTATGACTCCGGTAATGGACGAAATAGATATAGACGGCAAGATCGAAAAAAGACCGATGATTGGCATCCAGTTTCAAGATTACATCAAAGGTTATGAAAAGGTTAGTTTTGTCCAGGCTGCTGAATTCGGTTGGATTCAGTCTTACGGCATCACCAAGGCCATTTTCGGAATTTTAGGTCGCGCGGCGACGAATAATCTGTCGAAAAGCGATAAGCGCAACGTGGGTGGCCCAGTCAAAATTGCGCAAGTTATCGGCAGTCAATCGGAAAAAGGCTGGCTTCCCGTTTTGCTGATGGCAGCGGGCCTCAGTGTCAACCTTGGCTTGATGAACCTATTGCCTTTTCCCGCGCTGGACGGCGGGCGCATCTTGTTTTTAGGCTATGAATTGGTAGCACGACGGCCCTTCGATCCGCGCAAAGAAGGCTTGGTTCACATGGCTGGCATGGTGCTGCTTTTGGCTTTCATGCTTTTCATCACCTTCCACGATGTGTTGCCGATGTTTCGAGGATAAATTAGCTATCAGCTAAAGGCTCATTATGAAATTCGACGAAGTTCTTCCCATTGAACGGCGCAAAACGCGCAAAGTAAAGGTTGGCAACATTTGGATTGGCGGCGACGCACCGATTGCGGTGCAGACCATGACCAAAACCAAAACCGACGATACCAAAGCCACCATTGAGCAAATTCATCAGGCGCAACAAGCGGGCGCCGATATGGTGCGCGTGGCGGTGCCCGACGAATCATCGGCGCGGTCGCTGGAATGGATTCGCCTCAACATTCAAATTCCCTTGGTGGCCGATATTCATTTCAACGCGAAATTTGCCATGATCGCACTGGAACAAGGTGTGGACAAGCTGCGCCTCAACCCCGGCAACATTCGCAACGAAGGCAAAATCCGCGACATCGTGCGCGCCGCCAAAGAGCGCAGCGTGCCAATTCGCATCGGCGTTAATGCCGGTTCGCTCGACCCCGACATCAAAGCCAAATGGGGCATGACGCCGCGCGCTTTAATCGAGTCGGCCAAGCGCGAACTGAGTTATTTCGACAAAGAAGATTTCGGCGATGTGATTATCTCGCTGAAAGCCTCCGATGTGCGCACCACTGTTGCGGCTTATCGTCTGGGCGCGCAGGAATTGGGCGATTATCCGTTCCATTTGGGCGTGACCGAGGCCGGTTTAACGCGCGTGGGAACCGTAAAATCGGCGATGGGTATGGGAATGCTCTTGGCTGATGGCATCGGCGACACGCTGCGCGTCAGTTTGACGGGCGTGTGCGACGAAGAAGTCAAAGTCGGTTGGGACATTTTAGCGGGCCTGGAACTGCGGCGTCGCGGTGTGAATGTGATTTCCTGCCCCAGTTGTGGCCGCTGCGACATTGACGTGGTGCCTTTGGCGGGTCAAGTCGCCGATGCCGTAAGCAAAATCAGAAAACCAATTTCGGTGGCCGTTATGGGCTGCGAGGTCAACGGCCCTGGCGAAGCCAAAAGTGCCGATTACGGCATCGCGGGCGGCGATGGCATCAGTTTAATCTTCAAAAAAGGCGAAATCGTCGCCCGCGCCAAACCCGAAGATCAATTGAATATCTTGATGAACGTCATCAACGAAGACTTGGCAAACGAACCGGCTACTGCTGAATAATGAGGTGAATCTATCGTGTCATCCACAGTTTTAGAGGCTCCCCCAAATGCAGAAAAGCTGCTCACAGCGGAAGAATTCTATGCTGGCGGGCCACCGGCGAACACCGAATTAGTCGCAGGGAAGGTGATTCATCTCATGCCAACTGGTTTTGATCACGGCGAATATGCGGGAATTATTTTCATGCACTTGCTCGCTTTTGTGAGAAAACAGGGATTAGGACGAGTTAGCGTTGAAGCGGGTTACCGCTTGTTTGGCGACCCCGATTTCGTGCGGGCACCCGATGTGTCATTTCTGGCACAGGCGCGATTGCAAGGAATTACCACTTCCAGCTACATTGATGGCCCGCCCACTTTAGCGGTTGAAGTGATTTCTCCAGGTGACGAATGGCTGGAAGTCGAAGAAAAAGTGCGTTCGTATTTTGAAGCAGGCACCAAAGTGGTCTGGCTGGTTGACCCAAAACGCCGCGCCGTCATTGTGCGCCGCGCCGATGGGGCACCTGCCACTTATCTCGAAGGCGACATCGTGCCCGGAGGCGAAATTTTGCCCGGCTTCGAGTT
>JANMKN010000279.1:0-6123 GCA_031372065.1 Abditibacteriaceae bacterium | reverse complement strand
GTAGTGATGCAAAAAGGCGCGGAAGTTTTTGAGGTCGCGGCGCATTGGCGTGAGTTCTTCGCGCAGTTTCGTGAGTTCGGCTTCGTATTCAGCGTTTTCCTGCCGCATTTTTTCGCTGAGAGGCCAGAAACCGAGGCGCTCGATTTCATGGCGTTGAAAGGCCGTTTTGCCCATCTCGCGCAAGGTTTCGCGCCAGTTTTTGGCAACGGTAAGATTCGAGTTTTCGGATGCGTTTTCGGGCGGCGTGGTGGCTTCTTCGCTCATGATGGTCTTTGCGATTGCGCGCTTTGCGATTATGCGCTCGTTTTACCTTCTAAAAAGTCTTGAAACTGCTGCTCGGTCAAAATTTTCACGCCCAAGTCTTCGGCTTTTTTCAGTTTGCTGCCCGCGCGCTCGCCGACGACCAAAACTGTGGTGTTTTTACTGACGCTGCCCGCCGCTTTGCCGCCGCCGTCTTCGATGATTTTTTCGGCTTGCTCACGCGTAAAAAGAGAAAGCGCGCCGGTAAAAACCCACGTTTGATCTTTGAAACGCGCTTCGCCCTGCGCCGCGCTGGATTGAATTTTCGCAGCTAAAGCAGCGCACGCTAAAATGTGAGCGCACGGGCCTTGTCGCATTTTATTGCGCTTAAAATCGCTGCAAGTGCATTGCGCAAAACTGGCGCGTCCATCGGCATCAAGGCCAACTGTCGGATGAAAGGTGCCACCCGGCGTTTTCACATTCGCTTCAAAAAGAGCGATACCTTTATCGGCGAAACGCTGCAAAAATTCGGGCACGCTTTTCACAGCGTGGCACTTGACATTGTTGTCTTTAATCCACTGTTTGGCACTTTTCAGTTTGGAATCTTCTTCGCTGGGCGGCGCCGGAACTGGAAGCAATTGCCGCCAGCGATACGCACCGCTTGCAATATCGAACATGGCACGCCCTTCGCGGCAAAGTTGCTGCAACGCAGCAGTGGCATTTGCCCGCGATAAATCGCTGCCCTTTGCTAATTCTTCGGGCGTCAGTTTGAGTTCTTTTCCGAGAAGTTTCGCGGCTTGTGCCACATCGCCCTGCGATGGTTCATTGATGGCTGAAAGCAAATCGAAGCGCGCCGCGCTTGACCAATCGTTTTCTGTCCAGCCCGACAAACCTAAATCGAAGCGATGCGTTGCCAGTTCAACGCTCCAATACGACGGCATTCCCGTTCCGAGCAGTTTCACGCCTACGCTCTGCGCGTGCGGCAACAGGCTTTCGAGAACCATCAAGCGGCGGCGGCCCCAAATGCGAATTTCCTGCGCGCCTTCGCCGTGCCAAAGGTGATTGGTTTCGCGGAGTTCGATGTTCCACGGGTCAATCACCACAACAGGTTTTTCATTCGGCGCCAAGCGAAAGCGAATTGAGCGTGGCCCACCACGTTCTTTGCGTTCGCGCAAAGCAAGCAAGATTTCAGCCACTGTCGCAGAGGATAAAGTGACTTCAACCGATGGCATCGAAGCAGCGCTTTGCACTTGCAAAAAGCCGCGCACCCAACTGGGCGGCAAATCAATTTTCTTTTCAACCTGCGCGCCCGCCGAAGTGCCCAAACTCACGCCATGCGCCCCGACTTCGAGCCACGCCGGACGGTAATCGCGCACACGTTTTAATTCGTCTGCAAGACGCTGCGAAAAGTCCACATTGGTCGTGCCAAAGGTCGTTTTGCCAAGCGTTTCTAACTTGTCCATCGGCACGCTAACGCGGCCATAACTCGATTCGTCTTGCGAAAAAACCTCGAAAATCACACTATCGGGATGCACACTGACCACCGGATCAAGCAGCATCCACAACGCCGGATTTTTCTCTCGCAGGTAGCGCCAGTATTTGGTGAGCGCGCCCCAATAGTCCTGATTATAATAAAGGTCGCGCTCCAACTTTCGCACCTGAGTTTCCAGCGGCGCGGCTTGTTTTTTCCATTTCGCCAATTCCTCGCGCTTGCCCGGCAAGGCTTTGAGTTGCGCGCCGCGTTCGTCTTCCAATTCTTGCAAATAACGCGCTTGCACCCATTCCTGATATGCGGTGTGGTCTTTTTCGTGAAAGCGCAAATCGGCAGACACAACTTCGTGCAAAGCCAGCATAACGCGCGCATAAGCGAGGCTGTCGCGCACAATCGCTTGCAGCGCCACGCCGGGCCGATGCGCTTCGGCAGACAGCGAAAACTTCATGCCCTCGCTCGACATATTCGCCGCACTGGGGCGGGCGTAGGCTTGTGTAAGTTGCATAAGTCACCTTTGGAGAGTCTTGAGTTTTGGGTTGAGAATTTTGAGTTGATTTTGTGCGCTGCGCGCTTTCATAAAATGGCGCAAAGCGCCACTGATTTAACTCATAAGTCATCACTTTACTTGAACAATTTCAACTTCTTCGATTTTTTCACCCGCTAAAGCACGTTCGGCGAGTTGACGAAGCGCCCACTGCGCATCGCGCGGCGTGCGGCTGCGGGCGATTTCGAGCAACGTGGCGTTGTCCACTTTTGCCTCGGCTGCGCCATCTTTTTCGTAGCGCGCTTGCACGAGGTTTTTCGCTTTACGGGCGCGGCCCCTTGCGCGCAAAACAGCGGCATCGAAAGTTTGCGTAGCTGTAGCAGGCGCCGCGTTTTGCAAAAGTTTTTCAGCCAACCACGCTTGCATATCGGGCGAAGAGCCTTGCGCAAGACGCGCTAACAAATCGCCGGAAAACAAAGTTTCGCGGCGCGCTTCGATAAATTCGCGGCCATAACCGCGCGCTGCATAGCCGGGGCTGTCGCACAAGGCCAAGGCGTAATCCAATTCATCAGCGCCTTCTGCGGTTTCAAAAAACGCGCGGCCCGCTGAAATGCAATCGGGCAAATCGGATTCGAGAAGTCGCAGGGCGCTGGCTAAATCCAGCCGCAGATATTCGGCGCGGGCCAAACCCCATTTGCGCACGCCGGGCAAATTGTGCGTGGCGGCTAACAGTAAAAGTTCGTCGCCTTTTTCGGGTTTGTGCGCCTTGAACCAGCGCAAAATCCACGGCTCATGCGTCGGGTCATCGGTTTTCAAAAATAGCTCGAAAGATTGCGCCTCAATGCGCTCAAAAGTCGAAACAATGGCCTCATCGTCCAATAAGCGTTCTTTCAAGCCGCTGTCGCCGCTTTTCATACGCTCCCAGACGGCTGTCCAAAACGCGACCAAACCTGCCGGTTCATTCAACGATTTCAAAACCGCTTCGCGCGCCGCAAGCCAGCGCGCGGCGTTGGTTTCAAGCAAGCGCTGCAAACGCTGATCGCTGGGCAGCGAATCTAAAATCGCCAGATAAAATTCGGGCGACGCGCGTTCGACAACGAGAGGAAAGTTTTTCACCAATTCTTCTAATTCCACTGCCAGAAACTTGGCGCGGCGCAAAAGGGCGGGCGCGGCAGCAGCCGTAAACGCACGAGAAATGCCGCTCCACTGCGCCATGCGAAACAAACTGCGCCACATAGGTCGCAGCACGCTGGGGCCGATTTTTGAGCGCTCTAAAAAGTCCCATGCCCGTTCGTTTGGCTCGGTGCCATAGGCATAGAACTGGGCACGCTCTAAATCGCGTTCCAAAGGCTGAAATTCATCGGCCAAATGCGCGAATTTATCCCACATATATTCCACGTCATCGCCCTTGAACAAAGCTAATGAACGCAGCACAATCGTGGGCCGGTGTTCAGTTTCCAAGCGGCGCAGCAAGATTTCGATAAAAGCCGGGCTACCATGTTGAAATATAGCTGCCGCGCCGTTGCGCCCGCCGCGCAGACCGGGTAAATCGAAGGGCGCTTTTTCAAAAGAGCGCAGCGCGGCGGGATCACTAAAAGCAATACGCAATGCCTCAGCGCTGATGGCAAGACCACCCATCAGCGAAGCCCACAAAGGTTCCAGCACATTGTCGGGCAGCGACGCGGTTTCTAAAAGGCGCCAGCCCAAAACCGCAATATCTTCCTGATTGACCAGCGACAACGCCTGTGGCGCGGTGAAAGTGCTTTTGGCACTGCCGGACAAAAACGCTTCCAGCAGTTTTTCGCGCTGACTTTCTTCGATTTTTGCCAAATGCCGCGACAAAGTGCGCAAATTAGTTACTAATCCATCGCCTTTGGCCTGTCCCGCTTGCTTTAGGACCTCCAACACGCGCGCCATGATTTTTTCATCGCCAAGGCGCACCCAAAAAGGCAAGTTTTCGAGCAACGCATTTTGGTCGAGAAATTCGCTCCATGCGCCCGCCAAAAGTCGCGCCGCGTAATCGCGCCGACGCCACGGCAAATCTCTGCCATCGGGCCGCTTTTCGCCAACAGCGCGCTGCAATTGCACGCCGAAAGCGCGCCGTTCTTCCTTATTCCACTTGGTTTCTTCGGCCCAGTTTTCAAAAGACACGCGAATTGTGCCCGGCGCGGCCAACAATGCCAACGCCGCGATTTTGCCACCCAACGCGCCGCCGTTTTCGATCTGCTGCCACGCAGCGCGCGCCGCGTAGCTTTGCAACAGCGGCGACGATGAATTGAAGAATTGCGCGAGATTTTCGACATTGGCAGCGGGCAGTTCCTGCCCGTTCGCGCGCAAGATTCGCAGCGCCATTTCGCGCGCTTCAACGGGCGTTTTTTCGCTTTGCCATAAGCGCTGCACAGCATCGAGATGAGAATTCCAAACTTCCGCAAAGCGTTCTTCGCGGCGCTTGAAGAGGAACTGTTTACTTTTCAATTCGTAACCGGCACGACCATGACGGCGCTGGCCGTAACGCTTACTTTTGCCCATAACAGCGTCCACACTGAGCCAGCGATCTTGAAAATTCAGCGAAGCGCCATTGGTTTCGATAAGCTGCGTGGCAACGTTCAAATACAGCGCCGGATTTTGCACCGCCAATTCCCACAATAAGCGGCGCGCGCGGCGTTTCATGTAGCCAACCGTGCGCGAGGAAGGCGGCACGCCCAAAAGTTTCGGCTTGTCGGGATTGCTGTCGTCAATCATGCGAAAACGACTTTTTTCGCTATTGTCTTTGACTTGTTTCGGGTCAACACGCACATAAACGCGTTCTTCGTGCGTGCTAACGCTGGTTAAACCCTCAACTTTCAAACTGGCGATCTCGCGTAATGCCGCCGCGCTGCGACCATCAGCAATTCGGAGGTTGTTGCCCCGCCCCGATGTAACCACATAAGCAAGGCCCTTATTCGCCGCCAAAAGGCTGTTTCCCCAGCCC
Organism: Abditibacteriaceae bacterium; assembly: GCA_031372065.1. Taxonomy (GTDB): domain Bacteria; phylum Armatimonadota; class Abditibacteriia; order Abditibacteriales; family Abditibacteriaceae; genus DASWNL01. Next base: position 936 of record JANMKN010000279.1, on the reverse strand, counting down.
ATGTTGCCGATTTTCAGGCCGCCGCTTATTTTGGGTTTATCCAATGAAGTGCTTAAATCAACGACTTTCAGTTCATTTTGATTCCATGTGCCGCCGATAAAAAACAAGCGGTCACCATCAAAGGCCGCCTGAAATGAATACGCGTTTCCCAAACGCGTTGAGGAAACTTCGCGCGGCGTCTTGGAGGAAACATCGTAAACCGACAATTGCACATTGCTATACGGATTCGACAAATTAAAACACACCAGCAAATAATCGCCGTGCCGTGCCGCAAACGCCAAAGCGTTGTAAGAAGAAACGTTTTTGATTTCCTTGTCGAAAGCAATCGTTGGCTGCGCGGCATCACTAATGTCCACAAAATACAAATGGCACTTGTTGTAATCGCCGCCGGTCACAATGGCCCATGTGCCCAATTGCGCCATGCTGCCGTAACCTGTGAAAGTCAGTGAACCTTCTTCGCCGTCGCTGCCGCGCACCGTCAAACGACGCTCGCCCGCATTCCAACTCGCACGCGGGCCGTGGGGTGGAATTTGCTGCCAATTGCGGCCTTGCATCTGGGGCAAACCCAGCGGCAAGGCGTCAAGGCGCGCGAGCATTGCCGTTAGCAATTCCGGCTCATCTTGCGGCGCGTTTTCGATGGCTTTAAAAAGCTGCTTGAAACCCTGCCACGGCCCATGTGCCATCGGCGCGTTACGGATGAATTGCAACAGCAATTCGCGGTCTTTTTCGCTTTGGGGCGGAAACGAAGCAGGCACAGCATCAAACGAAATCTTGGCGTCGGAAGCCGGGGAATTTGCGGAAGCGTCGGGAGTGGATTTGTCTTTTCTACGCCAGAACATAATGCGACTCCAAAAAAGTGAAACGGCCAAACGGAAGACGAAGTTTACAGCGAATCAGACAACGAAGAAAACGTTTCACAGCATCAAGTGAAACCAC
>JANMKN010000269.1:0-16560 GCA_031372065.1 Abditibacteriaceae bacterium | reverse complement strand
ACGTTTGTTTGCTTGGTTGCATGATGACCGAAAAATCCGCATCCGCGACGAAAGGCGCTCCGATATTCACAAGGGACTCGTCTCCTTTGCTGCCGCACTCATCTGTTTGGCCGCTTTGTAATTCTTTTATTTAGGAACTCTAAAAGGCATGAAAGCGGGCGACGTGTGCATTTTCGACCGCAGCTTTTATCATCGCACGCTGCAAAACCACACCGACGAGCATCGCTACGCCTACGCCGCGCAATATCAAGCCGACAACGCGCGCCGCGCCGCGACCGGTGCGAAAGACCCGCTCAAACTGCGCGTGACAGAGTTGCGCGAAATTTGGAACGAAGGTTGACGACACCGCATGGAGCGCGGGCGTCCCGCCTGCAAATGTAAATCATGAGACTCATTCCACCGATTTTCGCCACATTGCTGACTCTGACCGTTCACGCCGTCGCCGCCGATTTCGTCGTCGCGCCGCAGGAAAACGCTTTGGAAAAAGCGCGCGACGCCGCACGAGCCACGCCGGGGCCGCATCGCATTATTTTGCGCGGCGGCACTTATTTTTTGTCGCGCCCGCTGGAATTGGACGCGCGCGACAACGGCCTGACTATCGAAGCCTCGCCGCGCGAGAACGTGACCATCAGCGGCGGGCGGCGCGTGACGAATTGGAAACCGTGGCGCGGCAAAATTTGGCAGGCCGATTTAAGCAAGTTAGATTTGCCCGATTATGATTTTCGCGAGTTGTATTTGCGCGGCGCGCGGCAAAGTTGGGCACGCGTGCCCAACTTCGACCCGAAAAATCCGCGGCGCGGCAGCTTTTTGAGCAACGCGGGCATGGCCGAGGCCGACACGAAAACCAAGTTTCAATACCGTGCGGGCGAACTTGACCCGGCCAAGTGGACGCACACGCAGCGCGCGATGATGGTGTTTCACGACTCGGTAAACTACGAGCAAACGTGGGCCAATATCAAGAGCATTGACTTGCCGAATCGCACGCTCGAAGCCGACAAAGGCGTCTACAAACTCGCTCCGGGCTGCCCGTTTTACGTTTGCGGCTTGTTGGAAGAGTTGGACGCGCCCGGCGAATGGTATGCCGACGCCGAAAGCAAAACGCTGTATTTTTATCCGCCCGGCGGCGATCCGAACCGCGCAGAAGTTAGCGTTCCGGCGCTGGAATCGCTTTTCGTCGTTCGCGGCAGTGAAAACGCGCCCGCGCAAAACATCACGCTGCGTGGCGTGGCGCTGCGCGATTGTCGCGGCAACGCCGTGCTGATGCAAAACGCGCGCGGCAACGCCGTGCTGTCGTGCGACATCGCCAACGTCGGCGTGGGCGTGTATATCGGCGACAACACGCGAAGCTGTCGCGTGGTCGGCTGCGACATCACGCAAACCCAAGGCGACGGCGTAAGCATCATCGGCACGTCGCTCGATCACGAACGCGTCAGCGACCACGTTGTGGACAACAATTATATTTACGATTTCGGCTGGGGCTATATTCACAACCGCTGCGGCGGCGTTTATATGCATCGCTGCGCGCGTGTGAAAGTGACGCACAACCGCGTCCACGATGGCCCACGCTACGCCATCGGCATGGATGTGGGCAACGATTGCGAAATCGCCTACAACTACGGCCACGACATGAACCAAACCACCAGCGATACGGGCATTATCGAAGCCGCCACCGCGCTCGATTGGGGCATGAGCATCGAAAAACAGGCCGAGCGCGACCAGCTTTTCAACAAAGGCAACCGCATCCATCACAATCTGCTGCACGACGCGGGCGGTTGGGGGCCGGGCAACGACGGCGTGTTCGCGTTTCCTCATTTTTCTTGGGGCATTTATCTCGACCTACATTGCAGCAACTGGCGCGTGGATAACAACGTGGTTTGGAACACCGTTTTAGGCGGTTTCATGCTCAATTGCGGCCAAAACAACGTTGTGGAGAACAACGTGTTCGCCGACGGCAAAGAAAACCAAATTCAGTTCAATCCGTGGCCGGAATACGTTATTTCCGGCAACCGCTGCGAGCGAAATATCTTCGCATACGACTCACCGGCCAGCCTTTACACGCTGAACGGTTTCAAGCCGGAGTTCGTGACTTTCGCCAACAACTTCGTGTTCGTGCGGGGCGCGGATGGGCCGCGATTGCAGGGCGTGAGCGGCTTCAAACAAAAAGGCGCGTGGGCGCAGTGGCAGGCGACGGGGCAGGACAAAGGCTCGCAAATCGGCGACTCACTGTTCATGAATGCCGCGCGGCGCGATTATCGCCTGCAACCCAATTCGCCCGCGCTGAAACTCGGCATCGCGCCGATTGATATAACCAACGCCGGCCTTTACAAAAGCGCTGAACGCCCGCAAGTGCGGCCCGAAACCAAAGTGGTGCGCGAAGTCGGCGATTACAAACCAAAAGAGGAGCAGCGTCCCCGGCAGGCGGCGCGGCGCGATTACGAAGACTACGCATTGGGCGAAAGCGAACGCCACGCCAACGTCGGCACCGGCGGCGGCAAAAGCAGCGTCGCCGTCACCGAAGAAACGGCGGCGGGTGGCAGGCGCAGCCTGAAAATCACCGACGCCGCCGGTCAAAAAGCCGCCTACGAGCCGTATGTCACCTACCTTCTGGAACAGGACGAAGGCGCGCTGCACGCCGGGTTCGATTTGCGTTGGGAACGCGGCGCGCTGCTGGTCTACGAATGGCGCGACGACCCCTATCAATACAACCTCGGCCCGAATCTTTCGACCGATGCCGAAGGAAATTTGTCGGCCAACGGCAAGCGCCTCTTGCAGTTGCCGCCGGGCCAATGGGTGCGGATTGACGTGGATTGCGCGCTCGGCAAGGCCGCCACCGGCCACTACGATTTAAGCGTGCGCCTGCCGGGCGCCGCGCCGCGCGCTTTCAAGGCGCTGGCCTGCGCGCCGAAGTTCGCGACGCTTAACTGCGTCGTCGTGATGTCCATGACCGACGGGCCATCGGTGTTTTATTTGGACAACGTGGAGTTCGTGCCGAAAAAGCGCCGCTGATTGGCGCTTTTGGCAAAATGAAAAGCGCATTCAAGGAACCACATGACTCTCACCAACGAAACCACAGCCCACCCGCGCCTTTCGGCGGCGCAAGTCGAAAGTTTTCGCAGCGAAGGCTTTTTGATTTTCAACGCGCCGGTGTTTTTCGACGCGAAGTTTGCAAAGCTAAAGGCGCACTTCGAGCGCAAATTGGCGGCGCTGCCACCCGGCGCGCGGCCCGAAGGCATGGACGTGCCGCATTTCACTACCGCAACACTCCAACTCGCTATGAAATACCTTACTCATCGCAGTCTTTCACTCGTCGCACTGCTCATGATGGCGACTTCCGCCTGCGCGCAACGCGTCGCTTCCGTGGAGGCGCTCGTCACGACAGTGGCCGAGGCGAAAAACGGCGCGGTGATTGAACTGGCGGCGGGCACTTTCAAGCTGACGCAGCCGCTGGATTTGAAAACGGGCGTGACGCTCAAAGGCGCGGGCATCGGCAAGACCATCATCACGCACGCGCCGGACTGGAACGCGAATCCCGCGACGCTGCCGGACCCGGAAACGAATCACCAAAAGTTCGACCGCACAGGCTATCTCATCCGCTGCGCGCAAGATGCGAAGGACATCACCGTGTCGCACCTCACGCTCACCGGGCCACAGATGCACGGCGCGATTTTTGGCTTCGGCAACGAGGGACTGGACTTCCATGACCTCCGCATCGAGGACTTCATGTATAGTGGCATCCGCACTTACGCGATGAAGCGGGTGAAGATTCACGACTGCACGTTCGTGGACGCCGGGCAGCGGTGGGACAATGGCAAGCCCGGCGTGAAAGGCGGCATCACGGGCGGCGGCATTTTCGCCATCTGGATGAGCGATACGGAGATCTGGAACAACCGCTTTCTCGTCACCAAGACTGCGCCGAACGAACACTACTACGGCATCAAAGGACGAGAGGCGCGGCGCGTCCACATTCATCACAACACCATCGAGGCGGGCTTCTCCATCGAGCTGCCGTTCGAGGGCGATGAAGATGTGGAGATTGAACATAACATCCTGCTCTCCGCCGTCTCCATCCCCAAATATGCGGGTGGCCCGGTGCCGAAAAGCGGGCGCACGTTTCATCTTCACCACAACTATTTTCGCGACAGCTACTCCATCGAGTTTGTGCGCAACGGCGTGGAAATAGACTACAACCTTTTCGACTTCGACGCCGCGAGCGACGGCGGAAATCTCATCTCGGCGTTTGGCGATGTGGCGGCGAAAGGCCCGGCGAAATTTCACAACAACCTCGTGAACAATCCCGGTCGCGGCGTGATGTGGATGAACGAGCCTTACGCGCAGCTCGAAGTGCGGAACAATCACATCATCGCCCGCACCACCAAAACGCCGCGCACCGAAGGGCTGTTCGGCTTCAACGAGAAAAGCGACTTTGCGACGTTCCAATTCACGGACAACATCATCGAGTGCATCGGCACGCCACGCCCACTGTTCCGCAACGACGCGAGCGGCGGCGCTGTAGTGGAAAACAACCGCCTCACCAACGTGACCGACATCGCGCGTTATGCCAACAAGCAAACCGGCGCGCCCGCCGGACTGGAGCAGCCGTTGAAATTCGGGTGCGGCGTGGACGACGAGATGAAAGTGGACGGCTGGAAGACGGAGCGGAAGCGTTAAGAACTCGCGCTTGCTATCGGGATTTGAAGGCGCACTTTCGGCTTACGGCGCGCACGGTGCCTATAATAAGCAGCCGCCGAGCTTCGGCGATTTAGTCAAAGGCGTGGAGCAAGGCCGTTGGGAGACCTGCCGTCTCCTGAAAATTCTCTGTGTGACCTTCGCCACCAGCGGCTGGGACACGCGCCCGCGCATGGAAAACCCGCCGCCGTGGATTAATTGGGTGCAAGCCGATCCCAACCCCACGCCGCCCGCGCAGCAAACACCTCTGCGCGACGCTGCCACCGCCACGCCCGCACAACTGGCCGCGCACCTTAAAAACGCCGTGACGTGGACGAACGCCAACCGGGACATCAATCCCAGCAACGCCATTTTGATTTACGCCTGGAACGAAAACGACGAAGGCGGCTGGCTGATGCCCACGCGCGGCGCCGATGGCCAGCCCGACAACAGCCGCATACAGGCCCTGCGCGCCGTGCTGCGCTGATAGTTGGGCACATGGTTTCCTACGACGATATACCCGCCGGGGTTTACACAGTCACCGCGCAGTTACGTGAGACGAACGGGGCGCTGCATCCACTTTGTATGTCCTTTGCCATGCCGTCCGATGTAAAGCTCGCGCCGCCATCCCTGTCGGTGGAATGGACGCAGATGAAATCGGAGCCGGACAGCACCTCACTCTAAAGCCTGCATCGTGAAAATGCGTGCCCTCGAAGTTGTCGAATAGCTGGTTCGCAGACTTGTTTCTCGAAGACAGGTTTCGACAGCAAGGTGTTGTCCGGCTCCGATGTTCGCTCTCGGAAAGACCATTTCTGAGAGGTCTCGTAGCAGACCATCCGCGCGATTCGCTTGAAACCGCCGTTGGGTGCGTAATATGCCAGTTCGTTATTGTTGTCCACTTGTTCCGAGTGGTGTAAAGTCTATCTTAATTTCCGAATAGTTGTTCAAATAACCATGAAAGTTTCGTCACATCGGCGTTTCTCGACGGTGCGTATCCATGAGCGCATTCAGGCGGACTTGCAAAAGCGCATTGGGCAGGGCCAGTGGCCACCAGGCGCCTTAATCCCCGGCTGCAAGCAACTGGCTGGGGAATATGGGGTGTCGGTCGGCTCCGTCCATCAGGCCATCACCGATTTAGTGCGCGATGGTGTGCTTCGCACCGACAATCGGCGCGGCACGTTCGTGGTTGAATCTGAGAACACATCGCGCGATAGCGCCTCTCGCGTTAGAGCCTCTACCGAAGAACTGCGTGCCTTTACGTCGGCGTCCATCGGCATTGTGGCCGGGTTCGATCCCGACAGCGCCGACGATTGGACGCTGACGATTTTAGAATCCTTCGAGCGCACAGCGGCAGCGGGCGGCGCACGATTGTTTCTATCAAATTTGCTTCCCTTGCGCGGCCAGACGCCTAATCAAGCACCTAAAACGATGGCGCAGGCGGTGGAGGAACTCACCAAGCAGGGCGCCGAAGCGTTCGCGTTTTTCAGCATCTATGATTACGATGCGAATCATTTCGCCGAGCGAGTGATGAGCGCCGTGGATATCGAACGTGTGCCGGCAGTTTTAATTTCGTGGGACGATTTGCGCGCCCCCGTTCCACACGTCTTTTACGACAACCATTACGCGGGCTATCAGGCAGCGCAGCATTTGTTGCAAAACGGCTGTGAGCAACTCATTTTTTTGGCGCCCTTTGACGCTGATTGGGCGCGCCAACGCATTGTCGGCGCACGTTTGGCCGTCTCCGCCGCCGGACTTACGCCGGAAGTTCTCACCGAATATCCCAGCGGCACTTTGCCAGTTAGGTGGGCGGAAGACATCGAGCTGGTTATCGAAACATTCGCGCGCGAGTTAATGGCGCCGCCGCGCAAAAAATCGCCGCGCGTGGGCGTTATCGCGGCGCACGATGACGTGGCGCACCGGCTGTTGGACAAGGTGCATGGAAAGCGGCGCAAGATGGGACGAGATTTCGCGGTCATCGGCTTCGACGACGCGCCGCGCTCGCGTGTGCTGGGACTGACGAGTTTGCGCCCGCCGCTCGAAGATTTGGGCGCCGAAGCGGCGCGTTTGTTGTTGCAACGCTTGCGCGGCAACGTGACGAGCACGCAGGTTCGCCTGTGCAGCCATCTGGTGCCGCGACTTTCGACGCAGTTCAAACAGGAATCGGAAAAATGAGTTTGGACGAGATGAAAGGGAAGAACCAAAAGGAGTGATGTATGACGTGTAGAATGAAAAATACAATGCGGGCGCTGCTTGTGGGCGCTGTTTTGACTTTGTTTACCGCCCCGGCTTGGTGTTGGCCGATGCCCTGGTGCTGGGGGCCTGATGGTCAGGGCGGTTCGTTCTTCGCCGAACAGGTCTTCAACATCAGTGGCAATAAGACTTTCAGTGAAAACGGCAAGGTGCGGGTGCAGTTGCTCGAATGCAGCGTGCCGGCTAATATTCTCTGGCCCGGCGACGCGCGCTTTCATCACGGCCCGACGCCGCGACCCGAAGGCGAATGGCTGCCGCTTGTAAAATCTCTGCGCGCCGGCACCAAACTGATTGTGATGCACGCGGGTCGCGTTATGACGCCCGAAATGGCCGAAGCCGCTGTAAGCGAGGGTGCGGTGGATGTGGTGTGCATGACCAAAGCGCACATCGCCGACGGCCAGTTCGCGCGCAAAGTCTTCGAGAATCGTCTGGACGACATTCGTTATTGCACGCGCTGTTTGCAAGGCTGCCACCACAAAATGCACCTGATGACGTGCGTTTATAACCCCGTCACCAGCCGCGAAACGCAATGGGCGACGCTGCAACCGGCGACGACGCGGCGGCGCATTGTGATTATCGGAGGCGGGCCGGCGGGCATGGAAGCGGCGGTCACGGCAGCGGCACGCGGCCATGAAGTGATAGTTTTAGAACGCGCCGCGCGCGTGGGCGGGCAAATCTGGACGGGCGCAGCCAGCCCGTCGCGCGAACCGTGGGCGCGCATCGCCGAGTTCTACGAGCGTCAGGCGCGCAAGGGCGCTTTCGAGGTGCGTTTGGGCGTCGAAGCCGATGCCGAAACCGTCATCGCGCTGCAACCGGACGCCGTAATCGTCGCCACCGGCTCCATTCCGCTGCGCGCCGAAGTGCCCGGAGGCCGCACGGCACTGACGGTTCACGAAGTTATTCACGGCGGAGCGCAAGACGCAAATTACGCCGTGATTTTAGACCGCGAAGGCTTCATGCGCCCCTTTGTGGCGACGGACGTGTTGTCGTCGCGCGGCGTGCAAGTCGAGTTCGTCACGCCGCTCGCTTCGGTCGGCCCGCTGATGGAACATTGGTCGCTGGACGAATGGACGCGCCGTTTTCAAGAGCGCGGCGTGCGCTTCTGGCCCGCGCACGATGTCGCCGAATGGAACGGAGCGCTGCGCTTGCGCGACGTGCAAACCGGCGCGGAAACAATTTTAGAAGGCGTTGACACGTTGGTGGGCGCCGTCGGTTCGCGCGCTGTCAACGATTTAGCGGCGCAGCTACGCGGGCATGATTTTGAAGTCCACGTCATCGGCGACGCAAACTTTCCGCAGGGCGTGGAACAAGCGACTTATCAGGGCGCACGTTTAGGCCGCCTGCTGTGAATTTGGAAAAAGCGGCTCCCATGACGATTGCAAACTCCGAAGTTGAACTTAATATCATCTCCATTCGCTCGGCGCGCAGCGAGGCCGTTGAAAGCGGATGTTGTCGGTGATTGCAACAGCCGATTCGTTTCATGTCAGGATGGGATTACGGGGCCGGTTTTGCCGCCCATAATCGGCACCTCGCAAAAGGTTAGCGCGGCGATACCGTTAGCGCCGACGAGCAGCGTGCATTATTGTCTCCAATTCAGGAGTCAGCGATTTACTCGGCTACCAACTACTCTTCGACAGTGGATTTACGCTGATAAACAGGATTACCAGCCAGATTTCCGTCGGCGCAAGGCCACGGGCTGTCGGCTAAAGGTGCCAAATCCGTTTCTACCAGCCACAACTCTGTCGCGCCTTGAGGATAACCGGACAACGCAAAAATCAGCGCCCCCGATGGATGCAGCAGCATATGACTTTGCACGAAGTCGCTGCAATATTCAGGAGCTTCTAATCGCGTAGTAAAAGTGCCATCTTTGAAAGTCAGCAATTTTCCATTGCTCCACAAAACGGTGCGGCCATCGGAACTGTGTGCCATGTAAGGAAATGCATAGTCATGTTCCAATTCCCACATTTGAGCTTTTCCTGAGCCATTAATGGCTGTGAATTCCCGCCTTCTCCCACCGACAGGTGTCTTCAAATGAATGTGTCTCTCAGGTGTCAACACTGGAACCCCATTGACTGCCCATTCCTGCGAAATACTGCCCTCTTTTGCGATTCGTCGCAACGCGCCGTCGTGAGTCACCAGAAAGGTTCCATCGTCCGCAGCGGCCATCCAGCCCAGATATTGAGGCTCGGTTTGCCAGAGCAAAGCACCTGTAACCAAATCCAACAGATACGAAATGCCCAAGCCGCTGGAAATTTCGATAAAGGTCGCTAAAATTCTGTCTTCACAAACCAACAACGGATTTCTTACATAGGAATCCGCTTTCCAAGAACGAGGTCTCCACGGCGGCATGACCTCGCTTTTCCAACCGGTGCTTACGCCTTGATGAGTTGCTCGCGGATGGCTGATGGTTTCAATCGGCAACTTCGTTTGCCACTTCATCGTGCCATCGTGTCGCAGAAAAACGCAGCGTGGCGTCAAATCGGTCGGATTAGATTCACCCTGATAACGATCTTGGTGAAACAGGGCTAAAAATCCATCGGAGAGCAAAACAAAACTGCCCAGTTGCTCGTTTGTTTCGAGCGGCCACGGCAAGGTTTCTATCTCCTCGCCTGCGGAATTGAACGCCTGCAATCCATCGCTTGAACTCAGCCAAACGGTGCCGTCGTCGGCAGCTCGCAGAGTTCGGTCTCCAACGTGGAGTCGAATTTCGCGTGGCGGGTCGTCTTTGCTGTAACACGTTATGAAATATGTGCCGCCTACTTCGCGTTGCCAGACCAACTCGCCATTCACGTTGAAACACAAAAGCTGCGGAGGCTGTGCATATGGCTCATGCAAAATAAAAATCAATCCATCGCGATTGATAATGATGCGGCGACAACTTTCAAGAGGAACTCGATTGGCCTGCCAGTTCTTGATCATAAAATCCATTCGCAACCAAAAAAACTACCGAATTGGCACCTCGCAAAACCTCAGCGCCGCGATGCCGTTGGCGCCCTTCAGCGAGTTGGCGGCGCAGTTGCGAGGGCATGATTTTGAAGTCTACGTTATCGCAGATGCGAACTTTCCGCAGGGCGTGGAGCAGGCGACCTTTCAAGGCACACGGTTAGCTTGCCTGCTGTAAAGTTGGTGGGAGCCGGTTCAAATTCGTGACAGTGATTTCAGCGGTGCTTCCAGCCACGATGTTGAGAAGAATAACCCCTTCGCAACGCTCGAAGGGCACGGTGCAGGAAAAATCTGCGAGTTCGGTTTTGATGCGGCAGGGCGAACCGGCTTCGCTTGCGAGACGAAGGCGCACGGTTTTAAAGGCAAAATCCCGCTTCTTCACCGCTGGATTCGGGCGGCGAATTATGGCAGTGCTGCTTGCAACCGTGAAAACTGAGCGCCATGAAACTGTGCCTTCTCTTTCTTTTTACCTGCCTCGTCGCGCGCCCCATCATAGCGCAGGAACTTTCGCCCAACGCTTTGCCGGAAGGCGCTTTTGAGCAGTTCGACGCGCAAAATAAACCCGCCGGGTGGAACTGGAACGGCGTCAACGCGACTTTTCCGCGCGAAGGCGGCAACAACTGGGTGCGCTTCGGCGACGGCGCCACGACCGAAAAAAATCTGCGCCTCGATCCGCAATGGAAAAGCCTGCTACTTTCGGCAAAATTGAAACTTTCCAACTTCCAGCAGGGGCCGGAACAATGGCACGGCGGGCGCGTGGCGCTGAGGTTTCTCGACGACCAAAACCAAATGACCGGCACTTATCCCCCAATGCCGCAGTTGCAAAAAGATAGCGATTGGACAACGCAAACCGTTCTGCTCGACGTGCCGCCCGGAGCGACGCAGTTGCAGATTCAGCCCGGTTTGTGGGGGTCAAAAGGCGTTTTCGAACTCGATGATTTAGTGGTGCGCGGCTCGGCTTTAAGCGCGCAGCAATTGGCTCTACAAATCGAGCGTAGCGCGCCCGGCGAAGATGCGCCAGCTATCGCTTCGCCCGCGCTGCCCGTTACAGAAATTTCATCGCGCCGCGCCACTCAATCGCTGAACGGCGCGTGGCGTTTCGTGCCGGCGCTTGGCCCTGATGCGCCCGCAAAAGGCTGGGGGCAAATCATCGTGCCCGGCTCGTGGATGCGCGAAAGCGACCTCCTCGCGCGCGGCAAAGGCTCGAATTGGACGGGATTTATTCCCCAAAAGCTGGCCGGCGCTTGGTATGAACGCACGATTTCGATTCCTGCCGCATGGCAGAACCGCGCCGTGATTCTCGACTTCGAGCGCGTTTCTACCGATGCTACAATCTTCGTCAATGGGCGCAAAGCCGGACAAGTTAGCTGGCCGGGGGGACAAGTTGACATTACCGATTTCGTAGTGCCCGGCCAAAGCGCGCAGTTGCGCGTTTTCGTCGTCGCTACCAGCGATCAAAAAGAAACGCTGGTGTTGATGGGCGGCGCACCGGGCCAAACCTACACCGTCAAAAGCGAACTGCCCACCGGCGGTTTAATCGGCGACGTGACTTTGCAATCGCGTCCGCGCGGCGCGTGGATCAGCGACGTTTTTATTCAGCCGTCTTTTCGCCAAAAGAAGCTCACGCTTGATGTTGAACTCTCCGGCGCACAGCCTGAAAGCCTGCAACTCGTGGCCTCATTGGAAAACGAAAAAGGCGTGGAGGAAAAACGATTTGGGCAAACGGTGCGTGGGGCTTCATCGCGGTTCAAAGCGGTTTTCGACTGGCCCAATCCGCGTTTATGGGATTTGGGACAGCCCAATCTTTACACCTTGAAACTGCAAGTGCGCGGCGCCAATCTCGACGACGAATGGGCCGGGCGCTTTGGTTTCCGCGAGTTTTGGACTCAGGGCACGAAGTTTTTTCTCAACGGCAAAGAATTTCGGATGCGCCCCGTTTTAGCTGCCGACGGCTGGAATTCCAACCCCGAATTGCTCGATAAATATCTGGCGCGCGGCTTCAATATCGGCGAACTGTGGCCCGAAGATTACGAAGTGCGAGGCAAGCGCGCCGACTTCGCCAAATGGCACGACATCGCCGACGAAAAAGGCTTTCTGCTGACCGGCATCATGCCGCACATGGGCTGGATGGGCAACGACATCAACACGCCCGAAAAATTGGAGGCTTTTGCGCGTTTGTGCGAACGCTACCGGCGCAAGTTCGGCAATCATCCTTCGATTGTGATGTGGGGCACGTCCGGCAACATGAAAGGCGGCGCGCTTGATCCGCGCTACGTTGGACGGCGCGGCGCCGCGCAACAGCTTGAAGATAAAGGCGATGCTTCAATGGGACGCCGCGCCCGCGCCGGTGTGGAAGCCATTCGCCAAATTGACCCGACGCGCCCGATTTTCATTCACAACGGCGGGCCGGACGGCGACGTTTATACGATCAACAATTACCTGAATTTCATCCCGCTGCAAGAGCGCGAAGAATGGCCGTCGAACTACGCGAAAACCGGTGATATGCCGCTGTTTTACGTCGAATGGGGCACGCCATTGTATTCGAGTTTCATGCGCGGACGCAATGGCTACGGAAACACCACGGCCACCGAGCCGTTCGTCGCCGAATACTGCGCGATTTATCAGGGGCGCGAGGCTTACAAAGGCGAAACCGCCGCTTATCGGCAGGAAATGGCGGCGCAATTTATAAAAGAGCAGCAATATCGCGGCTGGCACGCCAACCAGAAATTGACGAATCAGCCGAATTATTTGGCGCTGCAAGAATTGTTTTCGCGCCACACCTGGCGCAGTTGGCGAACGTGGGGCATCACCGGCGGCATGATTCCGTGGGACAACGGCTACGCTGAAATCGGCGGGCAGGAAACGCCGGCAGGCCGCGCTCTGCGCGAAAACAACAGCGCAACTTTGGCGTGGATTTGCGGCCCGCAAAGCGAATTTACCGACAAAACCCATCTTTACGCGCCGGGTGAGCGCCTCCGTAAAGCCGTCGCGCTACTCAACGACACGCGCGAAACGCAAAACTTCGCGCTGTCATGGCGCGCAGTTTTAGGCGGCAAACAAATCGCGGCGGGCCGCGAAAACGGCACGTTGGGCGTAGCGCAAACCCTTTTCAAGCCTCTGGAATTCGCCCTGCCGCCCACAGCCACCGACCTCGCCGACGGGCAGATTACGCTGGACGCAACTATCGGAAACATCCGGCACAGCGATAATTTTGCGTTTCGCGTGCATCGTCCGCAGCCGCAGGCTAAAGGCAGCGTTTTGGTTTTAGACCCGGTTGGCAAAACGACGGCATTTTTGAAATCGCTCGGCTACCAAACGCAGGTTTGGAACGGACAAAGCGCGCCGCAACTATTGGTGGTCGGGCGTGAATCGCTTTCGCGCAGCGCCGCTTTGCCCGGCAACTTGGAAGCCTTCGCGCAAAAAGGCGGGCGCGTTTTGGTGATGGAGCAAAACCCACATTGGCTGCGTGAAAACATCGGCTGGCGCGTGTCGCATTTGCAATCGCGGCGCGTGTTTCGCGTGGCCGCAGATCATCCTGTGACAGCCGGTTTGAACGACGACGATATGCGCGACTGGCGCGGACACAGCACCCTTTTGGAGCCTTATCCCGACTACGAAAACGGCAGCGGCCCGGACGTGACGAAGGCGCCGACGCGCTATCCTTTTGTCGGTTGGCGCTGGGGCACACGGGGCACGGTTTCCAGCGCGGCCATTGAAAAACCGCACCGCTCCGGCTGGCGCCCGCTTCTGGAATGCGAGTTTGACGGCGCCTATTCGCCCTTGATGGAACTCGATTTTGGCCGGGGCCGCGTAACGTGGTGCCAACTCGATTTGGAAGACCACGCGCTTGACCCGGCGGCGTTCAAATTGGCTTTGCAGTTGTTGGCGCACGCGCAAACCGCGCCGCTGGCGCCGCGCGGCCAAGTGCTTTACAACGGCGGCGCGGCGGGCGAAGCATTGTTGAAATCGCTGGGAGTGCAGTTTCGCACGGCGACCAAAATCGAAGCGGGCGTGGCGCTGCTGGTTTTAGGCGCCGATGCGACCATCGCGCCGCACGAAATCGAAACTTTCGCGCGTGGCGGCGGGCGTGTTTTGTGTTTGGCGCGAATTGGGGCCAGCGGCGCGTTGGGCGTGGCATTGGAAGAAAATACGCAGTTCAACGGCGCGCTGGATGTGCCAAACTGGCCCGAAGCGCGCGGTCTGAGCGCCTCCGATTTACGCTGGCGCAACGCCGGCACAGCTTGGCTGGTGAAAGCCAATCCCAACCTTGAAAGCGGCGCAGGCGGACAGTTGGCGCGGCGCGTAGTCGGCAAAGGCGTAATCGTTTGGGCGCAAATTGACCCACAATGGCTACGCGCCGACGACAAAACTTATTTGCGCTTCACGCGCTGGCGCCAAACGCGCGCTTTGTCGCAATTAGCGGCCAATTTGGGCGCGGCGTTTGAGCTTGATGCGCGCGTTTTTCATCCGGCGCCGCCGCGCGATGACAGCAAGATTTCGCTCGCCACAACGTGGCAGGGCACAATCACTCAGCGCCGCGACGCCGCGCCTTCGCCCCGACAAAGGCCACGCCGATCCGGGACTTAGCGAGGCCGCCAAAGCCTTGCTAAATGGGCAAAGCGCTGGGGTTCAATGGACGAATTTCAAGGCTCCGGCGCTCAGTGAAACGCTGGGCGGCGCGTGGGAAAACGCCGATGGCGAATTCGTTTTTCGCCGCGTCGTCAAGATTCCCGCCGCGTGGCAGGGCAAGGAGTTGGTGCTGTCGCTGGGCGCGCTTGATGACAACGACGAAACCTATTTCAACGGCGAGAAGTTGGGCGGATACGGCGACAAAGACGCCAATGCGTGGAACATCAAGCGCGTTTATCAGGTGCCGTCGCGCTTGGTGAAAATCGGGCCGAACGTCATCACGATTCGCGTGTGGGACAGGTTTGGCGGCGGCGGTTTCACGGGCCGCGACGACGAACTTTTTCTGCGCTGGAAAGACGTGCCGCCCACGCCACTCGGCTTTTATCATCCCGATTACCGCGACGGCTTCGACACCGGCGACGAGCCGTATCGCTATTACAACTGGTAAAAATCAGGGCGCGTTTAGCGTGATGCCGCCTGTGTTTTGTCATGGCTTCCAGCGGAAGACGACAATTTTGTTGCGCAAGTCTTCTTCAAGGTAAATCACATATTCGCCGTTGGCGCGGCGCGTGGCGCTGATGGCCTCCACCATGTCAATCCAACCGGTGTGTTCCACGTTGATTTCGGGGCCGGGGTTCATCACGCCGACGAAGGCGCCGTCGCTCAGACGGAAGGCCCACACCTGAGCGCGCGTTTCCACGCCACCCATGAAGATGTAATCGCCTTCTATCGTCAGCGTTTTCATGATGATGCGCGGCCCATTTTGCGGCTTCCAGTCGTGCGGCACGTCAATTATCCATGCGGGTGTGCGATTGCCTTTGCGCCAATTGGGAATGCTCATCATCACTTTGCCGATGATGCCCCACGTTTCTTCTTTTTTGTCGGGCGTGTAGCCTGCCAAAAGTAGCGTGTCGCTTTGCGGCAAATACACCACACGCTGCAAATCGCTAAACGGCGCCGGAGCGTCCCACTCTTGCGGCGCGCCGAATTTCATCTGTCCTAATCCGCTGAAACCACCAAACGGCGTGCAGCGGATTTTCTTGTCGCCCGCTTCCCAAACGTCGCCCTTTTCATCAGGAAAAATGCCCCAGCCGAGGCGCTTGTCCCACACGCCGAAAGACCGCAGGAACTCGCCTTCAGCGCGCCGGTAAAAGTGCATGGCGCCGGCCATCATCGGCGTCATGTAGATGATTTGCTGGCCTTGCACAGTGCGAATAAACGCAGGATGATATGCCGGGTCTTTGAGGCGTGCGTCGGTTTGTTCCGTGGCATCGGTGGGAATGGTATACCCCACTGCTTTCCAGCCTTCACTTATCGGCGCGTCGAAATCGAGTGTAATGCGCCGCGAACGCGAATAAACCTGCGTGCCGTCGGTGCCGGGAATCGGCACCACGCTGTCCACGAAATGCACGCCGCTCGCTTCCCAACCTGGCGCGCTCCAGTTGCCTTTGCCGTCCGGCTTAAATTGGCGCAGCACCAGTCCGTCGGCCATGCCGCGCGACAGCGCCATGTATAAATTGCCCGCCGCATCTGTTCCGGCGCCCGCGAGGGAAAATAGTTTGTGTGGCGTCAGCGCGCCGGGCTGTTTGGCGCTGGGCACATCCGACCACGACCAGAGGCCGCCGCCAAACTCACCCACCCGGCGCGGCGCGTTTTTCACATCGTAAATTACCACTTGCTGACGTTCTTGGTTCAGCCGCGCGCCGTTGTCGCAGACGAGAAGCCGCCCGTGATTATCGAACGAAAGCGCCGCCGCTTTATCTACGTTGGGCAGGCTCACGTTTTCACTTTGTCCGGCGGATGAATAGCGCGCGATGGAATCATTCGCCAGAATCCACAGCGCGCCGCCCGGCGCGACGGCAAGGTCTTTGGCGCCGGGCACCGTAAAGGTGCGAACGGGCGATAAATCATTCGCGCGGCGCACGAGAATTTCGCCGTTATCGCGCACGATGTAAAGCAAGCCGTCGGCGTGCGTCAGGCCCACGGCTTCGCCGCTGCGCTTGTTTTCTTTTTCGGTGATTTCAAAAAGTTTGGTGGTGTCGCGGTATTTGTAAGTCGCGCGCTCGAAGCGCA
>JANMKN010000250.1:0-58228 GCA_031372065.1 Abditibacteriaceae bacterium | reverse complement strand
ATCATCATCACGATCATGGTTTTGGAGATGAAGCCGCCGCACGGTGCCACTCTTGAAGCCTTGCGCCCGCTGATGCCAGTATTTTTCAGCTATCTGCTCAGTTTTGTTTACGTTGGCATTTACTGGAACAATCACCATCATTTGTTGCACTCGGCAGACGAAGTGAACGGCCCGATTTTGTGGGCGAATTTGCATTTGCTGTTTTGGCTGTCGCTGGTGCCTTTTGTGACGGCGTGGATGGGTGAAAACCACTTTTCGGCTGTTCCGGTGGCTTGTTACGGCATCGTTTTGCTGATGGCGGCCATCGCTTACACCATTTTGACGGTGCAATTGATTCGTCAGCATGGGCCAGATTCCAAATTAGCGCGCGCCATCGGTAGCGACGTGAAAGGAAAAGTTTCCATTGCCATTTATTGCGCGGCGATTGGACTTTCGTTTGTGAATAATTGGCTGGGTTTCAGTTTGTATATTGTTGTGGCGATTCTATGGTTTATTCCTGACCCGCGCATCGAGAAAGCGACAACGCATCAAGTTGAGAAAACAAAAAGCGGGCCATGAATTCATGGCCCGCTTTTTTCTTTTTGGTGCTTCAACCTTCCGCCGGAACGGGCACGCCGAGAGGAATCGGTGCGCTTTCGCGGATTTTCGGCAGCAAGAGAGCCGATAGAACGTAGAACAAAATCGCCACGCCAAGCAAGTTGCTAAAGCCGAGCATCAGCGACAAATTTTCGCAGAGGCCGCCCAGCATTACGCCGGCGATGTTGCAGCCGAAATCGAGTCCGGGGTTTTTGCTTTCGCTAAAGGTGGTGGCGAAGACGATGCCCGCGAAGAAAATCGGCGCGAATGTCACGGCGCACGACGCGATAATTTTCAGGGCGCCCGGCAAGGCCAAAAAGGTGTTCATCGGCACCACGATGCCAATAATAAGCGAGAGAATTAAAAGCGCATAAAACGGCGTGGTGTTCTTCGGTTTGAACTGATGCACAAACAAATTTGCCAGCAGAATCATTATTAAGACGGCGGCGAAAACGATGGAATTCACATACCAAGTCGAGCCGAACAAGAGCGCCATGTGAACCACACTTTTGGTTTCGAGCAGCATGAAACCAGCGCCCAAAAAGAACATTCGCCCGTTGAATTTGTAGCCCGCAATTTTGAAGTTGTCCTTGTTTTCGCGCCACGGCCCTACGGCCAAAAACAGGGCAATGGATAAAAAGGCCAATAGGCCGATGCCGCGCAGATTCAACCCCGGAATAATCGCTTCTTTCAAATAAAGAAACGGCCAGTTGTCTCGTGGCAAAAAGTCCAAGGGCGTTTGGCCTTCGGCGGCAGGCCACGAAGTGTCCAAACGCGCGGGCGCAATGCGTTGCCAGCGTTTGCTCGTGTTGGGCGGGGCCGCGCCGAAAGCCGACGTTTTCATCATCTTGTTGACTTCGGGCACTTTATTCAGCCAGTAGTCGCCGTTTTTGGCGAAGGCTTCTTTAATGCGCCCGGTGTTGCCCGCCAAAACAAAGGTGGTAATTCCCCTTTGGCTATCGGTCATGCGAATGGTTTCATGATAGGGAAATGTAATGACGATGGGGTCGCTGCCGAAAGTGTTCTTCGTCATTTGTTGCAGGCGCCCGACAACCCAACCCTGACGGAAAAGGTTATACATGGCGAACATTCCGCCCGGCTTCAAGCGCGCCTTGATGTCATTCATCGCTTCTTGCGTGAACAAATAACTTTCCAAACGCAAACTGGTGTAGCCCGAATGCAAAACCAGCGAGTCCACTAACGCATAAACGACAAGATCATATTTCTTGTCGGTGCGCTTGAGAAACGAACGGCCATCGTCGTTGTAAATCGTCACGCGCGGGTCGTCGTAAGGATGTTTGGGATGATATTGTTTGCCGAGACGCCGAATGACGGGATCAATTTCTACACCATCAATGTGTTTGGCCTCGAAGAAACGCGCGCCTTGCACATCGTTGCCCGAACCGGCGCCGATAATCAGCACATCTTCGAAGGGTTTGCCGCCTGAATCGCGTTGTAGCAAGTGGGCCAAGCAATAAGCCGAACCATCGTCGCCGACGGCAACCATTTGTTGATGACCGATATTGTTCGTTTCGATGCCGCGCGTAATTGGGTCGTAATTGATTTTGTAGTAGGGTGACCAATAGGTTGAATCCCCGTGGTTTGACATCCCAGCCATGAACGCCATGAAAACCAAGGCGGCGGCAGTGGCAAGGGTAAAAATCCGTCTCGCTCCCTGCCATGTGTCGCGTGTAAGATACAGAATGCATCCCGCGCTGATGGTAATCCACACTACGGGCGGCGTTTGCAGATAGGAAGCGATGCCAAAAAGAATAATACCCGTCAGACTGCCGGCAATATCCACGGAATAACCGGCAAGGCGATTCGGAATTGCGTCCAAAGCCTGCCCTAATTTTTGCCCCAGACCAATAAAAGGCAAGGCGATCATCACAAAAAAGAAACTGGCGATCAATTCAATGGGAATCGCTGTTTTGGAAGGGTCGCCCGCGCGATATTCGGTGCCGAAAAACACTTGTTGCGGCGAAGATTGACCGCCGACATCTATGTTGAGGTTGCTAAAGGTTTGATAGGCAATCAGTGTGCCCCAACCCAGCACCATGCCGGTCAGCACGAGCATGAGAGTATGCTTGGAAAAATCGCGTTTGGAGTGCGCGGATAGGCAGCCAATGCTCATGCCAATAAAGCAGGCCAACAGCACGAGGTTGGTGAAAAACGTCAAGAAAATCACCATGCTGCCGAACCAGCGAATGCAGGCCAGTTCAAAAAATAATAGCGTGAAACTGGCGATAAACAGTTCGCGGCGGGCGCCGGGACGTTCTGCATCACCAAGGGCGGTCACGTCGGTGGCTGAAGCGGTGGCTGAATTGGATGTGTTGGACATAGATGATGATTAAAAGGCGTTTGTCTTCCGGGGTCTTCCGAGAATTATTCCGGCTGTTTTTACCACAGACGCGCCAATGATTTCATCACAGGAAACATCGGGAGAAATAAGGCGCGTCGGCTTGCTTATGAAACACTTTTGCCGTCTGAAGTATTTCGAGATGACCCGAAAACGCGGCGCGCTTAAGTATGACCAAAAACACGCTTCGCTGAATTTGTCGAACTCATCGCCAAACAACAGTGGTGGCAATGATAAACTGAGGGCGTGTCTTTAGCTTCCCGGCGCACGCTTTCGCGGCGTGGCGCGTCCGATTCCACTTCTCAAACTCATCCTTCGCCCGAATTAGCCTTGTCGTTTGGCGCCGCTGCTTTGGAGCGCGTTTTCGCGCACGGTGGCCTTTTGGCAGCGGCGATGCCCAATCAAAAGCGCGATTTTGAAGAGCGCCCCGAACAATTACAAATGGCCTTGGCCGTTGCCAACGCCATCGAAAATAAATCGCATTTGTTAGTCGAAGCGGGCACCGGGACGGGCAAAAGTTACGCGTATTTGGTGCCCTTTATTTTATGGGCTGTCGAAAACAATAAAAAAGTTCTCATCGCCACGCACACCAAAGCGCTGCAACAGCAGTTAATTGAGCGCGATTTGCCGTTTCTTCACGATTTGCTGCTGCAAAAAGCCGGTTTGGAATTTCGCTTCGCCCTGTGTCTTGGTTCGCAAAATTACATTTGCCCGCGTCGCCTCGAAAAAGCGCAAGTCGGCGGCCTTTTTGCCTCGCGCGAAGAAGTAGACCAACTGCAACGTTTGCGCTCCTTTGCGCAACGCTCAAAGACCGGGCGCAATCTCGATTTGAAGTTTGAAGCCAGTTCGCAATTGTGGTCGCAAGTCAATCGCGAAAGCGATTTGTGTTTGGGGCGCAACTGCGAGTTTTACGAGAAATCGTTTTATTACATTGCGCGGCGCGAGCAGGAAAAAGCGCATATTCTCATCGCGAATCATCATCTTTTGTTTGCGCATCTCGCGGCGGGCGGCAATGCGGCGGTTCAGGCGGGCGGCGGCGTTTTGCCGGCTTTCGACGCGCTGGTGATTGACGAAGCGCATCATATCGAAGATGTGGCGAGCGCGCATTTGGGCGTGGAAATTGTGAATTTGGGCGTGGCGCGCCTCATTGAGTTGTTGCACCATCGCCGCTCCAATCGCACCGTGATAACCGGTAGCGCCTTGCCCAACGAGCAGCGTGAAGACTTGGAAAATCGTCTTATCGAAGCCGCTGAAGAAGCGCGCGAAGCAACGGGGCGCTTTTTTGAAAATCTGCAAACGACAACGAATTTGGATGCCACCAAATCCACGACTTTGCGTTTGCGCCACCCCAATTTCATGGAAAACGCCTTGGCCGAGCCGCTGACGCGTTTAGAAGATGTTTTGCGCGATGCGTTGAAATTGGCGGCGACCTTAAACGACGATGGCCTTTGCAAAGACCTCGAAGGTTTTGCAGCGCGCGCGGCCACCACCAAACAAGCGGCGGGCGAACTAATCGCCATGACCAAACCCGATTACGTTTATTGGGCGGCAGCGCAACCGCGTCAAGGCGATGGCGCTTCGCGGCGCGTGCCACGATTATCGCTGCACGGCGCGCCGATTGAAGTCGCGGCGCCGTTGCAAGAAACCGTGTTCGGCAAAATCGTGCCGGTGGTTCTCACTTCGGCGACTTTAGCAACCGGCGGCAATTTTGAATTCTTGAAACAGCGCTTGGGGCTTGACGAAGAAAAATCACAGCAAAAAGTGGAAACGCTCACCTTGGGTTCGCCTTTTGATTTTCGCAATAACGCGCTGCTTTATTTAGCGCGCGATTTACCCGACCCGGCCAACGTGAGTTACTTTGAAAGCGCGGCCATCAAACGCGCGGCGGAAGTCGTAAAACGCACACACGGACGTGCTTTTGTGCTTTGCACCAGTTTTCGCATGGTGGATGCCACGGCGCGCTTTTTGACCCAAGTCATGCCGCGCGACATCAAAATTTTGCGCCAAGGCGAAACCGCGCGTGGTCAATTACTTAACGATTTTCGGGAAGACGTGGCCTCGGTTTTGGTCGGCACCACGAGTTTCTGGCAAGGCGTGGATGTGCCGGGCGAATCATTAACTTGCGTGGTCATCATGAAATTGCCGTTTGCCGTGCCGGATGACCCGTTGGTGCAGGCGCGTGTCGAAAAAATGCGCGCCAACGGCCATGATCCCTTCAATGAATACCAAGTGCCGCAAGCGGTCATGATGTTTCGTCAAGGCTTCGGGCGCCTGATTCGCACGCGCAGTGATCGCGGCATCGTGGCGATTCTCGACCCGCGCATAGTCACGAAAAACTATGGCGCCACGTTTTTGCAATCGTTGCCCGAATGCAAATTGACCGATAATTTGGATGAAATCGAGAAATTCGCGGCTCCGGTGGAACACGCGGCGAATGGGTAGGGTCTTTTGTGCCAATTGGAACGATGAAAAGCCTTAATTCGTGTGGCGTTTCAATTTTACGGTCGTAAAAGTGTTGTTC
Organism: Abditibacteriaceae bacterium; assembly: GCA_031372065.1. GTDB lineage: Bacteria > Armatimonadota > Abditibacteriia > Abditibacteriales > Abditibacteriaceae > DASWNL01. The sequence continues at coordinate 52,772 of JANMKN010000250.1, read as the reverse complement.
AACCTGTGACAGGACAGAAGGGATTTTGTATGCGGCGTTGCTGGATGGCGGTTTTGTTTTGTTCTTGCTTCATGGCGGTTTTTCTAATGCCCGCGCGCGCTGTCACGGTTTTAGTGACCTATGGCGACGGCGTTAATGAAGGTTTTAACGACCCGACTTTGGGTGCGGCACGGCGCAATGCGCTGGAAGCGGCAGCTTCACAATGGGGGCAAACACTAAACGGCAACGTGCCAGTGCGCATTAACGCGTTTTTCGATCCGCAGGGCGGTAGTTCCAATTCGGCGACTTTAGCTTTTGCCGGGCCGGAATCGTTTTTCGAAGATTGGACAGGCACGCCACAGCCCAATACTTTTTACGCGGTGCCTTTGGCGAATCAATTGGCCGATACCGATTTAGACCCCGGTTTTGTAGATATAACCGCCACTTTCAACAGCGATGTAGATAACAGCACCGTTTTAGGCAGCATTGGTTTTTACTACGGCACCGATTTACAAGCGGGCAGCGATATTGATTTTTACACCATCGCCCTGCACGAATTGTGTCATGGATTGGGTTTTTTGGACACGGTAAATACCGATGGCTCCTATGCCCTGACTAATCCTTCTATTTATGATCTTCATCTGGCAAACGGTTCTGCGGCTGGCGCGACATTAATTTCCAATCAAACACCAGCCCAACGCGCCGCCGCGCTCATTAGCGCTTCGCTGTTCTTTTCGGGCACCAATACGCGCGCCGCCAACAGCAACGCCAATGCAAAAATTTATGCGCCGAATCCCTATGAAAGTGGTTCAAGCGTCTCGCATTTGGACGAAACGACTTTCAGCCCGCCGCCCGACGGCACTGCGCCCAATGCCAACGACGAATTGATGACGCCGTTTAGTAGTGCCAATACGCACAATCCCGGTGCCGTTGTCACCGGAATTATGAAAGATTTGGGCTGGTCATTTCAAAATACGGCCCTTCCCACCATTGCCATCAGCGATGTTTCCGTGACTGAGGGCAATAGCGCAACCACGAGCGCCACTTTGACACTCACACTTTCTGCCGCCAGTTCCAGTAACGTTACGGTAAATTACACCACCACAGATGCCTCGGCGGTGGCTGGAAGCGATTACACGACCAAAAGCGGCACGGTGACCTTTACAGCCGGGCAGACTTCGCGCACGGTTGTGATTTCCGTGACCGGCGATACAAATATTGAATCCGATGAAACCTTTTTCGTTGATCTCAGTTCATCTGCGGGCGCTAATTTGGCCGATAATCGCGGTGTGGTCACCATTATTAATGACGACAGCCCGACCATTTCTATCAACGATGTTTCCGTGACGGAGGGCAATAGCGGCACCACGAACGCTACTTTGACGCTCACGCTTTCTGCCGCCAGTGTGAGCAATGTCACCGTAAATTATGCGACGGCCAGCGCTTCGGCAGTGGCGGGCAGTGATTTCACGGCGAAAATCGGCACGGTGACCTTTACAGCCGGGCAGACTTCGCGCACGGTTGTGATTTCCATTATCGGCGACACCAATCCCGAAGCCAACGAAACGTTTTTTGTTGACCTTAGCGCTCCAACGGGCGCCACGCTCGCCGATAATCGGGGCGTGGTTACCATTGTGGACAATGATATAAACGGCAATGCGCCCGTCAATTTGAGTTTGTCGCCACAGGCTTCTTCCAATGCACCGGCCACAGCGCGCGTCTTTACTACAGTTCATTCTGACCCGAATGGCAACGATGACATCTCGCAGGCGATGCTGCAACTCAATACCAATACATCCGGTGTCGGCGCCCTGCGCTGCTATTATGCAGCGACGAATAACTTGTTGTTCTTCTTGAATGACGCGGGAACAGGCTTCCTCGGCGGCTTTGCGCCGGGTAGCAATAATGTGATTTCCAATGCGCGTGGTTCATTAGATTGCTCGAAAACCACCGTGACACGGTCTGGAAACAATATCACGATTGCGTGGAACGTGACGCCAACGGCGCAATTGTCTGGTTTGCGCTTAAATTGCTTCCTTTTCACGCGCGATAAAAGCAATTTTATTGACAATTTTGAAGCCTTTGGCAACTGGCTAATCACCGGCAATGTAGCGCCGGTGAATACCAGCTTATCGCCGACAGCGATCACAGCTAATTTAGGTGTCGCGCAGGACCTGACGACGGTTTACACCGATGCCAACGGCGCCGATAGCCTGTCGCAGCTTATGTTGCGCGTTGGCACGCCCTTTGATGATTGTTTGCAAGCCTTTTACGATCAATTGGGCGACAAATTATATCTGCTCAACGACACCGCCACCGGCTATTTAGGCGGCTTTGCGCCGGGCACCAGTGCGGCCATCACCAACCAGCATGGCACATTGGATTGCTCTAATACAACGGTCACGCGCAATGGCAATACCTTGACGATTAAATGGCGTATTGCGGTGACTCACAATCCGTGGGCCGGCACTAAACAGAATGTCTGGATGTTTGCCCGCGACCGTGGCAATTCGTTGGCTCCTTTTGCTATCAAAGGCTCGTGGGCAGTAGGCAGTAACAGCGCGCCGATTAACATCAGCATTACACCCGATAGCATTGCTTCGCCGCTTAACTCGCAGCAAACGGTGGGAGCAAGGTATCAAGATGCCAACGGAGCCAGCAATCTGGCGCAGGCCATTTTGCGCATTGGTGCCAATCCAACGACAGGATTGCAAACTTTCTACGATGTGCAGGCCAATCTGCTGTATCTTATCAACGATGCGGGCACCGGTTACATTGGTGGTTTCGCGCCGGGCAGCAACAATATCATCGCCAACAAACGGGGCAAATTGCATTGTTTGAACACCACTATCAACCGCGCTGGCAACGATTTATTCGTCAATTGGAGCATAACCTTGACCTCGGCAACTTATGTGGATACCAGTCAAGCCTTGTTTTTGTTTTGTCGGGATCGCGGCAATTTGTTGGATAATTACGAACAATTCGGCACATGGCAAATCACCGGTGCCAACGCAAAACAAAGTGTGCCTGCGGCGCAGAACAACCCGCTATTGTCCAGCATTGAAGTGAATCTTCAAGCACAAACAGTCACCTTGAATTTCGCGGCCTCGCTTCCTGATGTGGCCAATGACGCCAACAATTTTGCGGTGCAGGTCAATGGTCAGAAAGTGCAAATCGTTAGTGCCAAACGCAATGGTTCGTCTGTCGCGCTGAAATTGTCCGCTAATTCAATACACCAAAGTGACAAGGTGGCTGTTGCATGGCGCAATTTGCCCAGCAGTGGTGAAGCGGTAATCAGCGCCGAGTGATTTTTATGGGGAATCCGCATATATATACCGTTTTGCTTTTTGCTATGCTGCGCGAAAAAGCAGGGACTTCGATCAATATCGAACTGCCCTCTGATGAAACGACAGCCCCAGATTTGTTAGCCGCTTGTGCCGCGCAATATCCGCAGCTTGCCGTGTGGTTGCCGCACACCAAAATTGCCGTCAACTGCGCTTATGTCACGCTCGAACAACCGATTCGGCCTGCCGACGAAATCGCCTTCATTCCGCCAGTGGCGGGCGGTTAAATTTCCATTAAATCTCCATGATTCAAATCGTTGAAACAGAACTGCCGATTGAAGCAGTCACGCAGTCCGTCATGCAAGAATTGGGTGGCGCTATGGGTGGCTTGGCGACCTTTGTCGGCACCGTGCGCAACCATGCGCAAGGACACCAAATTCAGCATTTGGAATATTCAGCCTACAAACCGATGGCCGAGGCCGAAATGCAACGCATCGCCGAGGAAGTGCGCGAGCGGTGGGGCGTGCCCTGCGCGATGGCGCATCGCTTGGGCTTGTTGCAAGTCGGACAAGCGAGCATTGTTGTCGCTGTGGCGTCGCCCCATCGCAAAGAAGCCTTCGCTGCCTGCTCGTGGGCCGTGGACGAAGTAAAATCGCGCGTTCCCATTTGGAAAAAAGAAGTGGCTACCGATGGCTCGTGGTGGGTGGAAGACCCGCTGAAAAATCCGCTTACTACACCAAAAGCCGATTCCTAATGTTCTGTATTGAACATTTCTGCGTTTATCTCCGATGTTCTCGCTGTTTTTGGCCAAAATAAGGCCGATTTGTTACGTTTTTGTAACACCACTCTTTGTAACATTATTCAGTGGTGAGCTATGCAGCAGAGTGAAGCAAGACTTGGATTTTTTCAGGAACCGGGCGAACATGACATCGGTTTCCCCTCCGGCACAGCGATGCCTCCTGCCACCGGAGAACCTGACCACGACACTTTTTTGTCGAACGCCTTTTTTGGGTGTTGGAATCAGGCCGACGAATTCGCTCTTTTAAGCCCTGAAGCGGAAATCGAATTGGCCCAACTTGTGCGCGAGGGCGATGAGCAAGCCTTTCAGCGGATGGTATGTTGCAATCTTCGCTTGGTCGTTTCCATTGCGCGGCGTTGTCAGCGTTTAGCTGGTCCGTCATTGGCCTTAGCCGACCTTGTTCAAGAAGGCGTTGTGGGTTTAATGCGGGCGGTGCGCAAGTTTGACCATCGTTTGGGCTACAGATTTTCGACTTATGCTACGTTTTGGATTCGCCAAGCGATCATGCGGGCTATCTCCGACACGGGACGCACCATTCGCTTGCCGTTACACGTTATAGAAAGCCTTCAGCGCGTGGAAAAGGTGCGAGTGGCTTTAACCCAAACCTTGGAACGCGAACCTGCTACAGCAGAAATAGCCAATCATGTTGGCTTGCCACCAGAACGCGTGCAAGCCTTGCGAGAGCAAGCGCAGGATTTGACATCGCTGGAATTGATGTTGCTCAGCGAAGAGGGCACTTTGACACTGGAAGATGTGCTGGAAGACACCGAGGCCTTATCGCCCTTAGAATACGCTACAAACACCATTGACCGGGAGCGGTTTTGTGCTACCGTGCATGAAGCGATTAACCAATTGCCCGTGCGCCACGCGGAAATTTTGAGTTTGCGCTATGGTTTGCATGGCGAGGCGCCTATGACGCTGGCGACCATCGCAAAACGCCTACATATAACCCGCGAGCGCGTGCGCCAAATCGAACGCGAAGCGCGCAATACTCTGCGCCAAGCTGAAAATCTGCGCGAGCTTTTCGAAGATTAAAGGAAACATTCAATTAAACAACAGCAACCCGCCAACCGGCGCGCCGTGGATGCGCGCTTGAAACTCCATTTATATTTGGAGCCTGTTGGCGATGTGACTTACCGTATTTTAGTGCCGCGTCCCGGCACCAAAGTGTTTTTCAGCACCAACTACTTCCATAACACATGGCACATTATTTCCGATAGAAGTGGCTCGCAATTCTTGTCGCGTTTGATGTGGGGATTATCATATCAGCGTCAGGCGAATACTTTGGTCTATCTTTCTGGAGAATTTGTCGTGCCGAACCCATTCGATGCCGAACCAAGCGAACCCATTATTCTCACTTCGTCTCAGTTGACTCCTTTGAACTCCAAACATTTTGCGCATCTTCGCCACAAAATGAAAAATCCCGGTGTGCCTCACACAACGGTGCGTTGCCTGACTTTCGGTTTGGACGCTGCTTTGAATTACATAAAAGAAGCCGAGCAACAAAGCAATGAAACACATTTTAGCTTCTGGCAGGCCATGAAAATTTATCCGTGGTGGGAGGATTACCAAGAAGCCGATACGCGAGAAGTTATGCGCCGTTGTGGTAGTTGCATTTGTTATGCTGCACCGCCCCATATTTTGCGCCGTCAGGCTTTTATCACAGCCCGCCTTAAACCCAACAGTTATGGCATGGATTACCATTATTTAGCCGAGCCTTGGAAAAGAAATCAGTCTGCAAATGGCGAAATTCAAATCTTCAAAGAATATCAATCTATGCTGCGCGATGCCGCTACGGCACGAAATGAAATTGAAGCGCGACAAGGCGAAGTAACTTCGTTGGAAGCAGACAACACGAAAGTGCAAAATCACGCTCTGGCAGTTCGAGAGCGCCGCAAAAGCGCACGACGAAGGCAGCGCAAGCACCCTATAAGGGATAAATCTACTTAGCGTCTAATCGTGTTTGCAACGACGCCAGAATCGTCGCCTTTTCGGGCAGATTCGTTTTGGGCATGAGGCACCGAAAAAGCAAAAGCTGATTTTTGTCACACTTCAATCATGCGAAGTTTTCTCCTGCTGGCCGCTTTTTGCCTGACTTTTCCCGTCGCCGCGCGCACATTGCACGTCGCGCCGCAGGAACTTAAAAACGTGCCCGCCGCCGCGCAATTTCGCACGATAAATGACGCCGCGAAAGTGGCTCTTGCGGGCGATGTGGTTTCGATTCACGCGGGCACTTACCGTGAAACTGTGACGATTGAAACCAGCGGCACCAAAGACAAGCCGCTTCGCTTTGAAGCGGCCAATGCCGAAAGTGTGATCGTCACTGGCGCCGATAGAATCCTCGGTTGGCAAAAGGCTGACGTGGCTTCGCCGGACAACATTTTCGTCGTAGATTGGCCGCATCGGTTTTTGACGTGGAGCCAAACTGGCACGCATCCCGGCGACGATTATCACGCCTTAATTGGTCGCGCCGAGCAGGTTTTTGCCGACAATTACCCACTTTTGCAGGTGCTAAAACGGCAGCAATTGGCGCGCGGGACGTTTTTCGCCGATGTAGACAGTAAAAAGCTCTATGTGTGGACAAATAACGGTGCAAAACTCGATGACGACCCCAATTGGGCGCCCAAAGTGGAAGCCTCAACGCGCAACTTGCTGTGGGACGTGAAAGGCGAATATGTCGTTACGCGCGGCGTGCGTTTTCGTTACGCGGCCAATCAAGCGCAAAGTGCAGCGGCGCAATTCAAAGGGCGTGGCGATGAAATTATCGAATGTGTTTTCGAGCGCACCAATTCCAGCGGCGCGGCGTTTTTGGCACCCGACCAAATCGTGCGCAACTGCACCTTTCAAGACAACGGGCAGCTTGGTTTCGGCGCCAATCACGCCCATAATTTGATGTTCAGCGAATGCCTTGTGCGCAATAACAACGTGAAAAACTTCTCTCGCGGTTGGGAAGCGGGCGGCGATAAAATCGCTTTTACGCGCGGCGCGATTTTCGAGCGCTCGCGCTTTCTCGAAAACCGGGGCAACGGCATTTGGTTCGACATCGGCAATGAAGACAACACGGTAAGCCATTGTTTAATCGCCGACAATGAAGATGCCGGGATTTTCTACGAAATTTCTTATGGACTTAAAGCAACGGACAACGTAATTCTCGGTAACGGCCTGCAAAGCGGCCCCGGCGCGTGGGGCGCGGCGGCGGGCATCGCACTTTCCAGTTCGCCCGGCTGTTTAATTGAACACAATCTGCTTATTGGTAACAAAGAAGGCTTGGCGTTCCGCGAACAAAAACGCACCACGCCGAAGATTGATGACCCCAAAGGCACGCCGGAGCATCCGGTTTGGAATCACGACACTACGGTGCGCAACAACACTTTGGCTTATAACCGCGATGCGCAAGTCTGGGGCTGGTTTGATGTCAATGATGAGCGCCATTGGCCCTCCGTAATGCAGGAACACAAGCCGGAAAACACCAAAGCCGCGCAGGATATCGCCAAAGAATACGGCGCCAAAGATGACAAAGGCCAGCCGCTTGGTTTATCGCTGGAAACGCTGAATTTCAAATTTGAAAACAACCTTTACGCCGCGCACGACAATCAGGGCGTGTTCAATTGGGGCACATCCTGGAAGCGCAATAAAAAGTATGAAAATCTGGATGCGGTGCGCGCCGAATTGAAATTAGAGCAGGGTAGTATCGTGGAGCCGTTCGACTTCCCCGATTACCTGACGCGCAATTTCGTCGTCCCCGCCGGAAGCCCCGTTTTTCGCCAGCACGCCTATCCGCGCGGCCCTGTGCCCGATGTCGAACTCGGCGTGCTGGAATGAAGCTACTCTTCCTCACATGGAATGTTGGCTTGCAAAAGATGAACAACTGCATTGGCGACGGCGCGAAATGCATCGTCTTTGAGTTGGCCGACTTCAGTTGCCATCAAACTTTCGTTGGCCGTAAAGATTTTGCCGGGCCGGGCGTAACTTGTGCGGCGCAGCGAACCGGTAGCAAAGTCTTCGTTTTCGATTTGAACGGCAGCGGGATCAGCATAAGGATTGCTGGTCAACTGGCATAACACCGAATCGCCGCGTCATGCATCGGCCAAGACGACTGCGGGGCGCAACTTTGAACTGCTGAGGTCGGAAAAAGGAAAGAGAACGGTTACGACGACACCGGCTGAAGGTGTGACCACGCTTCGTCCTCCTCCGGACGGTTCCAATCGACAGCAAGAGCCGCCTCACTGAGCAAAGCGGTTGCGGATTTGTCGCTGGCCGCTTCGTCTAATATAGTCACAAGCGCGCGGCGCGGCGTTGGGAGATGAACTTCTTCCAATAAACTCACCTTGCCGTTTTCGTCAATGAGCGCTTCAATGGTTTGTATCATTATGACCTCCTGACGATATTTTATCATACGCAACTATTAAATCCGCGCCCCGTGCCCGATGTCGAACTCGGCGTGCTGGAATGAAAAAAGTCAGGCTTCTTCCTGCCAAGGTGGTAGGGCTGACGGGTCGTAATGCGGGTTGGGAATGGGCGGCCAGCCTGTCACGCAAATTTCTTTGTCATGCCGACACACATTCGGCATATCGTTCAGGATTTGCTGTTGTAATTCGTAATTTTGAACCCGCCACGAGGCAATTTTCTTTTCAACGGCGGCAAATAAGTCATCCACAGTGGTCGCGGTGCAACTTCCGTCAATAGGAAAGCCGCCAGCATCACCAACCCAAGCGATAATTTTCATCTCGCTTTCTGGACGGACACTAAGCAAACCGCCATGCGTAAGCCATTGACACAATTCGGGATATAGGTCGCTTAAAGCCATAAGGAGATTTTATGACATATGGACCTCCCTTTGGTGCCAAAACCCGCAAGACAAAGTTGACCCTGCATTTCATTTATAAGAGTTTTCAAAATACAAGCGGTTTGTGGAAAAAGAAGTTACGCTTCGCTAACACAAAAACCAATCGGGCGAAGCAAAAGGATGATGCACCTCATGGAACATTCAAAACCGCATTGGTTTGTTCGCTTGCTGGCGTGGATTGACTTCGCCGTTGAATTCACTTTGGGCGCCACCATTTTCATCTTAGCCGCGCTGATGGTCGCCTCGCTCGTCGAAATGCGCGGCGTCGAAAACTTTCTCTCTGGCCTGCTGTTTCGCGGTTGAGATTTGACCTGTGGACGCGTTTGAGAACTCACCAACGAATCTCAAATAGTCGCCATTGAATGAAAAACATTTAACGTTGAATAAAAAACACTCGCTCACGAATGTAAAACACTCGACGTTAAATAAAAAATACTCGTTCACGAATGATTTTTATTTAACGTCGAGTGTTAGAGACTCGCGATTGAATGAAAATCATTCAACGTTGAGTATTGGAGATTCAATCACGAGTATCGAAGACTCAACGTTGAATAAAAAATACTCGTGATTGAATAGAAAATACTCGTTATCAGACAAAAAGAGCGGCGAACGAGTATTTTTTACTCGTTCGCTGCTCTTTTTATGTGATGGCAGCACTTTTTGTCTGATGTCAGCACTTTTTGTGTGATGAAAGGGAATGTTTAAGCCGGATTGTTCGGTGGCGGCGTTTTGGCGCGCGATTGTTTGTAGCGTTCGGCGAGCAGAGCGACTATGGCTTTGAGCGCCGCCTTTTTGCGGGCGCCAGTTTTGAAGTAGCCATAAACCGAATTGGCATCACCCATCGTTTGCGAACCGGCGACGGTGGCGGTATTTTCGACGCCGTCGGTCATTTGCTTGAGTTTAAGCCCAATGGTAGCCATCTGATTGTAAAGAGCGAGCGCGACGGCAAAAGCGGCGACATCGAAATCAGGAGGCAACGCGCTGCCATTGTTTTGTGCAGCGGCAAGACACTCTTGGGCAAATGGCACGCTCTTTTGCCCCATCTTTTGCATTTGCCTGATCTGCTCCGGCGTCAGACTGATATCAAAGCGGCTTAAAAGCGTTTCCAGTGCATCAAGATGTGTGTTCACATCTTGTAATTCTTGCGCCGTCAGCGGCGCGGGTAAATCGAAATCGGCCACGATATTTCTCCTAACCAACACTGTTAATTTCCCTCGCCTGATACGAAGGATGACCAATATTATAACTCTGATGAAAAGATGGATGTAAGGGGGCAATCAAGTTTTTTCGCTTGATAAAACCAACCCAAAATTCACTTCATGTTTGTCTTAAACGCGTTTATTGGCGAGGCTCTACTGAACCTGTCCGAAATAGGGCGTGAAGCCGGTGCCGGTGTCATTGCGGCCAAAGCGCGTGTCGAAGAAAGGGAAGGCTTTCAAGGCCAAGTCGAAGCGAATTTCTTTGCGTTGCTGGTCGAACGTCGCATACAAATTAAAGCAATGCAAATCGCGCGTCAGGCGGATTTGCGCGAAATCGAAGGTGCTGGAAAAGCCGTTGTAACTGCCAAGGGCCTGAATGTGCGTTTTCTTAGTAATCGCCATGTCCGCAGCGGCGTTGATGCGCGAGAGTTTGTTGCTTTGCGCCGAATAGCGCACGCCCAAATCCACCGTGCCTTGCAAAAAGCGTTTGTCAGGCCGCTCATAGTGTAAATTTGACACTAAATCACCAAATTGACTGGTTTCGCGCGAATAATTGGCGCCAAACGAGAGGAAAATTGTTTTTCGTGGCCGAAAACGAATTTGCGTCACGATGTCGCGCGCCACTTTATTTTCCAAATCCTGACCGCCGGTTAATTCAAACTCGAATTTGTCAGCGATGCGATAAGCCAAGGTGCCGTCTATTGATTGGCTGGGAAACAAAAAATCGAATTGAAACGGCGTGAAACCGCGAAATTGCTGCTTGATATAGTTCAAACGCACTGAAGCGCGACCTAATTCAGTGTTAAAGTTCAAAAATGTATCGTAGTTATAGCGTGCCGTGTCGTTGGAATAAAACGCCTGCTCAAAGCGCCCGACAGCCGTCAATTCCGATTTGAAAGTGCCGCGCTTTAACAAGGTAAACGTGCGTGGATTGAAGTTGTAAGTAAACGCCGTGCGCGAGAGTTTTTGCCCCGAAGACGGCTCGTTGAATTCGCCAAAGCCGAGCGCCAAATTGCCCGGCGCGAATTTGGAGAAAAACGGAATTTTGGTGCGCGCGGTATCGGTGACGAAACCGAATTCCGGCAAGCGTTCGAGTTGATAAGCGCCATTGCGCTGATTGGTGCCGGTTAAATCATCGTGATTCTCGGCGCGCAAAAACAAATCAAGGCGCTTTTGCCGCCAGTTTAAAAGCACGGTGTTATCCATTGTCTTGGAATCGTTGCCCGCGCCAAATGAGTTGGTGCTGTAAACCGTGCCCGCATCCACCGAAAACTTGCCGATGGTTTGACGATGCTGCAACGTCACGCCGAAGTCTTTGAAAGAACTGCCGCTGCCATCGCTTTGGCCGCTGCGCAACAAAAGGCTGCTTTGGATATTCGGTTTTTCATAGGAAAAGTTCAAATCGCCGGTGCGCGAGGAGCCTGTAAAGCCTGCGGAACTGTTTTGCGTGGATTGAAAATTGAGCGTCGCCGTCAGCGGCTTGCTGATTTTCCAGATGCGATTGACGCGGCTATCAATTTGTCGCCCGCCGCTTTTTCCCGTCAGCGCATACAGATAAAAAACGCCCGCTCCGGAGGCCAATTCGCGATTAAATCCCAAGCCCAAGCCGCGTTTTTGCAAGAGGTCAATGAGTAAGTTATCGGTGCGTTTGGCGTTGGCGGCTAACGAATAAGTGGACTTCACGAAAACGCCGTCGTAAGCGTTTTGGCCGAAGGTCGGCTGCAACGGCACGCGGCGACTGATACCGGAATTCAAGTTGACCGAAAACACCGGCAGCGGCACGATACGTTTTCCCAAAACGTAGATGGAATTGCGGCGCAAAACGATGCGCGTTGGTTCGTCTTCTTTATCGCGATAAAAACGCACTTCGCGCGACAAAATATAATAATGGCCCCGGTTACACGAAGAAACTGAAAAATCGGTGCCCGTTACGCGGCCTTGGTCGCCAGTGATTTTTTGACCGCGCACATAAATTGGTTCAATCACGCTCTGGTTCGGAAAAAACTCCGGCGGAAAAGTTTTTTCGAGATCGAATAATTGCCAAACGCCCGAATCCAAATCGTAAGTTAAGGTGCGCCCTGACAAATTCTGGTCGCCGCTTTTAACGGTCAGTTTGCCGGTTAGCGTTGCCAGATTTTTGTTGGAATCAATGACCAAACGATCACCGACCACCGAAAATTTGCCGTAAGATAATCGCACAGGCTTTTCTGAAATGATTAATTTTTGTTCGCCCAAATAAATCAGTTCCGGTTCTTTGTCGTCAAGCGATTGCAAGGTGAATTGGCCGCCGGGCAGTTCTTTGCCGCTGACTGTTGGCGGCGAAATTTCCGGCAAATTCTCAGCGGGCGGCGGCGGTTTGCGTTCTTCGGCGAATGGCGTGCCCCCTGACGGCGTCACCTCGAACGGCTGCTTTATATCGGGGATTAAAGCGGGCGGCGCGTCTTTTTCTACGGGCAAAGGCGAGGGTTTGGCCGCCGCCGGTTCCGCTGGTGGCAAGTCCTGATTTTGCGCGTGCGCGATGAGCGGAAACAGCAAAAGGCCGGATAAAGGCGCCGCGCGCCGAAAAAAACTGCGATTCATGAAAAATTAACGCTCGCGCCACAAAAGCAGGCCGCCGAGAAAAAGAAAAATCACATTCGTCAGCCATGCGGCCATCAAAGCAGGGAATCTGTCGGGGTAAGCGATGCCCAAAGCACGGAACCAGCCTTCAAAACCTTGATAGAAAAAGGCCAACCCAAAGGCTAAAACGAGTCCCGCAAACGAGCCATGCCGCGCAAAACGCAAAGCCATCGGTGCGGCGACCCAAGCCATCATTAGCGACGCGACAGCCAAGGCCGAGCGACGGTAATAATCCACTCTCATGCTGTTGACTCTGTTTTGGTCATAGGCGGCTTGCGATAGGTCTTTGATGCGCTGCGCCAATTCATCGCTGGTCATGGCGAACGGTTCTTTATCGTCGCCCCAATAAGTGGAAATATCGCGCCCCAAATTCAAAGTCACGCGTTCTTCGTGCTTAAAAAGCCGTTCGATGCCTTTTTCGTCGTAAAAGTGCGTGAAAACATCAGTGAGAATCCACTGATTCGGCACTTTTGGGTTTTCGTGGGCTGATTTTGCCAAATACACCGTGGGAAATGGCGTCATGGCGATGCTTGCCATCGGCCCGCTACCCGCGTGTTCGTAAATCATCACGTCACTTAAAACTTTCGTGTTGGAATCCACATCGCGCACATAAAAATAATATGGCCCGACGCGAAAATATTTATCGGCTTGCATCAGCGGAATGGCCGCGCGCGACATCAGTGTCATCATGGTTTTGCTTGCCATTTCGTTGGTGCGCGGGATGATTTTTTCGATCATCAGCCAGTTGAACAAGCTGGCAAATAAAGCCATCACCATAAACGGCGCGACGATGCGCCCCATTGAAGCGCCACTCGAACGCAGCGCGATGATTTCGTTGTCGCGCACAGCGCGATTCAGCACCAAGCAAACCGCTAAAATCACGCCGACGGGAATGCCTTGCACAGCAAAACCGGGCGCCGCCAAAACGAACAATTTCAAAATCGGCGCGGCGCTCATGCCTTGCCCGATGATCGAATTGAGCGCCCAATAAACAAAGTTGCCTGCGAGTGCCAAAACCAGCGCCATCATGCCGAGGCACATCGGCACCAGCATTTCGCGCGCATAAGCCAAATCCCACAAATGAATGGCCCACGAGCGACGTGTTTTAAACGTCGGACGGGGCCGCGCGGCAGGCGGAATTGGCACCGAAGAAGGTGAGGGAGCAGGGGCGGCGTTGTTCATAAAAACAAAAGCGCCACGCAGTGAAAAATTCTTCAAAGAATTCCTGAGCGCGGCGCTTTTTGATTATAACAAACGACACTTCACCAATTATTTTTGTTCCGACAGGCGCAGGCAATCGGACAAGACTTTATTTCACGGCAGCTTTGGGTTCGGGATAAAGCGGGTTCGTCATGGCGTCGGGCGCGGCGGCCTTGAGGTTAGGCGTTACATCGGCGGGCAAATCGCCCAGCGCCCATTTGATGCCGCCGACTAAAATGTCTTGAAAAAGCGGGTTCGTCCACACGTCTTCGCGGTGTCCCATCGCCGTATACCAAACGCGACCCGCGCCCTCCTGCCTTGCCCATGTTGTCGGATAAGCCGGACGTTCATAAGGTGCGCCCTTCATGGCGGGCGCATCAATTACGGTCAGCACATGAACGTTCGGCGCGAAATCCTTCAGCGAATACCATTCATCCTTGAGCGTAAATTCGGCGCCCGCCTTTTCAAAGCCGGGAAATTTCGGGTCAATGACGGTATTTTTTGCGTCCTGCTGCGCGCCGTGAATGATAAATTCAGCGCCGACAAATTTCACATAATCATCGGCTTTGTCGCCATGATTAAGATAGCGTTCCGGGCCTTTTTTAGATTCGTTGTCGGTGTGAAAGGTATCCGTCGCCGAATGCGTGCCGAGAAAGCCTTTGCCCGCGCGCACATAATCGAAAAGCGCCTGCTTGCCTTCTGTGGTCATCGGCGGGTTACCGTCGGTGCCTTTGGTGGTCAAATCGCCCGTTGTGTAAAAAAACACGGCGTCGAATTGATTCAAATAATCTTTGCTGAACTTCGAGCCATCTTTGGAAAACATCCATTCCCAATTGTTCTTTTCGCCGAGTTCGGTCAGCGTTTTTTCGGCCCACGAAGGCTGGCCTTTTTTCCACGAAATCGGCGAGTGTTCGAAGCCACTCGACTTCGTAAAAAACAAAATTTTGCGCTTGGGCGCATCGGCGGCAAAAGCCGTCAGCGTCGCGCCGAGTGTTGTCGTTCCCAGCGCGGCGATGGTCATCAATTTTTGAAATGCGGACATATTTTTCCTTTATTTTGTGGCAAATTTTAGAATCCGCTCGCGTTTACCGGTTGCACACAGCGCTTGAGGTGAAAGTTGCCTCATCAAAACTTAATATGAATTTAAGTTGCTCTTTAAGTTGTGACGCACCCCGTGGACTATCATTTCTTGTGGCGCTGCTCCTCGCAAGGGGGAGAAAAAACGCCGAGGAGAAATGAATTAATGAAGAACACAATCATCAGCCGTAACCCACAGAAGCGTGGCGGTTTCACGCTCATCGAACTTTTGGTCGTAATAGCGATCATCGCTTTGCTCGCCGGTATTCTTTTGCCAGTCTTCGGACGCGCTCGTGAAGCCGCACGCGGTTCAGTTTGCTTAAACAACATGAAGCAAATTGGCACTGCTGTGGCGCTTTATCAGAAAGATCACGACGAAATGTGGCCGCAAGCCTATTTCTACAATGTTGGCACAACCAGCGCTGCTGGCTACACACATTACAGCGGAATGCTGGCCGATTACGTGGACAACAACAAAGCCCTTTGGGTTTGCCCCAGCGATGAAAACGGCGGCGTTGCGCCTTCTAACTGCGCTCAGGCCGATTGCGATGCAACTGGACAGACCGCTCAATCTGCTGGCATCGTGGACAATCAGGTTGGGCGTTTATCTTATATCCCCAACGAATTGGTGATGCCTCGCAAGCGTGCTGGCAATGAACCCGGTCTGCGCACGGTGCGTTCCGCTAACGTCAAAGGTGCTTCTGATGTCATTTTGCTGACGGAAATGAATGACAATCCGCTGAATCTGGGCGGCACTTCCTCTGGTGGTGGCACGGCGATCAAATCGCATCGTCCGGCGTCCGGTGTCAGCATGGATGCACCAACCACGCCGTGGGACGCTGAGACTCAAGGTGGCGTAGGTGCCGGTATAGGCAAGCCATTGAGTGGGGCCGCTGCCTCTCATGTATTGGTTGCCACTCCGTATGACGTTGCTGTGGACGCGCAAGAAAATCCGGCTGGCACCAAGCCGCGCATCCAATATGCGAATTATAAGCGTCATAACAAGACTATCAATTTCCTGTTTTGCGATGGTCATGTGAAGGCACAGACTTTGGAATCCACGCTCAACCCGGACAGCTTTAAGTGGGGCAAAGAAGCCTATTGCGTGACTTCTTCGCCAAAGGTTTACAAGGTTGATGGCGTAACTCCCGTTGGCTAAAGCCAAATAGGCAACTGTTGACGGTTCAATGCAGACGGCGCCCACTTCCAAACCGGAGATGGGCGCCGTCAAATTATTCTCTTATCTGGTCGAAATCACTTGTTCTTAAAATAGTTTTAAATAATCGTTAATCTCTTTTTCTAAAACTGAGCAAAACATGGTGAAGTGCGAATCACTGGGCTTTGATGCCGCAGTGTTTTCGTGCAGTTTTTATGAAGAATTCAAGTCTTACGCAACGTAACTCCTCAAACTCGTCCTCCGCGTCCGGCGCTGAAAAGGCGCCGATGGGGCAGTGTCCACTCTGTTATACGGAGAATCCTTATAGTCGCTCGCTTTGTGGTGAGTGCAATTTGCCTTTGCCGTGGGCCAAGGCCGAAATGCATGAGCGCGAACCGTGCGGGCATTGTTTGAGGTGCCAAACAGAAAACGCTTACACCACATTGAATTGTGTGTCGTGTGGCTCTCGCTTGCCGTGGGCCAATGCCGTTAGTCCACTGGCACAGCAAGCGGCGGCCCAAATGAGCAATATAATGCCGTCGGCCAATGGTCACCAATCTCCAATGCCAATCACTGGCCCTAACACGTTGCGTATAGCCTCGCAGTCGTTTTACGTCGCCGACGAGCCAAATCAGATCATAGATGCCGTCAGTTTGGTGTGCCCGCCATTGGGCTTTGTGGCTTATGTAACTTTGCTTGGTCAGATGCCGCGTCAGGCACTTAATGCGGCACGTTATGCGATGTATGGCTTGGGAATTTGGGTTGTTTTGCTTACGATATTGTTTGTCATGCCCAACTTTAAGCTGGGTAAGTTCGGTAAGAAAACCTTAACCACACAAGTCGCCGCAGCCGCCGTCGCATCCAATCCTGAAACCGCTAACGAAATCTATCAATAAAAGTCCTGAGATGAGCGATCAAAAACTGGCGTTGGCGTTGGTGCAGGCCGGACTTCTAAGCGCGCCGCAGATTCATAGTGCCGCGTCGCAACGCACAGGCGATAAGAATTTAGCACAAGTCATTCTCGATAATGGTTGGGTTACGCCGCAGGAACTTTCGCGTTTTACAGATGTGCAAGGCGCTTTTTCTGAAAGTGCGTCTTCGCCGCCTGCAAACAACCTTACTTCTGACAACACTTCGACGCCTGCTTCCAAACCAAACAAAGTTGCATCTCAAGTGGGATTGGGGCAGGATGGCCCGGTTTACATGGGCGGTAGTCGCGTTCTGTTGGAAGGCGATGACGAAGAAGATGAAGACGATGACAACGCCAGCGAAGCTGTGCAGTTGGCGAATCAGCTTTTGCTGCAAGCGGTTTCGATGCGCGCTTCCGACTTGCATTTGCAGCCGGAACGTGGCGGCTTATTGCCGCGCTTTCGCGTGGACGGCGCTTTAACGGCGGGACGCCTCATTCCACGCGAATTGCAGCCTTCGGTTACCTCGCGCATTAAGTTGATGGCGCACCTTAATATCGCCGAAACGCGCGTCTCACAAGATGGGCGTTTTAAAGCGCGCATCGGTGGAAAGCCGATTGATTTTCGTTTATCTACTTTGCCCGGCATCTACGGCGAAAAGTTAGTTTTGCGCTTGCTTGATCCGTCATCGCTTGTCACCGATTTAACGCGTTTAGGCTTTACCGAAGAAGCGCGCAATCGTTTTCAGAAATTGCTCGGCCATTCACATGGCATGATTTTGGTGACCGGCCCAACCGGTAGCGGCAAAACTACCACGCTGTATGCCGCTTTAGCTGCCACACGTGATGACGCCAAGAATATTGTGACCGTGGAAGACCCGATTGAATATGAAATGCCGGGCATCATGCAATGCAACGTGCAGCATGAAATCGGCAACTCCTTCGCGGCGCGTTTAAGAGCGATTTTGCGGCAAGACCCGGATGTGATTTTGGTCGGCGAAATCCGCGACATTGAGACTGCGGAAATGGCTGTGCGCGCTGCGCTGACAGGGCATTTGGTTTTGTCTACTTTGCACACGAATTCCGCTGCTGCTGCTGTGGCGCGCTTGCAAGATATGGGGATTGAGCCGTTTCTGATTGCCTCAAGTTTGAGCGGTGTTTTGGCGCAGCGTTTGGTGCGCTTGATTTGCCGTCAGTGCCGCGAACCTCTTGATACGAGCAGCGAAGAATATCAACTGGCCTTAGCCACATGGAAACTGCCGCCGGGCGCACTTTTGTATCGTGGCGCCGGTTGTCAAGCGTGCAATGGACGGGGCGTGCGGGGACGTTTGGCGGTCATGGAACTGCTGGAATTTACCGAAGATGTGCGTCAGGCCGTGATGATGCGCGAAAATGCGGATGCCATTCAACATATTGCGATCAAGAATGGGATGAAAACGCTTTATCAGGATGGTCTCGAAAAATTACAGGCCGGTCTTACCACTTCAGATGAATTATCGCGCGCTATTTTCGCGCATTGAAAAACTTGGCTTTAACGCCATTCTTCTATTTTTAGCGACCAGTCTTGCGTCGCATTTACGTCCACATAATACGTCCCGCTTTTTTCGAGGCGCAGCGTTTTTGAGGATTCGGCTTCGGTATTGGTAATTCGCTCCAAGCGCTTGCCGTCGTTGCGATAAATAAACGCATAAAACCACGATTTTGTGCCATTGGAGGCCGCATTTGTGGTTTTCGCCTGCCAGCGCACGCGCCAATGCGGTGAATTGATGATGAAAGGGCGCGAACGACTGGCTCCGTCACCGCGAAATTCTGCGACAGGCAGCCATTCTGCTTGTGGTCGGTTCACCGCGCCCGGAGCCGAAGGCGCGGCAACGACGGACGTTGAGATTGCCGGGTTTATCGGCTCAGGTGGTGGCTCGGAGACTGGTTGAAAGAAAGCCACGGAACTCGGCACCGGAGGCAAGTTGCGATTGGTGCCCACAAAAAGCAGTGCCGCTATAAAAGCAAAGCCACAACCGGCCAGCAGCCACGGCAGTGGAGTGGGGTGCGAATTATTTTCAAATTCCTCGTGCGTTTCTTCTTTGTCTGCGGAGTGGTTGTGCAGCATAATTTTGCATTTTGCACAGTGGGTGGCATTGAGAATGTTATTGTGCCCACAGCGAGGGCATAAAAGTGTGGCTATTGTCATAGCGCGGCCTCACATCGTTACGTCATCTTGAACAGAATGACAAAGGCGCATTAAGAAAATGGTAAGAAGAAATGGGTTGGCTTTTCGCGTCTCGCCAAATTTAATCAAAGCATAAAATTAGCTTAAAATTCCTACTTCATAATCTCTATGAATCTTATGAAAACATCGGCTTTTATTTTCTTTATGGCGGGCCTCAACCGGGCACTTTTGTGGCTCTTTCCCAATTCCGATGCAGTGTGGAATTATGCTTTGATGCCGATTGGTTTAATCGGCGCTATCGTTATAGTCGTCAGCGAAATGAAGAGTAATACAGTGCCTATTGAATGAGGCGAGGCCCTTAGTGTTTGCCCCTTTAATGTTGTCTTAACCTAACCTTAAATACAAATTAAGTCTTTTTGCGTTAAAATCTCAGCGATTCACCTCGTTTCGTCAAAAACTGTCGGCCCTGCAAGATGGGGATGGTAAATGCGTGCGAGAGGAACTATTATTTCTGGGAGGAAATTTGTGAACCGACTGAAAACAGTCAATGGCGTCTCACTGGCAGCCATTGCTGCCGTTCTGGTGAGCACGCTGCCCGCGCAGGCTCAACAAGCCGAAATTGACGCGCTCAAAGCGCAAATCGCTGACTTAACCGAGCGTTTAGGCAAATTGGAGTTGACTGCCAAAGATCAGGCCAGCGCCGATAAAAAGACACCGCCAGTCAAGGCGAAAGCTCCGGCTACAATTTCGGGCCTGCTTCAGGTGCAGGCCAACACGCTGTTTAGCCAAAAGGGTCCTTCGGCGCCCGTCTCCGACACATTTCGTTTGCGTCGCGCCGAAATTAAAATTTCTGGCAAAATTACCAACCGTATTGCTGGCTGGGTGATGTTTGATCCCGCCAAAGCCTCAACGTTGATTACACCGGCGGCGCCAGCGGCGCCTTCTGTCAATCAGGCATCGAACGTGTTGCAAGAACTCGTCTTGTCTTACCACATGAACAGCAGTGAAGCTGGTGGCATTTATCTGGACGCTGGGCAATACAAAATCCCCATTGGCTACGAAGGCGATCAAATTTCGTCGAGTGCATTGCCTCTGATCAACCGTGCTTTGATGTATACCGTGCGTGATCCATTGGGCGGGGGCTACGGTGACATTCGCGAAACCGGTATGCGTGTTCGCGGAGAGCGTGGCATCGTCAGCTACGACGCTGGCGTTTATAACGGTTTTGGAGATCGCCAGAACACCACGGCTGCCTCCGATGCCAAAGCTATTATTGGCCGCGTTTCATTGAAGCCGAAAAGTATGCCCGGCTTCATGGTTGGTATTAGTGGTGGCAAAGGCAGCACAGGCGCTGCGCCACGCAATGACCGTCAGATCATCAACGCCTTTGCGACTTATAATAAAGACAAGTGGTTGGCTTTTGCCGAACTCTTGCAAGGCGATTCGCAGCCGTTGGGTGGCGGCGCCACGCGCGATGTGCGCTCGGCTTATGGCACTCTTGGCTATAACTTCACCCCGAAACTTCAGGGTATTGCGCGTTACGACTATATGGACGTGGATCGCAACAACCCCGGTTTTACGGTGAAGGACATTTCGCTGGGCATGAATTACTACATCAAAGGCAACAATGCCAAAATTCAGGCCAACATTGTGCATCGCAACGGCACTGGTGTAGCGGCTCCGATTGCTGGCGCCTCTGGTGCGGGATTGGGCGGTTTAGCCAACGATTCCACTGCGCTGATTGTTCAAGGCCAAGTGGCTTTCTAAAAATTCGTTTGTCGGATGGGAAAAGGGACAGGCCTCTTGGCCTGTCCCTTTTTGTTTGACCACTTTAGAATCAGTTGGAAAAGTCGCTTGTTAGCTCTTTTTCCCTCTAAATCTTGCCTCTGGGCAGGATGTTGGGTTCTTTTTCCGCATTCGCGCAGGTGCTTTTAGCCATTCTCACTTCCCCGACCTCGTCTGCACAGACCCCGACTTCGTCTGCACAGACCCCGACTTCGTCTGCACGAAGTCCGAGGCGGGCGCGCATTACCACGGGCTAAGAGCCTATCTGGACGAACACAAGGTTCGCCCACCAATTCCGAAGTCTATTTGGATAGGGCTTAATCTTTTTTTAATCAAATCTTAAAAATCAGTTAATTGCATTGGCTTAAATTCTTTCTGACTTATGCGAAAGGATTTTTCAAAAATGCAAACAAAGTTTCAGAACAAAAAGTTCAAACAAAACGGCCTGAAAAAGGCCCTCCAAGGCGCCATTGTGGGCGTTACCATGCTGTCGCTTGTCGGCCCGGCGTTGACTGGCGCGGCAGAGGCGCAGGAGTTGACCGGCGCGGGCGCGACGTTTCCGTATCCGATCTATTCCAAGTGGTTCGACACCTATAAAGACCTCACCAACGTTAGCGTCAACTATCAGGCCATTGGTTCGGGCGGCGGCATCAACCAGCTCAAAGCGGGCACGGTAGATTTCGGTGCCAGCGACGCGCCACTCAGCGACGCCGAAGCCGAGGCCATGCCGAGCGAAGTGCTACATATTCCGACAGTGGCAGGCGCTGTGACCGTTATTTATAACGTTCCGGGCGTGCCCAAAGGCTTGAAATTGTCCGGCGATGCTTTGGCTGACATTTTTCAAGGCCAAATCACCAAATGGGATGACAATCGCTTGAAAATGCTCAATCCCGGCGTGGATTTGCCGGGCACGCCGATTGTTGTCGCGCACCGCTCTGATTCCAGCGGCACCAGCTTTATCTTCACCAATTATTTAGCCTCTGCGTCGCCCGAATGGAAAAGCAAAGTCGGCTCTGGCAAATCGGTTAACTGGCCCACCGGTTTGGGCGGCAAGGGCAGCGATGGCGTGGCTGCTGTTGTCAAAAGCACCAAAGGCGGTATTGGTTATGTGGAACACGCCTTCGCAATCAATAATAAGTTGTCTTATGCGGCCATCAAAAACCGCGCCGGCAAATTTGTTGGCCCCTCACTGAGTGGCGTGACGGCTGCTGCTGTAGATGGCGCTGATGAAATGGGCAAAGACGTGCGTGTTTCCATCGTCAATCGTGCTGGTGCTTCCACTTATCCGATTTCGGGGTTCACTTATATCCTGCTTTACAAGAAGGATTTAAACACTGCCAAAGGCAAGCAGGTTGTGCGCTTCCTGAAATGGGCGTTGGGGTCGGGACAGTCTTATGCCAAAGATCTCAACTATGCGCCGTTGCCAAAATCGGTTGTTGCTTTGAACTTAGCACACCTGAAGTAAAAAGTAAGGCGTTTTCAAAGGGCGGGCCATTAGGTCCGCCCTTTTTTAGTGCCGCTTTAACCTTTTCTTAAATTTTTCTTAATCTGGCGTTCCTAACCTTTCTCTTGAAAAACATCAGGAGAAAACATGAAAAAATTCACTTTAGGAGCTGGAACTTTAGCTGTCGGAGCCGCTATCGTTTTGTCCGGCTGCGGCGGGCGAGAACAAACCGCGCAAAACGGAGATTCTGGGACAACAGCGGCCACAGGCGCGCCATCGTCCGGTATCGAATTGACGGGCGCAGGCGCGACGTTTCCCTATCCGATTTATTCGAAATGGTTCGATGCCTACAAAATGGCTAAAGGCACAGCGGTCAACTATCAATCGGTTGGTTCGGGCGCGGGCATCAAGCAACTCAAGGCGAAAACCGTTGATTTCGGTGCCAGTGATGCGCCGCTCAAAGACAAAGACCTCAAAGAAATGCCGTCCGAAGTGCTGCATATTCCCACTGTCGCGGGCGCAGTGGTGCTGGCTTACAATCTGCCCGATGTCAAAGGCTTGAAGCTGGATGGCCCGACTATCGCCGACATTTTCCTGGGCAAAATCAAGAAATGGAACGATCCTAAAATCGCTGCTTTGAATACCGGTTTGAAACTGCCAGATACGCCGTTCACCATTGCCCATCGTTCAGATGGCAGTGGCACAACCTATTTGTTCACTAATTATCTTGAAGCTGTGTCGCCCGAATGGAAGACCAAAGTCGGTTCCGGCAAATCGGTTCAATGGCCGGTTGGTTTGGGCGGTAAAGGTAACGACGGCGTGACCGGCGTGATTAAGTCTCCCGGCGGCTTTGGCTATGTTGAATTGACTTATGCGCTGGAAAATGGCCTGTCTTACGCCTCGGTGAAAAATAATGCCGGAAAATTTGTCGAGCCATCAGCCGAAAGCACAACCGCTGCGGCCAAAGGCGCTTTAGAAGCCGTCAAAAAAGACGTGCGCGCTCCAATTATGAACGCCGCAGGCGAGGGCGCTTATCCGATTGCCGGGTTCACCTACATTCTGGCTTACAAGAAAATGGACGACCCCAAGAAAGCCGCCGCCCTTAAAGATTTGCTGCATTGGGCCATGAAAGACGGCGAAAAAATGGCGCCTGAACTGCACTACGCAGCGTTGCCCGACGAACTCGTTGCCATCAACGAAAAAGCCATTGATTCGATTCAATAAATGCCTGTAAAAAGCAAACACTATGGTCGCTGAATCCTTTGAAAACGCGCCGCCGCGCGCCGCTGCTTCTGCCAAAGAACCAATTCGCCGCGAGGGATTTTCTCTTTCGCATCTGGTTGAATCAGGTTTTTACTGGGGCACGGCATTTTTCGCTGGTTTGGTTTTGCTGATTACCGTATTAATCGCTTTCCAACTTTGGCGCACTTCGCTGCCTGCCATTCATGCCTTTGGATGGAAGTTCCTGACCACGTCCACATGGGACCCGGTGGCCGATGTTTACGGCGCGTGGCCTTTCATTTACGGCACGCTCATGTCGTCCTTTCTGGCGCTACTTTTAGCTGTGCCCATTGGTGTCGGCACTGCGGTGTTTCTCGCCGAACTGTCGCCAAAATGGATGCGCACCCCGCTTTCGTTTATGGTCGAACTTTTGGCCGCCGTGCCATCGGTGGTTTACGGTTTGTGGGGCGTTTTAGTGATGGTTCCGGCGCTGCGTCCGTTTCAAAGTTGGCTTAGTGAACACTTTAGCTCGATTCCTTTGTTTGTCGGCGCACCGATGGGCTACAGCATGATGGCGGGCGGTTTGATTTTAGCGATCATGATTTTGCCGTTCATCACTGCCATTTCACGCGAAGTGATTAAAGCGGTGCCGCCCACGCAGCGCGAAGCGGCTTTTGGCCTTGGCGCCACGCATTGGGAGGCCATCAAAGGCCCGATTTTGAAATCGGCGCGTTCTGGCATTATCGGCGCGATTATTTTAGGGCTTGCCCGCGCGTTGGGCGAAACCATGGCGATTACGATGGTGATTGGCAACGGTAACGGCGCTAATATTTCGCTGCTCGCTCCGGCCAATACCTTGTCCAGCGCGTTGGCAAATCAGTTTGCCGAAGCCAGCGGTCAGCAAGTTTCGGCGTTAATGTATTTGGCGCTGGTGCTATTTGGCATTACCATCGTAGTCAACGCAATGGCGCGTTTTCTGATCTGGCGTATGGCGCGCGATTTGGGCCGCGCGGCTTAAAGCGGCTTAAAAAAAACCTGTCATTCCGAGCGAACATGAGTAATCAATCCCAAAAATCTATCACTCTTACGCCAAGTCCATCGCTGATGATGCGCCGCAAACTGGCGAACACTCTGATGTTTGGCGGTGCCAGCCTCGCTACATTTATCGCTGTCGTGCCGCTGCTTTTGGTGTTGTATTACATCACAGTGCGCGGCTTTTCGGCGCTCAATGCCAACTTCTTTTTGCACGCGCAAAAGCCGCCGGATGATGTAACCGGCGGCATGAAGCACGCCATTTTGGGCACGCTGATGATTATTGGTATCGCGTCGTGCCTTGGTCTGCCGTGCGGTGTGTTGGGTGGCATTTATTTGTCGGAATTCGGCAAAAATCGCTTTGGCGCGGCGGTGCGTTTTGCCGCTGACGTGCTGAATGGTATTCCTTCGATTGTCATCGGCATTTTTATCTACGCGGTAGCGATTTTGCCATTGAAAAATCCGCATTTTTCGGCGTGGGCGGGCGGTTTGGCGCTTGGCGTGATGATGTTCCCGACGATTATGCGCACCACCGAAGAAATTTTGAAATTAGTGCCGATTTCGTTGCGTGAAGGCGCGTTGGCGTTGGGCGACACACATTGGCATTCAATTTTGAAAGTCGTTCTCAGCACGGCTCGTGGCGGCGTGATTACGGGCATTTTACTGGCGATTGCGCGTATTTCAGGAGAAACCGCGCCGCTTTTGTTCACTGCGCTCGGCAATAGCGGCGTGAACCTGAATCCGAATCGTCCGACTGCCTCTTTGCCCAAAGCGATTTATGATTTCGCCACCAATCCCAGCGATTATTGGCATTTGCTGGCGTGGGGTGGCTCGCTGGTTTTGGTCGCCATGATTTTAGTTTTAAGCATCGCGGCCCGCTATTTTACGGCCAATCGTTTGGGCGAATCAAACTGAAAATTTTCATTCCGCAAAGGAATTTTTGATGACCGCATCCTCTCATTTCCCTTCTTACAGCGAGGGCAAGACTAATTCAGTCGCTGCATCGCCACTGTCTTCGCTGAAGATCGAAGCGCGCGAATTGAGTTTGTTCTATGGCAAAAAACAAGCGCTGAAAGACATCAACGCGCAGATAATGGAAAACAGCATTACCGCGTTGATCGGCCCTTCCGGTTGTGGCAAAAGCACTTTTTTGCGTTGCCTGAATCGCATGAACGATCTTATCGAAAGCGTGAAAATCAGCGGCACCGTTTTACTGGAAGGTCAAGACATTTACGCTAAAAATGTGGACGTCGTAAGGCTTCGGCAGCGCGTCGGCATGGTTTTTCAGAAACCAAATCCGTTTCCGATGAGCATTTTCGATAACATCGCCTATGGCCCGCGTTTGCTCGGCGTTAAGAACAAAACCGATTTATCAAATCTGGTGGAAAACACCTTGCAAGACTCGGCGTTGTGGGGCGAAGTCAAAGACGATTTAAAGAAAAGCGCGCTGTCGCTTTCCGGCGGTCAGCAGCAGCGTTTGTGCATCGCCCGCGCCTTAGCGGTCAAGCCGGATGTGGTTCTGATGGACGAGCCTTGTTCGGCCCTTGACCCGATTTCGACGCTGAAAATCGAAGAACTCATGCGTGAATTGCGAGACAAATATACAATTGTCATTGTGACGCACAATATGCAGCAGGCCGCCCGCGTTTCGGATACTACCGGGTTTTTCCTGCTTGGTGAACTCATCGAAATAGACGCGTCATCGAAAATTTTCACCGACCCGTCGGATAAGAAAACCGAAGATTACATTACGGGAAGGTTTGGGTAGGCTGGATATTAGATGCTGGATGCTGAATACAAGGTAAATTTTCATCCAGCATCCAGAATCTAATATCTAAAATCAAGGACTAAAATGATAATCCGCCGCAGTTTTGAAGATCAATTACAGGAGTTGCAAAACGACCTTTTGCGTTTAGGTCGTTTTGTTGAGGAATCGCTCGGCAAGGCGATGGATGCTTTGGAGCGTCAGGATTTGGCACTCGCCAAGCAAGTCGTGACCGACGATGATTTCGCTGACGACATGACTTTCGGCATTCAAGCCCGCGCCATGCAATTGTTGGCCTTGCAGCAGCCGATGGCGCGCGACCTGCGTGTCGTCGGTTCCAGCATCCGCATCGTGATAGATTTGGAACGCATCGGCGATCATGCAGTAGATATTGCCAAAATTACGCGTAGTCTCGCCGGGCAGTCTTATTTCAAGCCGCTGGTTGATATTCCTGAACTCGGTGATTTGGCCCGTGCTATGGTGCATGATTCGATGCAGGCCTTTATTGATCATTCGATTGAAGGCGCCTATCAAGTGGCCCGCGACGATGATCAGGTAGATGATTTGTGCAAGCGTTTGGAAAATGAATTGATGGACAAAATGCGCGAGGATCCGAGTTTGGTGGAGCAAGCCACCAAACTGTTGCTGGTGGCGCGAATGCTCGAACGCGTGGCCGATCATGCCACCAACATCGTAGAAAATATCTATTACGTCGAAACCGGCGAGATGCGCTTGTTAGCGCGCGAATATAATCAGGCAGCTAAAGCTAAAGCTAAAGCTAAAGCTAAAGCCAAGGCCGAAGCGCTGGATACCGATTCCAATTCGTCTGTCGAAACTGCTGTTCACGTTTCAAATAACGGCGTAAGCGAATAAAATCCGCATGAAATTCCCAACACAAAAGAGCGCGCTACGGCGCGCTCTTTTGTGTTCAGTAGGGGTTTAGCGGTCAAGCCAACCCAATTGTTCAGCGATAAAAATCGCCTTGCATCCTCACGGCACATTTTTCTATTTAGGCACCAGTGCTACCGGCGAGTTGAGGCTGAATTGCCCTCTGAGAATCTGGGGGTGTTGTCTCTTGACTGTCCCGCTCAACCACGACAAGATGTCTGGCATCGTCACCATGCCCTTTTGGAGGAAATCGGCTTTACCTTTGATAGCGTCGAGCAGGGCTGAAGTGAAATAGCCGTGTTTGCTTTTCTCATCTTCGTAGGACACTTCATCGCCGCTTGACGACGCCAACACCACAATTTGCGAATCTGATTGGAAGATACCGCCTATCTGCCCGTTGGTTGCCTTCTGATTGCCAAGTTGTGTGCCCGCATGACAGGCGTCAACCAGCAGGAATTTGCGCGTGTTCTTAGGGAGACTGGAAAGCGCGTTTGCCACCTCTGCCCAAGCCATGCCGGTGCCAGCAACATTGGTCAGGTTGATGTCGTGCGGGGCAAAGTAAAATTTGCCCTCGTCTTGCACGCCGTGGCCTGCCAGAAAAACCATCACTGTGTCGGAAGGTCCCGCTGTTTTCAGCATCGTCAAAGCGTTGAGTATTTTTGCCTTCGTCGCGTCCTTATCCGTCAGCGAAATAATGTTGGCGTGGGCGTATTGCAAGCCTTCTTGACGCTTCATCACTTCGGCTAATTCCTTTGCGTCATTGGCTGCGAATTTCAGGGTATCGACTTTTACGTCTTCATAGAGGTTAATGCCGACGCTGAGAAGGTATAAAGTGCCGGTTGGGACAGCGGGCGCCGTGCCGCGCTGCACTGTCACGGTAGCGGCCTCAGAGGGGTTGCCGTCTACGTCATAAGCGAAGGCACGCAGCAGGACATCGTCATTTCCCGGCGGAATATCCACTTCGGCGGTATAAAAGCGGCTGAAACGAGGCGCCGGCTGTCCGCCAGTTGGTGAAGGCAGTGCCCTTGAGGGCATTCGCAGCCCCCTGCTTGCAGGTTTCTGTGCCTTGGCCAAGAAAATATCTACATGATCAATCTCCTTGTCGCCGGTGGCTTCCACTTGCACTTCCAACTTGTTGGAGGGGATTTGCTCGTCGGGTTTGGGAGTTATGAAACGGCACGACGGTGGCTTGGCGGGCGCGGCGACCAACTTGGTCATATGTTCCTGCGCTCGCTGCATCAGCACTGGCAGGCCAAGGTCACGTGCGATTCGAAGGCTTTCCTGAAAGGCCACTAATGCTGTCTTCGCATCCTCTTGCCCATTCCGCGCGAGTAGGGCTTCGCCCAGACCGTTGAGTGTCTCCGCCTGATCAGCAAGCATTCCCAGCTTGTCGAAAACATCCAAATTTTCCTCGAAAATCGTCAGTGCCTCGTCATGTTGACCCATCGCCGTGTGGATTTTGGCGATTCTGCCATTAACAATGGCCTCTTTTCCCTCATCTTTCATTTCTTGCAGTGTTGGCAAGATCTCTTCAAAGTCCTTAAGCGCTTCTGGTGTGTGGCCGGTCAAACGCTTGAGTTCGGCCTGTTCCAGAGCCACGTCAATTGCTATCACTGAGTTGTCCGTTTCTTCACAGCGCTTACGGGTTTTCTCGAATTGGGCCAAAGCCAGATCGTTTTGGCCCTGCGCGCGATAAATGACGCCGATACCCAACATTGCTGCGCATTCGCTGTCTTTTTTGTCCGCCGCCTGCGCGAGTTGCAAAGTGGCTTGCTGCTGCGCCAACGCTTTATCGTAGAGACCTTGCTTTTCGTAGATGTCGCCAATTTTGCCCAAGGACTCAATTTCACCGGACTTGTCATTCTCTTCGCGATACAATTTCAGGGCTGTCGTGCTGGCCTGCAACGCGTCCGATAGGCGCCCTTGAACCGCGTAGACTTCGGCCAGAGACAATTGAGTTAACGCCTCGCCCGCCTTGCCCTCAACCTCCTGCCACAACGCCAACGAGCGCACGAAACATTCCCCAGCCACGTTTAACTCGGATTTTTGTAAGAGAAGGCCGCGCCTATACCAACAAAGTGCCAGCAGTAATTTGTCGCCTGCTCCGTTGTTTTGGCCTTGCGCTACCGCGAACGTCAGATCGTTGACGCTGAGAGCTTCCGTGAATTCGCCTTCTCCTATATGATCAAGAATGATTGTATTTAACAGTTCCACGGCGTCGGGCTGGGTCAAATCTTTGTCTTCACGCAGTAAAGCCACTTGCAGTGACTTCGTATCAATGTTCAACAGTGTGTCTACTCGCGCTGCCAGATCATCGCCCCGCTCCTTGGCGATTTGCATAATGGCGCGATAGGCATTCAGCGCTTTGTCCAGTTGTTCCGTATCCTCGTAAAGCGCCCCCAGACTGCCGAGAACTGTCTCCTCGCCATCCTGTCCCTCATTGTCGGGAATAGCACGATATGTTTTCAGGCTTTGCTGGTAATAATCCTCTGCTTTGGCTACATCTTCTTTGAAATCATACATCTCACCGATGTCACTCAGCGTTTCTGCTTCCAAATTGAGGTCTTTTAATTCGCGGCTAATTTTCAGGCTCATTTGATGGTTTGCCAGTGCCTCATCAAAGCGGCTCATATTTGTAAGGTGAAGGCCAAGAGCGTTGAGCGCCTCTGCCTCACAAGAGCGATCATCGGCCTCGCGTGCCAACTTTAAGGCGCTTTGAAAATATTGCAGCGCCTTAGCGTCGTCGCCCAACGAAGAATAGGCATCGCCTGCGTTCTCAAGCGCACCCGCCGCACCACATTTATCTTCAGCTTGCTTAAAGAGAGCGGCGCTTAATTCATGGCGTTTGAGTGCCTCTTCGTAGTCCTCCAACAACTGGCAGGCCAAACCCGCAGAAGCGAGTGATTCCGCCGCGCTATCTTTCTCGCCCAATCCGCGCCATAAGGCAGCGGCGGCATCGTAGGCCTTTAACGCTTCCTCGTAATCTTCCATTTGCATGTAAAGAGCGCCGAGTTGATCCTGAACCGTTGCCGCACCGGTTTTGTCGCCTGATTTCTGCGCTGCGGTCAGCGCTGTCTTGGCGAGGTCTACGCCTTCGTCGAATTTATGCGAGTCATAAGCCTCAACGGCCTTGTCCAGCAAGGCCTGTGTAGCGGGACGAATCTCTGCCGCCACGACATTTTGCAGGAGCGAACAACAGGTGGTCAGGAGCAACAATACTACAACGCTTTTTGTTTTCATAGTAATCCTCAATGAAGAAGTGCATACGTCTCTTGCCGCTGCGACAAGTCGTTACGGAAGGAATTATACATTTTTATAACGAGGTCAAGTCGATATTCTAAGAATCTATCCAACCGCTTCGCTGGGGAGAGGAATTAAAAGTTCTGACTTTCCACGCACAGGGGCGCTATAAAGCTGCGCCACGGTGTGCAAAATTTGCATAATTCGCGGGAAAAAGGCAGTGAGAGGGCGTTTTTAGCGTGTGAAGCCACTTTTATCGCCTGTGGAGGTATTCCTATCTCTTGTGGCGGGGCGCTTTTGGTTTGCGGAGGCGGGTGCAACCATTTGTAGAGGCAGCGCTTGTCCTGCTCCCGTTCACGACATGATTCGGGCAACAGGTCAGAGCAATCTCTGTCCCTACAAATCGCGTGTGGAGGCACTCCTATGTCGTGTGGAGGCATTCCTATGTCGTGTGGAGGCATTCCTACGTCGTGTAGGTGCATTCCTATCCATCGGAGTGCCTCCCCAAACGATATGAGTGCCTCCACACGCCATAGGAATGCCCCCACACGACATAGGAATGCTCCCACAAACCATAGGAGTGCTTCCACAGGAGATAGGAGTGCCGCCACAAGTTATCGGAACGCTCTAACACGACATAGAAATGTGGCAGTAGGCGATGGGAGGACACGCCGCAGCATATAGAACGGTAGCACTCAAGCCGGACGCCTTCCAGTGCCCGTCTTGCACGCCGTAAAGTCGAATAATTCTCACTCGATTGCCCTGAAGAAATCTGCCTTACGCTGCTGCACTGACCTCTGGCTGGCGAAATTATGCGTGATCCATCAGGCGAATTGTCTTGGTGTGTTCTTCGCGGTAAGCTACGGCCCCAGAGGTTATAATTAGAGCGGTAAATGTAGTTACTCATCTTAATTAGGATTGATTGTTATTATGTCCGCTTACGCTGATTTGGAAATCAAGTTGTTCAAAAGAGATGATGACCGTTATACGGTCGAATTAGATTTTAGTCAAGTGGGCAGCGATACCGAAGCGCGCTTGTTGGGCGATGAACCAACCTATTTAGACCTCAATCTGGAGAAGTTGGACGGTTTAATCTATAGCAGCGAAGAATATGCTATCGAACTCAGCAAATCATTTTGGGTCGGCGAGTTACATAATGCATTTGACATAGCTTGCGCCCGCGCCAGTGCGCTCAGCGCGGCATTACGCATTCGCCTTTCCATTGAGCGTCGTGCCACCGCTTTGCATGGCTTGCACTGGGAAAAGCTGCACGATCCCCAGAGCGGCAAACCTCTTCTGACCAATGAAAACCATGTTTTTTCGCGCTATTTGAGCAGCAGCGATATGCGCCCTATAGATATGCGCCCGCTGCACGACTTGAAGGCGCTGGTGGTCATTGCAAACCCTAAAAGTTTGAACAAGTGGAAGCCGGGTGGCGGGCCGCCTCTCACGGCCATTGATGTAAAAGGAGAATTGGCCCGCGCCTGTGCCGGTTTAGGCGGAATTACTGTAGAGGAAGCATCAAAGAAAATAGAAGCGCTGTCCGGGCAAGGTTTCTGGAAAGGCGCTGCGCAACTTTGTTTAGGCGGAATTACCGTAGAAACACTATGCTCCGACCCGGATATGCCGGGCAACGCCGCGCTAATCAATATTGCTAATAAGCTCCGAGACGGTTACGACATTCTCTATCTGGTGTGTCATGGATCACTGACCGGAGAAGAACCAATCCTCTTTCTGGAAGACACGACGGGCGATGTAAAGAAAGAAAAGGGCGCTGAACTCGCCAATTGCCTGAAACAATCAATTCAACAACCGCCGCGCTTAGTTGTGTTGGCTTCGTGCCAGAGCGCGGGTGATGCAACAGCCAAGGGGCCAGGTGGCGCGTTGACAGCACTGGGGCCGCTCTTGGCCGATGCAGGCGTCCCGGCTGTCATTGCCATGCAGGGAAAAGTCTCTATGGAGACGGTTGAACACTTCATGCCGTGCTTCTTTAAGGAATTGCGCCGCGATGGACAGATTGATCGTGCTATGGCAGTGGCACGCGGCGTAGCACGCGCCAATGTGCCTAAAAGTGACGACTGGTGGATGCCCGTCTTGTTCATGCGTTTGAAAAGCGGATGCGTAGGGCAAACTCTGCTGCCACTTGAACAACCGCTCAAAGTCGCCACGCCAGCATTATACAATCTGCCCAAGCCAAATACGCCATTCATCGGACGCGAAGAAGAAATCATCGCATGGGGCGAAGTTTTACGCCAACCGGCCACCCGTCTGCTGACCCTAACGGGCTTTGGCGGTTTGGGCAAAACGCGTTCAGCGTTGCAACTCGCAACACTTTGTGCCCACGACTGGGTTAGTGAGTTTCCTGACGGCGTGTGTTGGATTGAACTTGCAGACAAGCGCGACAGCGATGGGATGTTGCAACACATCTCCAATACGCTGGACTTTACCATACAGCCACCAGCTACAGCGCGGGAGCAAATTCATGGCTTGTTGCAGGGTCGGAGTATGTTACTGGTTCTGGATAATCTGGAACAAATCCCCGATGCTGGCACGGTCATCAGCGATATGCTGACGGCTGCGCCGGGCATTAAAATCCTCGCCACTTCGCGCCGTGCCTTGAAATTACAGGGCGAAGAACTTAAAGAAGTGCCGCCATTGTTGCCGGAAACCGCACAGCAATTGTTCACCGCGCGTGCCCGCTCCTGCCAGAAGGATTTTATGGTGAACGAAGAGAATCGCGCCGCCATTGTGGAACTATGCCGGCAACTCGAAGGCATACCCTTGGCTATTGAACTCGCCGCGTCGCGCATTGAGGTTTTGGAACCTTTCCAAATACTCGAACGCCTCGGCAAACGTTTCAGTTTATTGAAATCTAAATCGCCTGATTTACCAGAGCGCCAGCGCGCTCTGCGCGGCACGATTGACTGGTCTTATGAACTGCTCACCGATGATGGTAAGTCGTTATTCGCGCAACTGGCAGTCTTTCACGGCGGCTTCACCATAGACGACATAGAGGCTATCTGCGACATCTTCGACTCGTTGGAAAGTGTGGCCGAACTGGATCGCCATTCATTGCTGCGCGACGCCTCCGGCAACGGCGCCAGGCGTCATACCATGCTTGAAGCCTTGCGCGACTACGCAGTGGAGAAACTGGACGAATCGCCCGATGGCGTTAGCGTGCGGCAAAAGCACGCACAGCATTTTTTGAAAATAGCGCGCGAACAAATGGCAAAGCTGCGCTCGCCCGGTGAGATGAAAGCACTAAGCCGCCTTCAAGTCGATTACGAGAACGCATATAGCGCACAGGAATGGTGCCGCGCGGCGGGCGAAGCCGCGCAAGCCGCCGAGTTCTCGTTGCTGTTAGGATGCTTTTTGCAAAGGCGTGGATTTTTACGCGAAGCAGTGCGCCAAATAGAAAGCGGTCTACAAATTACGCCGCCGCAGTCACCTGACAGTGAAATATTAAACAATCTTCAACTGGAACGCGCCGGATTGCATCTTGATGCTTGTGAAGAGGAGGCCGCACAGCAGATTTTGCTACAGGTTTTGGCGCGCTGCGAGCAGGCGGGCGATGCACGAGGTCAAGCCGC
Source organism: Abditibacteriaceae bacterium (assembly GCA_031372065.1). Taxonomy (GTDB): domain Bacteria; phylum Armatimonadota; class Abditibacteriia; order Abditibacteriales; family Abditibacteriaceae; genus DASWNL01. The sequence goes on along the minus strand of JANMKN010000250.1, from coordinate 18,574 downwards.
CGCCCATAATTTGTTAGGGTCGGCGCGACGCGATGTGCAGGATGCCGCTGGTGCAGGACAACACTTCGCAACGGCGTTGGAAATCTACCGGCAGTCCGGCAATGATCAAGGTGCCAGCATGGTGCTGAACAACTGGGGGCTGACCGAAGATGAGGTTGGCGAGCGCGATGCGGCCTCGCTGCACCTGCAAGAAGCCTTAGCCCTGCGACGCAAGCTGGGAGATAATCGCGGTGTGGCCGAAACGGCGACTAATCTGGGGGTGCAATCCCAAGAATTGGAACGATTGGAAGAAGCGCAGAAATTTTATGAAGAAGCCCTTAACATCGAACAAGCGTTGGGGGACACCTTCGGCGTGGCGCGGGGCTTGTCGAATTTGGGAGAAATCGCCGAATCGCGGAGCGAACTGCACGCCGCTTGCCGCCTCTTCACTGCTGCCGTGCGCTTATTCGAAGAGGCTGGCTCACCTCATCAGAAATACTGCGCCGATTTGCTGCAAAATGTCGCGCCGCGCGCCGGACTTGATGACGCTGCCCTCACGCAATTGCGCCACGACGCGCGCGGTAAATCATTGAATGATGTGGTGGCGTGGGCATTAGACAAACAACTGGGCACTTGAAGCTTTCGCCAAAAACGACACATTTCACACATTTCAAAGGAGCAAAACGTGACAGACATTGTGACAGACGAGCAGTTAGTTTTTAACGGTATCAACGGCGCGACTGGCGAGTATCTGCTGGCGCCGATGACGCCAGCGGAACTTTCGCAGGAAATATGCGATAGCAAACAAAATAAAAAGCAGGACAAAGAACACTTGGACGATTTGGAGGAGCTACGGAAGCGAACAGATCCGAAAAAATTTGCTCCGATTGCGGGTGTAGACCCCAAAAAATTAGAGGAAACCGGCTGGGGCGTCGTCTTTGCGAAGGACACCGATGAAAAAGTCAAGAAAGCATTGGGTGTGCTGCTCGAACACCGCAAAGCGCAGGCAAGGAATTATTATAAGGTGTTGGAATATCAGCCGAACCAAACCAAACAGGAGTTTTTGCGGCGCTGGGGCGCCGACACCACCGGCCCCGCAGACCCGGAAAAGGTGCCTTATTATTTGCTGCTGGTCGGTGACCCGCAAGAGATTCCCTATCGCTTTCAATATCAGCTTGACGTGGCATACGCTGTTGGGCGTCTGCACTTTCCCACACCGGAAGAATACGCGCAATATGCCCGCAGCGTGGTGGCTGCTGAAACCAGCAACTTCGCATTGCCACGGCGCGCAGCCTTCGTTGGCGTTTGTAATGACAACGACAGAGCCACGTTCCTAAGCAGCAGTCAGTTAGTGCAACCCTTGGCCGATTATGTAACTAACAAACGCCAGAATGCCCCTGATGGAGAAGTCAGTCCGCTGAGTTTTCCTGATTGGAAGGTCGAAACGCTGGTGGGAAACGGTGCTGGGAAGGCTAATTTGCAGAAGTTGATGGGCGGCGCGCAGCCTCCGGCCCTGCTTTTTACTGCCAGCCACGGCATGGGGTTTTCGGATGGCGACCCGCACCAATTATCCCATCAAGGTGCATTGATTTGCCAAGATTGGCCCGGCCCTCAAAGACGCCAAGAGGGGAAAGTCCAACGTGAACATTACCTGTCCGCAGACGACATCACGGACGATGCCAATTTGTTGGGGCTGATCGCGTTTCACTTCGCTTGCTATGGCGCAGGCACACCACAATTGGATGATTTCCCGCATCGAACTTCCAATGGGCCAACTGCCATCGCGCCGCATCCTTTCGTGGCGCGATTGCCACAGCGTATGCTTGGCCACCCCGATGGCGGCGCCTTAGCCGTGCTGGGTCACGTTGAGCGGGCATGGGGTTGTTCCTTTGTATCCGACATGGCCGGGCCACAGCTTGCGGCCTATAAAAGCACCTTAACGCAATTGCTCGAAGGCTACCCGGTCGGTGCGGCGTTCGAATATTTCAACCAACGCTACTCCGAGTTGTCCTCCGACCTGAGCGAAAGGCTGGAAATTTTCAACGATCCCGACTACACACCCGACGACCATGACCGCGTTGAACTGGGTAAACGGTGGACTGCCAACAACGACGCGCGCAGTTTCGTCATCCTCGGCGACCCGGCAGTGCGGTTGCAAGTTGCTGCCGCTGGTGAGCCTGTGACTGAAAGGCCAAGTATCAAACTTATCATGCCACTACCGAACGAAACAGAGCCAAAAAAACCGCCAGAACCCGAAAAACCGCATACTGTGCCGGACGAACCGAAACCTGCTTCTGTTAGAAACGCAGGTGGCACACCGCCGCAGGTTGCCACACCTTCAGCGCCTCTTATGCCAGTCCAGTCACCGATTACGGTTATGGTAACTATAGGCGGACAAACCACACCGGCAGTGTCCTCTGTCAGCGCGCCTGCGCCTGAAAGTGCCCCAGAAAGCGGCGAAGATGAAGATTTTAGTGTGGCCGGGGACACCATTAAAAAAGTCTTTGGCACGGCGTCTAAAGAAGCCAGTGACTTGAAGGAGAACGTTAGCACGGCATTAGGCAAATTTACTGAGGATTTGAGCGTCGCTTTGCAGGAATTCGTGCAGAACATATCGCAGTTGGAAGTGACCACCTACGTTAGCGATAAGATGGAAACTGGGCAAAGCAAAGACGATTTGTTTGCGGGCGCTCACCTGCGCGCTGTGACGCGCATCAAACTGGATGGCGATACAGAAATCTGCGTGCCGACCACCGAGGACGGCGTGGACGACGCTTTGTGGGCCATCCACGTCGCAATGGTGCAACAAGCGCAGGCGCACCGCACCGAATTACTCAAAACTGCGGTCTCGGCGGCCAGCGGCTTGGCCCAAGTGATCAAAATCCTGTAACATCATGGAGCTAAATGGAGCTAAATTTGTGCGATGGCGCCGCGCCGATTGACGTGCTGGACTTGTGGACAAGCAACGCGGCAACAGCAATGGACAGCGTGACGGGCGATATATCGTTCGATGTGCCCACGACGCCGGTTCCAGTGCTTTGGCAGGTCAATTTGCCGACTGACCCTGTATTGGCGGCGACGCGTCTTGGCGCAAGCGAAAACAGCCTGCGCCGCTCGCAGCAACTGCTCACTGTGGCGGCGAGCAGGCTGGAACAATTGGAACCTCTCGGTCCGGTTTCGTTTACCGCCGGAGCGGAAACCATGATGGATTTGCCCCGACCCGAACGCGAATTGTTGGCTTTGTTACAAGGCGAAGCGCAGCCTGTCAGTTTTAGTGTGGATGACAATTTAGCGGTGTCCGGCTTAGGCTGGGAGCAGGCGCAGCAGGTCTTTCAAACGCTGATAGACAAGCTACGGCAGAGTGTCGCGGAGTGTGTATCAATCGAAACCCGCATCGCCGGGCGTTTGCTGGCCCACACCAGCGTAAATTGGTCGGGTGACGTGCAAACCGTATGGCCGGGCAGCAATTCAGTCGAGGAGGTGATGCTGCATCAACGCACAGTCGCTTTGGCGTTGAAATCCCGTGAAACAATGCTGAAAATGTTCACCGCCACTGTGCAAATGGCGATCAGCCTGTCGCTTCGCTTGTCGCTCCCCGGCGGGCCTTTATTGGTCTTGCCAGCCGTCCTGAGATTCATCAAACAAATGCTGGAACTGCAAAACAGCCCGCAAAATATTTAAGGAAAGAAACCATGTCCAATGAGTTAGAAAAGTCCGTCCGCAGCGCCGCGCAAAAGATCGTCAAGGCTATCGAAGACGCTGGCGAAATGACGGTTGAAACGTATTACACCGAAGTCAAGCCGTCGGAGGACGGCGACGTTGAATCCAAGCCACGTTTGGCCGCCTCAACGATTGTGGAATGGGATGGCGATAGCAAAACCACAATTCCCATGCACCAGAGCGCAGAGGGCAACTTTGAGGTGGACACTGCTCTTTTGGAACTGCATCAGCGTAACGTGGCCATAGCGACGGAATATCGCACCCGCCTGTTGAAATCATTGGTAAGCGTCCTGCAACCGCGCGGCAAACAGCCGTAATGCGTTGTTATAACGGGGTGGCAGTGTAAGTGGCCGCATATCGTTTGATGTTTCTTTAGTTCACGTTTGTCACTTGCTTATTGTCTTCAGCGAATTCGTATCAACCACGAAAGGGCATTTCATATTTTTCGCACAAGCACCCTGAAAAAAAGCAAAGGAGACATGAATTATTTTCATGTCTCCTTTACTTTGGCCTGCCTTGCAGGTTCGGCCTTTGTTATTGTCCGATAGTCAGCGTTATGAAGGCATTCCGTCGCGTGCCCGTGCTATCTTCGGAGTTGACGTAGATTGTTATCTGCTTATCGCCGGCAGCTTGTCCGGCTAACAGATTCTTTATGGCAGATTGAAAGTCGCTAACGTTGTTGACGGGAATCACGCCAACGCGTAAAACGACATCGCCGTCATTGAGACCAGCGTTTTCTGCGGGCGAGTCGGGTTTGACATCCGTAATCACCACGCCCGACTTCAACTTCAAACGCAGTTGAGTGGCAAGTGCAGGCGTCAAGGTCTTGACAGTAACTCCAAGGTCGTTGAGCGCTGTGCCATTGTTGCGCGGGTCAACCTTTTCTTCTTCGGGTTCCTCTGTGTTGCCAGCGGCTGGCTCATCTTTTAGCTCGTCAAGCATCGCGGTCAGCGTTACGATTTTGCCATTGCGCAAAACTTTTAGACTCGCTTTGGAATTGACTGGCGCGGCTTGCACGGCACGTTGCAATTCAGAGCTTTTGGCAACGGCATGACCGTTGATTTCTTGAACGACATCGCCTACTTGCAGGCCGGCTCTTGCCCCCGGCGTGTCGGGATTCACGTCTTGAATCAACACACCTTTGGTTTCCTTGGGCAATCCGAAGCCTTTTGCAGTAGTTTCATCCAAAGTCGTGATGCTAACGCCCAAATAGCCACGGCGAATTTTGCCATCAGTGACCAAACGGTCAGCGATATCGCGCGCCACATTGATGGGAATCGCGAAGCCAATGCCAATGTTGCCGCCGCTTTCGCTATAAATGGCGTTGTTGATACCAATAACGCGGCCATAAATGTCAAGCAACGGCCCGCCAGAATTGCCGGGATTTATGGAAGCGTCCGTTTGAAAATATTCGCCCGCACTGGAACGTTGACGCGAGAACGCGTCCACTTCGCGCGCTTTGGCCGAAATCACGCCGACTGTAACTGTGTGTTCCAAACCAAACGGGTTGCCAACCGCAATCGCCCAGTCGCCGACTTTTACTTTGTCGGAGTCCGAGAATTTTACCGTAGGCAGGTTCGTCGCTTCGATTTTCACAACAGCCACATCGGAGCGTTCATCCACGCCCAAAACTTTAGCTTTGGCAAACTCGCGTCCGTCGTTGAGTTTGACTGTTACTTTATCGGCGCCTTTGACAACGTGCGCATTGGTAATAATCAGGCCGTCCTGTCGGTAGATCATGCCAGAACCCAAGCCACCAGACTGGCGACCTTGGACTTCGTGCCACATACCGCGCATTTTTTCTTTTTGCACGCTGTTCGGTGAAAATCCGAAGTCTTTAAAGCGGCGCATGAATTCTTCAAACGGGTCAGCGCCATTGCCGCCGTTTTCGCTGTTATTGCCAAACGGACGCACGCGAGGCGAACCGGGCAGCGAGCGGGAAGCAGTGGCAACTTTCTGTTGAGTCGTGATGGTCACAACTGCGGGTTCAGCAGCCTTAGCGACAGCGCCAAAGGCATCTTGCATTAAAGCCGCATCGCGGGTCGCAGGCGTATTCACGACGGGAGCGTTGCTGGTGGATGTGCCACCGGGCGCATCTTGTTGGGCATTGACATTGGTGCCAATGGCATATCCGGCGCCCAAAGCCGCCAGCACGCCGCCAGTTAGCAGCACGCCGCGCGATTTCCGGCGCGTTGGTTGATTTGAATTGATGTTTTCCATAGTCTTGTCCTCCGCTGTTGTCTGTTCCGATTCACTAAAGGGCGCAAAGGCAATGCCAGTAAGGTAGATTTGGTTGCCTCTTGATGTGATCTGCGCTGCTAACAATCGGCTGACTAAGGCAAAGTCGTCCTTGCCAGACGCGACGCATTTTGTCGGGTTGCGCCCGATTTCTTAATTGTTTGTAAAGGCCGCTGGGAAATTTCGTATGCTTAAAAGCACGTCCGAAGGAAATTAGACATCATGTCTCAACTTTGTGTTTTCTCTAAACATCTCGCCGGAATGCCGCTTGATGAAACCGCGCGCCGTTTGCGTGCGATGAACCTCGAAGCCATTGACCTTACAGTGCGCTCCGGCGGCCACGTTGAACCCGAACTCGCAACACAAGACCTGCCTGCTGCCGCTGCGCTGCTGCATCACGAAGGCGTGCGCATTGCCATGATTACGACGGCGATAATGGATGCCACCGATGCCCAAAACGAAGCCATTCTGCGCGCTGCTGCGCAGGCAGGCATCCACTATTACAAGCTCGGTTATTTTTCGTATGCAGGTTTTGGCACGCTGCGCAAACAGCGGCAAGAAGTCGCGGCTCGATTGGCCGATTTAGCGGCTTTAAACAAAGAAATTGGCATCAAAGGCGGCTATCACAACCATTCGCACAATTTTTTCGGTGCCAATTTAGCCGACATCGCCTATGCCTTGGAAAATGTTGATCCGCAATGGCTTGGTCTTTATTTTGATCCGGCGCACGCGACTATCGAGGGCGGCTCGTCCGCTTGGATGATGGGCCTTGATTTACTGCGTGAGCGCACGATAATGTTGGCCGTCAAAGATTTCTATTGGACAAATGATGGCAGCGGTTACGCGGGTGGACGCCGTCATAAAGTGAGATTCTGCCCGCTCTCTGAGGGCAATGTGCCATGGCCGCGCGTGTTGCAATGCTTAAAAGAAAGCCATTTCGATGGCCCGATTTCGCTGCACAGCGAATATCAAGGCGCCTATAGCTTTCGTGATCTGACAACAAACGAAGTTTTTGCGCAAACGGCAGTGGATAGAGAGTTTTTTACGCCGCTGTTGCGTGAAGCAGGCATTGAATTTGTTTAAAAACACGGCCTACCAGTATGATGTGATGTCGTTTTGCGTTTGCACTTCGCCATTGACCACACGGACAGCGCAGGGATAATGCTGACACATCGCATTAAAAGCGTGACGTGCGTCTGCAAGATTCGAAAAATCCTGCGTATCGCATTGGTGCCCATCCGACCAAACCAAAGCACAGAAACCTGTGCAGGGTAGGAGCGAAATAACTAAAGGTGTGAACTTGGATTTCATACGGAACAACTCTCTTTGGTTGAAGCTTTGAGCGACATACATAGTAGTCAAGGTTTTCGCCAAATTTAAATTTGAGGTAGGCGCCTTCTTATGCAGATTCCCTGCCACCGGCTTAACGTTATTTTTCTGTCTACTTATTGCTGTGAAAAACGCCCTGCTGCAATGAATTGAAGGGCGCTGGCTCAATAAAAAGCCGGAAGCATTCTCGCTTCCGGCTTTTTGTTCTTCAATTGGCTTTAAAACATCTCGAAATCCGTGTAGCCGCCCGATGTGACAACAGCGATGGCATCCATTTCGATAGCGGCGCCGCGAGGCAAGCGCGAAACCTCGACTGTGGAGCGAGCCGGAGGCAACATAGGGCTGTGGTCGCTGGTGGGGAAGAACAATCCGAAAACGCGATTCATCTCGTCGAATTGCGCGAGGTCGTTCATGTAAATCGTGATTTTAACGACGTGTTCCAATGAGGCCTCGGCTTCTTCCAAAATGGCGCGAATATTGAGCAACACACGCTCGGTTTGCGCCGCCATGTTGCCGTTGATTAATTGGCGTGTTTTCGGGTCCATGGGCAACTGCCCCGAAACATAAATGGTGTCGTTGACGCGAATCGCCTGAGAATAAGGCCCCAGAGCCGGAGGCGCGTCGGGTGTCGCGATAACTTGCTTGTTTTGCATGACTTAGCACTTTTAACCTGAGACTGATGAAGCCCGCTCTACCAAAGCTTTGCGGGCTGTATCGTAATGTTCCAGTTTATCAATGTCGAAGGCGATTGAGGCATCGTCCATTTCAATTGCTCCTGCGCGGCAACCCAAGAGGCGCGACATAGTGGCTTCAGCTTCGGCAACGCGCAGTTGGCGTGTCAGGGCTTTAATCAAAAAACCGAAGCCAAATAAGCGTGCCATTGCCAAAGGATTTTTGCGCGCATTATAAGACGCTTTGAAAAAATCAAGCATTGGTTCAATGACATGGCTTTGCACTATGACAGCATTGCCCGCCGTGAACGCGCCTTCTTTCACGTTGCCGTAAGTGCGTTTGCCTTCGGGAAACCGTGCCTCACATACCGAGCGGCGCACAATCGGATAGCACGCTTCGAGATTTCGTGCCCGCGTTTTGTTGATAAGTTCTTCAAAGGCAGCGTGACCAACGAGAGGAATATCGCAAGTGCTAATCAGAACATCGGGCGCATTCAGCGTTTTAAGGCCCGAAACAACAGTGTCCATCATGGTTTCCGCTGCGGGTGCGGGCAAGGCGCCCGGCGCGACTTGTTCCAAAGCGGCTAATGTGCCGGGCAAACCGGCCACGGCGATGCGTTCGATGCCGGGCGTTTGGCGTAGCGCTTCGTAAACGTAAGCCAGCAGCGTTTTGCCTTCGAGATCAATCAGCGCGCGATCACCAGACGGCGCTTTATCCAGTAGATCATCAGGCGCTTTGCCACCGGCCAAAATCAGAGCATCCATTTCAAATGTGGAGTGAAGAGTGCGCGGGTGCCCTTTGGGCAGGACGGAGTGTTAAATTCCGCACTCCGCATTTCGCATTCCCCATTTTTATAAGTCCATTCCCGGAAAATTTACTGGCGCAACAGCAGAAGGTGGCTGTGGGCCAAGGGCCGGAACCGGCGCGGCGAGTTGCGTGGCGCCCGCTTGATCGGCCATTGTTTTGAGCGAAGCCAAACTGGTGACGCCAAGGTTCATGGTTTCGAGTGCCGAAGAAGGCACGATAATCAGGCTGCCTTTGTCTTTCATGCCTTCGTAAAGCATATTCATGGCGCGCAGGTGCAACGCGACAGGATTAGTGGCATACAACGCGGCGGCTTCCATGAATTTGCTGGCGATTTGCGTTTCGCTTTCGCCCAAAATAATGCGCGCTTGACGTTCGCGTTCGGCTTGCGCTTGACGGCTCATGGCATCCTGCAAATTATTGGGGATCACAACGTCGCGGATTTCCACGCTGGTGACGCTAATGCCCCACGGTTCGGTGCGATGGTCAATGATTTCACGCAAGACCGAGTCAATTTTTTCGCGGCCCGACAAAATATCGGCCAGCGTAGAACGGCCAATCACGTCGCGCAAAGCGGTCTGCGAAGCCCAGCCCACAGCCTGATCGTAGGCTTGCACTTCAAGCGCCGCTTTTTCGGGGTCAGTGACGCGCCAGAACAAAACGGCGTCTACATCTACCGGCACTGTGTCGGCGGTGATGGCTTGTTCGGCTTTGAAAGTCGAAGTAATCGTGCGCAAATCAATGACGCTACTAACGGATTCGATGAGCGGCGTAATGAAAAACAATCCCGGCCCTTTGATGCCGGTGAACTTGCCCAAACGCAGCACAATCGCTCGTTGCCACTGCGCCACCATACGAATGGCAGATGAAACCAGCCACGCGACGACGAAAGTGGAGAGGCCCAATAGCACACCCAAAACTGGCCCCAATGTGCCGCCGCTGGCGCCGACGACAAACGAAACGACAAGGCCGACCACCATGATAACCAGCCAAACGAAAAACTTTAAGCCCGCATCTACTTGCATGAAAGTCCTTTCTGTGTGGTTCAAGGTTTCAGGTTCAATGTTTAACGTTGGATGTTGCAACTAACTTTGAATCTGCCCGGAGGGCACCCGAACTTTGAACCATTCTAAACCCTGTGAAAATGAAAGATAAAATGGCTGTGAAACGCGAACGACGTTCCGGTTATCACGCCAGTTTAGCGCAGCAAGCAATCATGCACACGCGTTTTTGCGGACTCGTTTTGTGACGTATAATGCGCCATCAGAATTTCGATTTCGCACCGCTTTTAGAAATGCGCGAATCCGCCTGGCGCAGGTTTGTGTGTTCCCTTGTCAAGCAGCATAACGGGCACCTTGCCTTGGGAAATTACGCGCCCAATAATGGTGCAGGGCGTGCCGCCATTTTCGATGGCAGCGCGCACCGCGTCGGCTTTGCAAGGCGCCACGCAAAGCAGCAATTCATAATCTTCGCCGCCCGCAAGCGCCCAATCGAAAACATTTTTTTGCATCGTTGCGGCTATGGCGCGGCAGGATGCTGAAATCGGCAAGGCCGCCGTTTCAATTTCCAAGGTGACATTCGACGCGCGGGCAATATGCGCCGCGTCGCCCGCCAATCCATCGGATAAATCCAGCGCGGCGTGAACCGCATTTTCGATAGTCAGCGCGGTGTGCATTTCACGCAGGCGCGGCATTGGTTTGTGATGGCGCCATAAAAGTTCGTCGGGCACGGCCAAGCCTTTCTCTAAGGCCACCAAAGCCGCTGCCGCATCGCCCAGTGTGCGGGTGACGAGCAAAATATCACCGATTTGCGCACCAGAACGCAGCACAGGCTGCGTTGCGTTGCCGATGAGCGTAATCGAAAGCAACATGGGGCCGGGCGATTTTGTGGTGTCGCCGCCCGCGATGGTGAAAGCGAAGGCAGCGGCGGCTTCTTCCATGCCCGCATAAAGTTCTTCGATTTGTTCGACGGCGAAGTCTTGTGGCAGCGCCAACGCGACAAAAGCCGCCACAGGAGTGCCGCCCATAGCGGCGATGTCGGAAATGTTGACGGCCATCGCTTTCCAACCGAGATCGCGCAGTGTTGTCCAATCGAGGCGAAAATGAATTTGTTCGACCAACGCGTCGCAAGTGACAATCGGCGCGGAAAGACTTTCCAAAATCGCAGCATCGTCGCCAATGCCGCATCGCACGCCGGGACGCTGCGCCAGAGTTTGCTGAAGGCGCGCAATCAGGCCAAATTCGCCGAGTGTCGAGAGATTCATAGTGAGAGTGTTTGCAAAGTCCTATCGAAGAGTTTGACGCACGCGTTCAGATGACCCAAAGGGCGCGTCAGATGAGTGAAACGCTGTGCAGAAGACCCATTCATTAGTGAAGATCATTAATCAGGCTCGTATTCTTATTGTTTCGTGATGTAAGAGAGCCAAACGGCTGTGCAGATTACCCAAACGCTGTGCAGAGTATCCATTCATTAGGGATATTCATTAATCAGGCGAGTATTCATATCCGTTTGATAATAATATCAGTCAAGCGGCTGTGCAGAGTATCAAGTGGATGAGTCAGAGTATCCATTCATTAGGGATATTCATTGATCAGCACAGTATTCATATCCGATGCTTATCAATGTGAGTTAAGCGGGTTTGCCGACTTTTTAAGCTGACGCCGATGCTTTCATTCTTTCCACTAAAGCGCGCGTGGCTTGTGTCATGTCGCTCTCAGCGCCGACGTTGGTAATCGCGGTGATAACAGCAGCCATTGCGGCGCCGGCTTCGCGTGTGGCGGCGATATTTGAGAGATTCACGCCGCCGATAGCCGCGACGGGCAGGGCAGTAGCCCCAGTAATTCGCCGCAAGGCATCAAGACCAATCGCCGCGCCCGCATCGCTTTTGGTTTGCGTGCCGAATATCGCGCCGCAGCCGATATAATCGGCGCCATCGCGCTGTGCGGCGATAGCTTCCTCGACAGTGCCGCACGAGGCACCGATAATTTTGTGCGGGCCAAGAATTTGGCGCGCGGCGTCCACAGGCAAATCATCGGGGCCAAGATGCACGCCATCGGCGTTGGCGCAAAGAGCGAAATCGGCGCGGTCATTGATGATAAAAAGCGCGTTTTTTTCGTGCGTTAGGCGCCGCATTTCGCGGGCGATGAGCAAAAGTTCCGGCAACGGCGTGCTTTTATCGCGCAATTGAATCATTCGCGCGCCACCAGCCAACGCCGCGCGGGTAATAGGGAGATGGCCGCCCCCCAAAGAGGCATCGGTGATAACATACAATCCACGCAAGCGTCCGCGCGCTGAAAAAGGCGGATAAAGCGAAATGGCGTTGGAATCTGCGTTGTTTTTGGTAGAAACTGACATGGAAAATCGAAGCGCCTTGCCGTGTTTGTCAAAAGAGCGCGCACTCTATTTTATTTAATCGGGAGGTTGTCGTGCGCATATCGCAATGGAATGTCACAGGCTGGAATGAAGAACCTGACCAAACAATGGCGGATGGCACGCGCCGCTTGTTGGTTTGGATGCAGCGCGTGCATAAAAGTGATCGTGAAGACGCGGAACAATTGGCCGAACAAATAGCAATTGGCCTGCGTGAATTGGTCGGCGGGCAAACTGTGGCGGTGTTTTCTCGCGAAATGACCGGCGACGCGTTGCGTTTGCTGGCTGTGTCGCAAAGTGAAGCCCAACTCGACCTTTACGAAGGTTTGGAATCCGAAAACGCCGCCGCCGAAGGCGAACTTTTTGAGGCGTCACTCTTTGGCGATTCTCGCTTGGCCGCCGCGCATTTGTGGGCTAATTTGCCGGCAGAACCATTTTTCATTAAACAAGTTCCGGCGCATTTACAGGTGATTATCGGCGAAGTTTGCGATTGGGCCAACACGCTCGCCTTGACTGATGAAGCGCGCAATACGTTGGCGGGCGATGCCGAAGCACCCTCGCCCGACGAGACGGCAGCAGCTTTGCCCGCGTTGGCTTTGCCCTTGTTATCGCAATACGGCGAAGACGAAAATCTCATCGTGGGCCTCGCGTTGCTATGGATCGCCACGCCCGAAGGTTTGTTGTCCTCGCATTTGAAACCTTTGGTCGAAGCCGCCGCTGCGCAAGCGGGCGATGCTTTGGGCGCGGCGCGGCGTTTGGAGCGTTTAGCGCATGCTTATCGCGCCATCGCGGAATTATTGGCTTCCACCGCCGAAAGGCGCGAACCGAATCGAACCGGCCATGCCAAAGCGGTGGCGTTTTATGCCGGACTTATCGCGCGTCAGTTGCATCTGCCCAGCGAAGGGCGCGAACGCGTCGAATTTGCCGCTTTGCTGCACGAAACCGGCAAATTGGGCGTGCCCGATGCCATTTTGCAAAAAGAAGGCAAACTCAGCCCCGAAGAATTAGAAAATGTGCGTGTGGCGATATCGAGCGGCGCCGATTGGTTGGCCGAAACCGAGGGATTAGCCGAAATCGCGCCTTTGGTGCGGCATCAAAGCGAGCGCTACGATGGAAAAGGCACGCCCGATGGACTTTCCGGCGATATGATTCCGCTCGGCGCGCGCATTTTAGCCGTCGCGTCGCGTTTTGCGGCCATGACGCAACCGCGTGCTGATCGTGGCCCAATGTCTGTGGTCGGCGGCGCCTTGGATTCGTTAGCCGAAGAAGCCGGTCAAGCCCTTGACCCGCTGGTGGTGCAAGCCTTTTTGGAAGCGATGGGGCGAACATTGTAAGTGTCGAGGTAAGTGTCGAGTGCGGCACAACTACAAACACCAAAGGCGCGACGAGAATTTTCTCGTCGTGCCTTTGGTGTTTTTATCTTAATCAGCTACTTTAATCACCGCGTGAGGCGATCAGGCGGCGGGCGCCCGCGTATTTTTGCTGAAACTTCGGCATGTCCAGCGAAGAAACGATGGTGCCTTTGCCGGTTCCGGCAGCGTGAATAAAGCGGCGCTTACCCAAATAAATGCCGACGTGCGAAATGCCCGCTTTGTAAGTATTGGCGAAGAAAACTAAATCACCCGGCTTTAAAAGCTCCTGCGCGATGGGTTTTCCATAACGAAACTGCTCGGCGGCTGAGTGGGGCAACGCTTGATAACCCAAATCGCGCATGACGCGGATAATCATGCCGGAGCAATCGAAACCGTTGCGCGATTCGCCGCCCCATACATAAGGCGTGCCCGCATATTTTTCAGCGACTTTTACAAAAGGATGCAAACCGACGGCATCGGGGCCAGCTTCCATCATGGCTTGGCGTAGCGTGCCGGCAAAGCGCGTTAATTGCTGTTGGCCTTCGCTCAGAGCCTCGTTGGCCGCGCTCAAGCGCTTATCGGCGCGCTGAAGTGCGGCGTCTAATTGGGCCAACCTTTGCAAATCGGCGGCAGATTGCTTGGCGTTTTTGGCCTCATTCTCTGGCGGCTTCGGCGCGGTGGGCTTTGCAGGCGTAGTTATCGGCGGCAGTGTCGCCACGGGCAAACTAATCGGCGCGGCATTGCGCGTAGTGGCCGGCGGCAAGGCAGGCGCCACCGCCGTTTTCGTTTCTGGTGCTGTTTGCGGCATGGCCGCGCCCGAAGTCGCGCCTTTATCCGTCGGCAGCATAGCGATGAATTTGATTTTCGCGTGCATCGAGCGATAGCCGTAAGCCCCTGAAGACACTTTGCCTTCGGCGTTTTGATCCACTGCCGTCACACGCGGCGCCAAACGCAGAATGGAAACGGGCACTTTGTTAGTGGTAGGCACTGGTGGCAACGACACCAAAGCCGGCACTCGCAAGGGCGGCGCACTTGGGGTATTTTGGGCAATCGGCAGCGTTGCGTGTGGTTTGCCATCGCGCGATAGTAAAGCCTCGACGCGCTGCTGGGCGAGTTGGGTAGCGCTACGATAGGTTTGTAATTCGCGCTGCGTGATTTCGCCCCGCGTGGCACGGCGCGAGGCATCTCTTTCGGCGGCGCGGCATTTTTCTAAGGCGGCTGCGGCGCGCGAAAATTCATCGCCCGCTGTGACTTCGTTCGGCAAAATACCTTTGAGCCAAGGCAACGCTGCTGTGTCGGTGGCGGCGCCATTGCGATCAAGGGGGGCGGCCAATAAGGAAGGGCTTTGCGCTCCTAAAACCAAGGGCACGGCCAACAGGGAAAAACGAGGGAAAAACAGCTTCATAAGATAACAACTTCCAAATCAAGTTCAAATCAAGCGGACATCAGGCAGACATTTGCACAAAGGAGTTCGGCCCATGCTTTTCGGTTAATTCACGCAAAGGCGCGGGACGCAAGGCGATGCGCTCGCCCGCTTGCAAACCTCCGGCGATTTCTTGTTGCAGGGCATCGCCTTGGCCGGTAATTACAGCGCGCCACTGCACACGAAAAGTTGCAAGAGCATTGGCTGTCGGAGGCGTTGCAAGAACGTCTGGTTGAATATCGGTTTGCACTTCGGCAGGCGTTGCGGGCTGGGCATTGACTGCTGTTGGAACCAGAACTGCGACTAAAGTTTGACCGGCAGTATCGCGCCACAGAGCCGCGCTGGGAATGCTGAGAGATTCCCGCGCGCCGGGGCGTGCAATGGAGCATTGCACCGCCAGACCAGAACGAAAACGGCGTGCGCCAGTGACCTGACGCGGATTATCAATCGCTGTGACCAGAACAGCGGCCTTGCCATTCTTGGGTTCTTTAATTTCCTGTAATTCAGCTAAAACCGGCGTTTTTTGCGCGCCTTCCTGAATGGCAGCGGACAGTTGTGTGCCGATTTTTAAGGCCTTCCACGCATCGGAAGTGTCTTCAAAACGCACTTCCAAGCGGTCAGGCCGCCCAATGGCGATAATGGTTTCTCCAGGGGCAACATAACGGGCCGCAGTGGCAATATCCAAAACTACGCCCGTCGCGGGGGAGCGCACGGCTTCGAGTTTCTCTGCAATTTTCGAATCTACGACATTCATTTGCGCCGATTCCAGATTTTCGCTGGTCGAATTTAGCGTGGCGTGCAGTGTTTTGACTTGCCGCGCATAGGAATCAATTTCGTCTTTTAAGTGTTCGGCTTCGGCGGCGGCTTGCTTGCTTTCATCCAAAGCGGCCTCGGCCAATTTCATGGCGTCGTTAGCCGAAAGCGCCTCGTTGGAAATCGCCACTTTTTCTTCTGGTTTGGGCGTTGGGGCATTGGACGAAGCCGGTTCGGGCAGTTTGGCTAATTTTTGATCGGCTTCGGTGGTGGTTTTGCGCAAAAGTTCGCTTTTTGCCTCGGAGATGACGACCACTTTTTGCAAGTCGCTGGCCTTGACTTCGGCGTCCTGCGCGGCCACTTGCGTTTTTGCTAACGAGGTGCGTGCCTCTTCCAGAGCGTCGCCTTGCAGTTTGGCTAACTGTGCCTGTGCCTCTTTGACAGCTTGCTTTTTTGCAGCGGCGTCTTTGGTCGCCGCTTGTGCGTCGCGCTTGGCCTTGCTGCTTTCGGCAACGGCTACATCGGCCTCATGGCGCGCTTGTTCGGCGGCTTTTTTGGCCGCGCGCCACGCGACGAGAGTCGTTTCTTTTTGCGCGGCCTCGCGGGCTTCGTTGCGATGCGAAGCGACTGAGCCGCGTGCCGCCAAGCGCGTGGAAAGTTCTGGTGTGGCGATGGCTGCGACTTCGGTGCGCGTGATGCGCTCACCTTTTGCCAATCTGCCGACCACGGTGCGCGCTTGTGCGACGCGCTTTTGTGCTTGCGCGACGCGCTGTTGGGCGGCTAATAATTTTTCCTGCCGCGTGGCGAGTTTGCTTTGCAAACTTTCCTGCTGATGGGCAGCGGCCACTTGCGCGGCTTCGGCAGCATCTTGCTTGCGCATAGCGTCTCGCGAGCCGGCTGCTTTGACTTTGCCTTGCACACGCATAATCGGGTCGCCAACCGTGACTTTTTGGCCGGTTTTGACCAGAACTTGCGTCACGCGGCCTTCAATCGGTGCTTCGCCGCGCACTTGAATGGCCGGTTGCAATTCGCCGTTCAGCAAAGCGAAACCGCCGATTGATTTGAAACTTGTCACCATTGTATCCGCCGCCGTCAACACCGCCACCGGCGCGCTATTTTGCACCAAAAGCGTATTTCCCGCTGAAGTAGTCACACTCGTCGGCGCGGGCGTGCGCAGGCTCAGGGCGACACCGACAAATAAAACCGGCGGTAACGCGGATAGCCACAGCCAGCGTTCGGTGCGCCGCATAAGCGATATTGGTGATTGCGATGAGTCGGGAACTGGTGTGGCGGGCGTGGCGCCAACAATTTCGGGGGCGGAGGGCGAGGGCGAGAGTTTCTGCGATTTCTGCATGGTGCTGCGCATCAATAAGACCATGTAAGGCCCAAAAATGAGGGACAAAACGACAGCCTTGTAAAGTGTCGAAAAAAGGTTCCGTTAGTTTAAACTGCCGCGTCGGGCGCGGCGAGATGAAGAAGCGCTTTTTTCTGGAAAATGAACGAAAAACCACGAAAAAAACGGATTTCTGCGGAGTTTCGGCGCCTTGCGACGTGCCGGAACAACGCAAAGTTCCGTCGCACAATGTTTTTGTCAATTTCGGGGCAATAAACCCAATTCGTTCGTCGTGATTTTGACCTCGCCGAGCAACGGTTCAATCTCTTCCGGGCCAATAAAAGCCGACGCGCTTTGCGTGGCATTGGCGGTGCCCGCCGCGATGCCCCAGCGCGCCGCCAAAAGCAGATCATTTGTTTCCAAAAACTGGGCGCAAAAGGCGCCGACGAGCGAATCGCCGCTGCCCACTGCCGAGACTTCGCGCACCGCAGGCGCCGCCGCGAACCAAATGCCGTGATTGGTGCCGAAATAAGCGCCGCGCGCGCCGCAAGACAGAATCACAACTTCCACGCCACGCTTCAAAATATCGCGCACCGCGCGGCGTTCGTCCTGCGGCGTGGTAATGGTGCGATTCAATAATTCCTGCGCTTCGTCGAGGTTCGGTTTCACCGCCCACGGCGGCGTTTTGGAGCGCAGACACCTTTGAAACGCTTTGCCTTTGCCATCTACCAACACGCGTTTGCCCGCTTGCGTGGCGATTTGCACCAGCAAAGCCAAATGCATATCCATGGCGGGATTTTCGCAGGGCGGATACGAGCCGCAAATTGCCACCATTTCGGCTTGTGGCAAAAGCGCCGCGTAACGTTCGAGCAAACGCGTGCCCTCGTTAACGCTCAAACTGTTGCCCGCTTCGACGATTTCGGTTTTGATAAAGCCCTTGCCCGCCAAAACGTTCACGCAAATGCGCGTGTCGGCTGTGGTTTCTACCAAGTCATGCGCGATGTTCTCGTGCGTTAATTCTTCGTCGAGCCACGCTTTTTGCCGCCGTCCGGCCCACGCCAAAGCGTGCGATTGGCAGCCTAATTTGGTCGCCACACGCGCCGCGTTGATGCCTTTGCCGCCGACATTGACCTTCAATTGCGACGGAGCCACGCGATGAACCGCTCCGGCGGCAAATTCCGGCAAGCAAATCGTGCGTTCGATGCATAAATTAGGAGTGATGGTAAGAAACATGGTTGGATGTGGTGCGAGGGTCTTAGTTTTTCATAAAAGTGAGCCTATTTGCCCCGACCGGAACCTTAATTCTATTGAGCGGAACCTTAATTTTCCCTACAGAAACTCTAATTCGGCTCACCGGAACCTTAATTGTGTTGGCGGCAACCCTAATTTGGCCTGCGGCAACCTTAATTGTGTTGGCGGCAACCTTAATTCTATTGAGCGGAATCTTAATTGTGTTGGCGGCAACCTTAATTGTATTGGCGGCAACTTTCATAGTCTTCGTTTTGTTGCTCGTCGAAAAAGCTCCAAGTTCCTAAAAAACTGCTCTTTCAATCGCCTATATGTAGTTGTTTATGATTGTCTCAGAATCAGTTTGAAAAGTCT
>JANMKN010000199.1:0-6484 GCA_031372065.1 Abditibacteriaceae bacterium | reverse complement strand
GGGTGGGTTATAGGTAGCAACTTGGGTTATTAACAAGTCGCGTCGTGGCGACTTGTTAAACTGACTGACCATCCTTATGGATGCGACAAGGAAAGTTGATTTATCACTTATGGAATGGCTTTTAGCCGCTTTACTCGGCGGATTTCTCGGATTTAACGCGATGGCAACGCCGGGACGGGCTGAAAAAACTCTGGAAGCGAGCTTGCGCAAAACGTATCCGCAAGCAACCGTCAACGCGACTGTCGAAGGCAAAAAGGGTCGCTCGGTTTTAAAAGGCAATTTTCGTCGTGTGCGCCTTGAACTTGGTCACATGGGCGCGCTGGATAATTTGCCTTTTTCGGTTGGCACCGGCACAAAACTCGGCTATTTGGGCCGGCTGGAACTGGTTTTAAACGATTTTCGCTTCGGCGGTTTGCCTGTGCAAAGCAGCGAATTCGATTTAAACGATGTCGCTTACGATTTCGCGGCGCTCAAAAAAGACAGCAAACTTTCGATTGTGCAATGCGGCCCAGCCAATGCGAAAATTGTTTTGGGCGCAGAAGCGCTGCAACAAAGTTTCGGCAGCACTCTGGAAGGTGTCACCAACGTCAAAATCGCCTTGCGCGATGGCCTTTTGCAGATGGACGCCAAGAAAACGCTGCCTCTGATTAAAATCGGCGTGCCATTTCACCTGACAGCCACGCCGATTGTCAAAAACGGCAACGAAATCTGGCTAACCGACGGCCATTTATCGTTTGAAAACACCACAGGATTGAGTTTGCGCGTCAACAATTTGCTGGCCGATTTGAATCCGATTTACACTTTCGACGCCGAAAAAAAGTGGCCCTTCCATGTGAATTTAACGGGCGTCAACGCGCAAAATAACCAAATGACTGTGTTCGCCGATTTAGTTTTCGCCGGAACACCACAAATTTCAAAACTGCACGAAGCACCGCAATTACGTATTGCTTCGCGCTCGCCTTTGCTTTTGGTTTCCCCGTAGTTGCACACGGAACCACAGGAATCACATGAAAACTCTTAGATTATGCGGTGCATTTTTACTATGTTTGTTGTGCTGTTCGTTGCGTTCTGGCGCAGCTACCGAATTGCCACATTTTCAGGCAGTTATTGCAGCTCCCGCGATTCTAAACCTCGCACAAACACGCGCTATTCCTTTTTCCTTGTGCGTGGATTTTCGCACGGTAAATGAGACAGGAGAGCCGCCTTTGCCTACGCGCGTGGAATTGTGGAGTAGTGCAGGCTCTTTTGTGGCGGACAGTTCGCTGCATCCAGAAATCAATGGCTATACGGCTATCATTGACACCCCACGCACGCCAGTTTCCCTTACTTTAATAATGGAGCCACACGACTATCTCACGCCAGAAGAGCAGATAAACATAAAGGTGACAACTGTCGGTGTTGGTGCCACGTTGTTAGGCACAGCATCTATCGAACTGCGCCGCGCTGTCAAAGTGGAATTTAAACTCGTCACGCAGAAAATTGCAGCGGATGGCAAAACAACTGGCATGATTAGTCTTCTGGTAACCGACGAAAAAGGTCGGCCCGTTGGTAATTTCCCTTTAATGCTCAAAGGCCGAACACCGGCGGATAATGAACGAACCATACTTGCGGCCACGACCTCGCCGGAGGGACAAATTGAGTTCGTCTTGCCTTCTTCATTGCATCATGGTTATGCGGTTTTTCAAATTTCCGATGGCTTACTCTTGACGACACGGCAATTTGAAATCCATTATGAAGATGAGAATTTCCACGACCAACCTTTTCAGACCGAGAATCACCAGTGGTGGAAAAAATCTCTTATTTTGTTCGATCCGAATCACAAGTAAAATCTCATGGAAAATTTGCAAAAAACTGTCTTGTTTGAGGAACACGTTGCCGCCGGGGGCCGCATGGTGCCGTTTGCCGGTTGGGAAATGCCGGTGCAGTATTCCGGCGTGATTGACGAAGTGCGCGCCGTGCGCCAATCGTGCGGCGTTTTCGATGTGTCGCACATGGGCCAACTGGAAGTTTCCGGCCCCGGCACAACCCAAGCGCTCAACCAAATCGTCTCCGCCGATTGGAAAGATGTTGGCCTTGGCCGCGTCGCTTACGCGCTTTTGCTCAACGAAAATGGCGGCGTGATTGACGACATTATGGGCTATCGTTTGGGCGAAGATAAATGGTTTATCGTCGTCAACGCCTCGCGCGCCGCTGTGGACGAAGCGCATTTTCGCGCGCATTTGCCGGAATCGGTTCAGCTTGCCAATAATTACACCAATCAAGCGATGTTGGCGATTCAAGGCCCCGACAGCGCCGCGCTGATGCAGCCTTTGTGCAATTTAGATTTATCGCAAGTGGTGTGGCGCGATTGTATTCAAGCCGAAATTTGCGGGGCGCAAGGTTTAATCGCGCGTGGCGGCTATACGGGCAGCGATGGTTTTGAATTCATGTTCAAAGGCGACGACGCGCCCAAAGTGTGGCGTGCGTTATTGCAAGCGGGCGCTGTGCCCTGCGGACTCGGCGCGCGTGATGTTTTGCGCTTGGAAGCCGGACTTCCGCTTTACGGCCACGAACTGCGCGAAGAGTGGACACCTTACGAAAGCGGCGTTGGTTTCGCGGCCAAGATGAGCAAAGGCGAATTTATCGGCCACGACGCCTTAGCCGAAAAGCAAACGCCCGCGCAACGCACTCGCGCTCTGCAAATGGAAGGCAAAGGCATTCCGCGCGAAGGTTACTCCGTCATGTGGGGCGGCGTGCAAGTTGGCGAAGTGACTTCGGGCACCCTCAGTCCGACAATCGGCAGCGGCATTGCGCTGGCGATGCTGCAAAATTCGCTGAACGTCGGCGACGAAGTGCAAGTGCAAATTCGCCAGTCGCTGCATCCGGCCAAAATCGTCAAACCGCCGTTTGTGGCGCACCAAAGCAAAAAGTAGGGGCTGCGATAGCATTCCGTTGGTAGTTACAAACAAGTGAGCAAAGGACACTAAAATCATGGAATTTCCCGCTGAATTGAAATATGCCGCAAGCGACGAATGGGTGCGCGTGGACGGCGACATCGCCACTATCGGCATCACCGATTACGCGCAGCACGAACTGGGCGAAGTGGTTTATTTAGAACTGCCCGCTGTGGGCGATAACGTCAAAAAAGGCGCGGCCTTTGGCGTGGTCGAATCGGTGAAAGCCGTGTCCGATTTGAATTCTCCCGTTTCGGGTCAAGTCATCGAAAGCCACCTGCCGCTCGCCGACGAACCCGCTGGCATCAACGAATCGCCCTACGAAAACGGCTGGCTCATCAAAGTGCGCGTGGCCGACAACGCTGAACTGGATGATTTGATGGACGCCGAAAAATATTCGAGCTATCGCGCTTAAAAGTGCGGAATTTGTAATGCAGAGTGCGGAATTTCTCACTCGGCATTCCGCATTCCGCATTCCGCATTCCTATGGCCTACGCTGCTTTTACCCCTCACGACATCGAAGAAATGCTCAAAGTCGTTGGCGTTTCCTCCATTGACGAACTGTTTGCCGATATTCCTTCGCATTTGCGCGAAAGTGCTTCGCCGGAAATTGGCGTCGCGCTCTCCGAACTCGAAACGCGCCGCAAAATGGGCGCTTTGGCCGCGAAAAATCTCAATTTCGAGCAAGCGGCCTGCTTTTTGGGCGCGGGCAGTTATGATCATTATATTCCGGCGATGGTGCCCGCCATCGCCTCGCGCGGCGAATTTGCCACCGCTTACACGCCGTATCAGGCCGAATCGTCGCAAGGCACGCTGCAAGTCATTTACGAATTTCAAACGCTGCTTTGCCAACTGACGCAGATGGAAATGGCAAACGCCAGCCTCTACGACGGCGCCACAGCTTTGGCCGAAGCGGTTCTTATGGCGCAGGCCGCCACCAAACGCAAACGTATTCTAATGCCGCGCGCCGTTTCGCCAAGGTATCGCCGCGTAGTGCAAAGCTACACGCAAGGTTTGGACATCGTTCTCGAAGAAGTGCCGTTTTCGGACGGCATAACGCCTTTGGAAGCCATCAAAAGCGCGCTTGGCGACGATGTAGCCGCCGTGGTTTTGCAGCAGCCCAACTTCTTCGGCAGTTTGGAAGATGCGCAAGCGATTTCCGAGGCGGCGCACGAAAGCGGCGCGCTCTTAATTGCGGTTTTCAATCCGGTTTCGCTGGGCCTTTTACCGCCGCCGGGCGCTTACGGGGCCGATATTGCTGTCGCCGAAGGCCAAAGTCTGGGCATTCCTTCGCAATTTGGCGGGCCGGGCGTCGGATTATTCTGCTGCCGTCAAAAATTCGCGCGCCTCGCGCCGGGCCGCTTGGTCGGCATGACGGTGGATGACAAAGGCCGCGACGGTTTCACGCTGACTTTGCAAACC
Source organism: Abditibacteriaceae bacterium (assembly GCA_031372065.1). GTDB lineage: Bacteria > Armatimonadota > Abditibacteriia > Abditibacteriales > Abditibacteriaceae > DASWNL01. Next base: position 2,129 of record JANMKN010000199.1, on the reverse strand, counting down.
CGCGAACAGCACATTCGCCGCGAAAAAGCCACCAGCAACATTTGCACAAACCAAGCCTTGTGCGCGCTTTTGGCAACACTTTATTTATCCGCCATCGGCCCACGTGGGCTTAAAGAAGCGGCGGCGCAAAGCTATCACAAAGCGCATTTCGCCGCCGATAAAATCGGCCATCGCGCCTTCGACGCACCGTTTTTCCACGAATGGGCCGTGAAATTGGATCGCCCTGTTGCCGAAGTCAGCGAAAAACTGCGCGAGGCGGGAATCATCGGCGGCTACGATTTAGGGCGCGATTACCCCGAACTCGAAAACACCATGCTGCTTTGCTGCACCGAAAAACGCACGCGCGAAGAAATAGACAATCTCGCTCAAGCCATCTAATAAACCGCTACGCTGCGCGACGCAAAAACAGCGCAAAAACGACGCTACTTTAAGAAAAATACGTCGTTTTTGCGAAGCGCAGTTTGCGTATCGAAGATTCGCGGCTCAATTAAAATATCATGCCCAAACTGCTTTTTGAACTTTCCGATGCCGGACAATATAACGATTATTTGGCGCCGCTTGACGTGCCCGAAGCGGAGTTCAGTTTCGCGCCGCGCGGGGAGCTGCCGCTGCCCGAAGTGGACGAGCATTCGCTGGTGCGTCACTTCACCAATCTATCGAAGATGAACTTTTCGATAGACACGGAATTTTATCCGCTCGGCAGTTGCACCATGAAATACAACCCCAAGCTCAACGAAGTCATCGCCTCGTTACCGGGTTTTGCCGGAGTGCATCCCTTGCAGGACGAAGCGACGATTCAAGGCTGGCTTGGCGTGCTATTCGAGGCGCAAAACGTGCTTGCGAAAATCGCCGGACTCGACGCCGCCACAGTGCAGCCTTTAGCGGGCGCGCAAGGCGAATTTGCCGGTTTGCTGATGATTCGCGCTTATCACGAAAGTCGCGGCGAGTTGGCAAAACGGACGCGTATCGTGGTGCCCGATTCGGCGCACGGCACTAATCCAGCGAGCGCGGCGCGTTGTGGCTTTTCTGTCACGTCAGTGGCTTCCGATGAACATGGCTGCGTGGATTTGGAGCATATGCAAGCCGCGATGGGCGATGACGTGGCAGCGGTCATGATTACTAATCCGAACACCTTGGGCGTGTTTGAAAAAGACATCGAAAAACTTTGCGCATTAGCCCACGAATGCGGCGCTCTGGTTTACATGGACGGCGCCAACATGAACGCCATTTTGGGCCAAGTCAAACCGGGCGACACCGGCGTGGATGTGATGCATTTCAACGTGCATAAGACGTTTTCGACACCCCACGGCGGCGGCGGGCCGGGCGCCGGGCCGGTTGCCGTGCGCGATATTCTCATTCCATTTTTGCCCGCGCCGCACGTTATTCAAAAAGAAGATGGCACTTTTTCCTTCGATTATGATCGCCCGCAAAGCGTCGGCGCCTTGCACAGTTTTTGGGGCAACAGCGGCATCATTCTGCGCGCTTTGACCTATATTTTGCGTCACGGTGATGCCGGTTTGAAAGAGATTTCCGACAACGCGACTTTGGCCGCCAACTACGTTTTGGCCCGTTTGCGCGGCGTTTATGGCGCGGATACCGCCAATTTGTGCAAACACGAATGCGTTCTGAGCGCGGCAACTTTAAAAAGCAAATTCGGCATCAGCGCGTGGGACATCGCCAAGCGATTGCCCGATTACGGTTTTCACGCGCCGACGGTGTATTTTCCGCTTATCGTCAAGGAAGCGATGATGATTGAGCCGACCGAAACCGAAACGCGCGCCACTTTGGATGCTTTTTGCGATGCCATGCTGAAAATCGCCGAAGAAGCCGCCACTGACCCCGATTTACTGCACCACGCGCCGCACACCTTGCCCGTTGGCCGCTTAGACGAAGCCAACGCCGCACGATGTTTGAATTTGTGCTGGAAAGCTGAAGTGGAAGCGTAGGGACACGCTACAGCGTGTCCAAAGTCACAAAATTGGACACGCTGTAGCGTGTCCCTACAAATGAACTGGCGCTTAATTCTCGACGAAGCGGCTTCCGGCGCGCAAAATATGGCGGTTGACGAAGCGCTTTTGCTGTCGCAGACGCCAAACGACGCGCCCGTTTTGCGTTTTTATGGCTGGAAT
>JANMKN010000157.1:0-2405 GCA_031372065.1 Abditibacteriaceae bacterium | reverse complement strand
GGCGTGCAAGTGCCGGGATTCAAGCGTTTGCTGTAGTGATCAATCGTCGGGTTCGCCATATCGCGCAGCGCGTCGCCTGCGGTGCCGGGCGTGAAGCACTCTTCACCGATCAGATAATTTGGGCTGGGCTTTGCGTAAAATTCGACCGCCGTGCCGAAGACGTCGGAGAACGCTTCGTTCAGCGCGCCGGACTCGCCAGCATAAATCAGATTCGCGGTGCGTTCCGTCACACCATGCGTGAATTCATGCGCCACGATGTCGAGCGAAACCAGCGGATTGAACATCGAGCCATCGCCATCCCCAAAACTGATGCGGTTGCTGTTCCAGGAATAAAACGCGTTGTTGTAGTTCGAGCCGTAATGCACTCGGCTTTCAATCGCTCCGCCAAAGCCGTCCATCCCGCGTCGCCCCAACACGTTCAAGTAGTAATCCCAGGCTTTCTGAATGCCGTATTGCACATCCACCGCCGCCGATTGATTATTGCCCATAGTGCCATCGCCCCACACATCATCCGAATCCAGAAAAACACCCGTCGGACTGCCGGTCGAGCCGTTCATATTTAAGACTACGGAGTTGCCACGACCGAGAACGCGCATTTGATACGTCGCGCAAAATAGTCCTCTCGGCGGAATATAAACCGAAGGGACACCAACATAGCCTGAATACAAGCCGCGTCCGGTGCCGTGCGGCATGCTGTCGTAATGCCACACGATTTGCCCGTCCTGCGCACTAACGAAATACTGATGCGCGGCGGTGGCGTCAGTGCCGTCTTCGATTTGGAGTGTGACTTGATAGGTTAAGGTCGCTTCGTTCTCTGCATCGTTTTTGAAGATGTGATGCGGCAACACGACAAGATGCGCGTTCAGCGGAGCGGCAAACTCGCCATTGAAATTGAGCGCGGCTTTGGCGTTTTCGATGGCTTGCTCGGCAGTGATAGCAGGCGTCGTGTCTACGTTTTTGACATCGAAGGTACGCCCACCAACCGTGGCGTCTTCCTCATCTTTGACGTGAGAAAGCAATTGGCTGCCGAAGACTTCAATGCCGTGATGTTTTTGCGCAAGGCGCAAGTGCGTTTGTCCCAAATCATCCTGCTCAGCGGAACGCAAGCTCAACTCGGTAGCGGCGTCTTCGAGCGCCAATCTTTCCCGCATTGCCGTGAGCCGGGTCAGGCTGCGACGCGTTGCGCTATTCACCCAATCAGGGCGGCGTTGATCTGGTGTTTCTAACGATTGCTGTTCGGTTGTTGCGTCGGCACGCCAATTTCTGACCGTGCGACCACGGCGGCCTGTTTGGGTTTTATTTTGGGTTTGCACTTGCGCCGGGAACGCCGGAAATACAAGGCTCAGAATCATTGTGATCGTCAGCGCGAAGGCTGTGAATTTTTTAGTGTTCATTATGTTCTCCCTCATCTTCTCAATGGAGTTGATTGTTTTGTGGCTGCTTTATCAGCAGCATTTATTTTTTGGTTTCACTGACTACTGAGAGAGAGAAGAAAACATGTCGCGGAAATTTTGCAGGACAAGATGGAGGCCATAAGCGCAGTTGCGCGCGAAGGTAAGTGCAAGTGGAGAGAGGGAGCGCCGGGAACAGTACCGCAAGCCGTAGCGAGGCACATGCCAGGTAAACACGATCAACTAAGTGAAATGCCAAAAGAAAAACAGGCAAAAGAATAACGGCAAAGGAATGCCGCCGCCGGGTGAGAGACGATATTCCCTTGCCTGCCTTCCCTTGCCTCATCTTTTTTCCAAAATTTTTGCGCACGCACTTAGCGGATAGCTCGCTATCGCTCGCGGTACTGTTCCTGGCAATTATCGGCGTCCTTCGAGATTGGCCCACTCGCCGGATTGAATAAAGCTGGCCCAATAAAACGGATGCTGGCGCTCTTTGTTTTGGAGCATCTGTAGTTGCGCTTGTCGCAATGCTTCGCCCCTTCCCTGCCCTTGTTGCAAGCCTTTGTAATAGCTGATCATCAAATCACTTGTGCTGCTGTCAGACACAGGCCACAGGCTCATCAACTCGGTTTCCGCGCCCGCTAAAACAAAGGCACGACGCAGACCATACACGCCTTCGCCGTTTTTGATTTCGCCGACGCCTGTATCACAAGCTGAAAGCACTACTAACTTCGTTCCCCACAAATCCAAGCCCGCTGCTTCCAGTGCCGTCAAGATGCCATCGTCAGCACCGCTCTTGCCTTGATTCGCGCCGGCTAAAGCCAGACCGGAACGTAATAACGGGTTGTTTACTTTGGCCACCCATTTGCCCAGGCGCGTGCCAGCAACACCGCGCGTTTCCGCCGCCGCTTCATTTTCTTCCAGAAAGAAACCGTGTGTAGCGATGTGCAAAATACGCGGGCCGTGCAGTTGCCGCAACGCGGCTTCGGTGGCTTGGGTTTTCATGAGCAAAAT
>JANMKN010000156.1:0-11839 GCA_031372065.1 Abditibacteriaceae bacterium | reverse complement strand
AAGCCTCGAAAACGAGGCTAAAGATGGCAAGTCCAGCCTCGTTCACGAGGCTTTTGATTCCTTTCAGCCCACTCGTTTACGGGTGGGTTATAGGTAGCAGCTTGGGTTATTTACTGAGTCGCACTTCGCGGCCTGTTTCGCCGCTTTTGAGGAGCGCTTCCATCATTTCCTGCACTTGCATTCCGTGGCGCAATGGCGCTTCGCACGGTTTCTTGTCGAGAATACAGTTAATAAAATGATCGGCGATGTTTTGCCAATCTTCGTTGTTGACACGCTTTTGTAATTTCACCGTCGTGTCTTGCGGCGCGCCGTCCACGGTTTTATAAATGGTGAGAGGACTTAGTTTGGCGCCCGCTTCGGTGCCGAACAGTTCGATTTGAAAATCATCGGCCTGATGGCTGGCCCAAAAGCTCTCGACTTGCAAGCCAGCGCCGTTTTCAAAGCGGATAAAGCCACCGCCGTAATCGTCCGCCGCGTATTGCGAATAGGTTGACTTTGGAATGTCGCGATATTCCCAGTAGCCTTGCCCGCGCGGGCCAAATTTAGCACCGGCCACGCCCGTAACCGCCACAGGTTTGGGGAAACCCATCAGCGCCCAACTGGCATCAAGAACGTGAACGCCCATATCACGAAAAGCGCCGCCTCCGGCATGAATAAAACCGAGATTCCACGCCGGAATGCCGCTGCGACGAATGCTGCGTGCCCGCGCATAATAAATATCGCCGAAAATGCCCGCGTCTTTTTGCTTGTGCAAATAACGGCAACCGGGGCCAAAGCGCGTGGACAATGACATCATGTTGACCACACCCGCGCTTTCGGCAGCCTTCACAATTTTTTGCGCCGCGCCCAACGAATCGGCCAGCGGCTTGGTAATCATGATGTGCTTGTTGTTTTTGATGGCTTCGAGGCCAATCGGCACATGAAGCTGGTTTGGCGTGCCAACAAAAATCGCGTCCAATTCGCTGTCGCGGCACATTTCTTTGAAGTCGGTGTATTTCTTGACTTCGTGACCGAGATTCTTTTCAAAATCATCCATGCGTGCCGTGTCGAGGTCGCACAAAGCGGCCACTTCGCCACGCTCGTTTGCATCAATCGCCTCGGCATTCGGGCGTCCAATGCCCATGCCGACAATTCCAACTCGCACTTTCTTGCTCATAAATCTCTTAATTCTCCCTTGATTTTTGTGTCGCTTGATTCGAGGTTACTGAAATTCAGGCGACGGCTCCACTAAAGGCGGCGCGACTTCTCCACTCGCACTCGCTGGCGGTTCTGAGGTTTCGACGATTTCAGGCAAGGGCGCCGTTAATTGCGGAAAAATATAAATCAAAACCACGCGCAACGACGCCACAACCGGCACGGCCAGCACCATGCCGAAAATGCCACCCACTTTCGCGCCCGACAGCAACGCGAAGATTACAAAAACGGGATGCAGCCCCACACCTTTGCCCAAAACGCGCGGCGAGACGCCATAATCAATAAACAGGTTAAAAACGATACAGGAACCCAGCGCTAATCCGGCACATAGCATCGGATTGGAAGATGTGAGATAAGCAGTCAGGGTCGCTGCTATCGCGATTCCCATCATTCCAATGTAGGGAATGATGTAAACGATGCCCGCAATTAACCCCAGAGCGATTCCATACTGCATTCCAAACGCCATGCCTAAAATGGTAAACGAAGTGGTGCATAGCGCGCCAAATAGCCCACAGATTACCATTTGCCCACGCACATAGCGGCCCAGCAATTCATTGATGCTGGTGGCAATTTCGCTAACATCATCCCGATGATCCACAGGCACTAAAACATAAGCGCGGCGGCGAATCGTGTCCATTTCCAGCATGAGCATCACCGTGATGATGGGCAAAACGATGACGTTAATCATAATTTCGCCTAACGAGGACAGCACGATGGAAACTATTTTTACTGCGGCGCCCTCAATCCAGGTTGTTCCGTTGCTGACACTGTGATCAATCGCACTTTGAGCGCGCATTCTCATATTTTCAGGCAAGGGCAAGCGTTCGACAAAGCTATGCGCCTGTTCTTGAAGATGCGCCGCCGAATCAATATACGGCTTCACGTTGCCTTGAAATTGCTGGACTTGCTGAAAACCTGAAATGATCATCATTATCAGCAGCATGAACAGCAGCATGAAAACCAAAAACACAAATCCCACGGCTCCCACACGCGAATAGCCGCGCTTTTCCAAGATTTTCAGAACGGGATCAAACGCATAGGCAATAAGACCCGCCGCGAAAAAGACGGGAAGCGCACCCCGTGCCAGATAAAGAAAATACGCGCTGCCTAAAAACAACAGCGCGTAACCAACGTAACGCAGGATGATGGAATCGAGATTGGACTTCATTTTCAGTGGTCGGTGGACGGGAGGCAGTGGACGGGAGGCAGGAGGCACTTTTACTGCCTACTGATTACCGCCTACTGCCCACTGCCTACTGCCCACTGCCCACTGCCTACTGACTACCGGTAAGGATGCGGGCCGAAATCGGCTTGATAATAGGTCGCAACGTGCGTGCCGGGCGCGATTAAGTCATCTACCCGCTTTTTGTCTTCAGCGGTGATTTTCACGTCCAACGCCTTTAAGTTTCCTTCGAGTTGTTCCATCGTGCGCGGGCCGATAATCGGACAAGTAATCGCCGGATGAGCGGCGCACCATGCGAGCGCAAAAGCATCCATATCACATTCTTTTTCGTTGGCCATTTCGCGCGCTCCTTCGATCACCTTCCACGCCTCGACAGGAACTGCTTCGCCGCTGCGAAACTTGCCGCTTTCATAACGCGAACCGGACGGGCCTTTTTTGCCCTTGCGATATTTGCCGGTCAGCATTCCACCCGCTAATGGACTCCACGGAATCACGCCAAAACCGTAAGTTTCGGCCATCGGCAACAGTTCGCGCTCAATGCGGCGATCTAACAAATTATAGGGCGGCTGCTCGGTCACGAAGCGGTTTAGTCCCAGTTTTTCGCTTGTCCACAAACTTTCGACCAGTTGCCACGCACCAAACGTGCTGGTGCCGATGTAGCGCACTTTGCCTTGCCGGATTAAATCATCCAAGGCGCGCAAGGTTTCGTCAATCGGCACGCCCGATTGCGGGCGATGAATTTGATAAAGATCAATGTGATCTACACCCAGTCGCTTCAAGCTCGCTTCGCAGCCTTGCATGATGTGCAAACGCGAATTGCCCTGCTCGTTTGGCCCGTCGCCCATTTTCCCATGCACTTTGCTGGCGAGAAAAACTTCATCGCGGCGCCCTTGCAAGGCCTTGCCGACAATGGTTTCACTGGCGCCTTTGCCATAAACATCGGCGGTATCGAAAAAATTAAGACCCGCATCCAGAGCGCGCAAAATAATACTGATCGAATCGGATTCTTCGGCGCCCCAGCCAAAATTCATACAGCCCAAGCACAACGGGCTAACTTTCACACCGGTGCGCCCCAAGGATTTGTAGTTCATGATTGCCTTTCCTATTAAATGAAACACAAAAGCACACACAACACAAAAGCAAATTTCAAACTATTGCTCTGCGGCCATGAAATTGCGCTTTATCCGTTGCATTGGACGCTCCAAATCGCAGCTTGTGTGCCCTGTCCCACGTTGGCGCGCATTGAGGGTAGCAATTTTCAGCAAAAATCGGCGATAATTAAACAACCTCAAAATTATGAACCTCGAAAACGCTTTGATTTGGCTGCCAGCGGTAGCCATCGTAATTGCCATCGTCTTCGCCATCTATTTAGTGCGCGACACGCTGCGGCGCGACACCGGAACGCCGGAAATGCAACGCGTGAGCGACATAATTTACGAAGGCGCCATCGCGTTTTTGAAGCGGCAGTATTCGACGATAGCGGCCTTGGCGCTTGCCACCGCGCTCATAATTGGATTTTTAGTCGCGCGTTTTTCGGATGCCATCGAAGTGAAAGATGTAACGCCATTGCAAATCGGCATTGAAACGGCTGTGGCGTTTTTGATTGGCGCGTTTTTGTCGTCGGTGTCGGGGATTATCGCCATGTGGACGGCGGTCAAAAGCAACGTGCGCGTGGCGGCGGCGGCTCGTCAGGGCGTGGGCGAAGCCTTAGTCGTTGCTCTGCGTGGTGGCGCCGTTTCGGGTTTCTTAGTGGCAGCGCTGAGTTTGCTGGGCGTGTGGGGCTTGTTTCTGGCTTATCGCGCCCTGCATGGCGGCGACAGCGGCAGCGCGCCGTTTTTAATCATTGGTTTGGGTTTTGGCGCCAGTTTCGTGGCACTTTTTGCGCAACTCGGCGGCGGTATTTTCACAAAAGCAGCAGATGTAGGCGCCGATTTAGTCGGCAAAATCGAGCAGGATATTCCCGAAGATGACCCGCGAAATCCGGCGGTGATAGCCGATTTGGTGGGCGATAACGTCGGCGACTGCGCCGGACGCGGCGCCGATTTATTTGAATCTACCGTTGCCGAAAATATCGGCGCCATGATTTTAGGCGTCGCGATTTACAAGCACACGCATAACCAGAACTGGATTATTTTTCCGCTGATTTTGGCTTCCTTTGGCATTGTTGCCAGTTTGGTTGGAGTTTTAGTCACGCGCTTAAAAGGCGACGAAATCCCCATGCGCGCCTTAAATCGCGGTTTTTATACCACCGCAGGGGTTTCGGTTGTGCTGCTTTTGCTGACGACCTATATGATGTTGGGCAATGCGTGGTTTTACTTTTTCGGGGCCGGCTTGGTTGGTCTTTTCAATGCCTTGCTGTTTTTGCTGATCACGCAATATTACACCGAAGGCGCTTATCGCCCGGTCAAGAGCATCATGGAAGCCAGTCGCACCGGCGCGGCAACCAATATTATCGCAGGCATTGCCGTTGGCTTTGAAACCACCGCCGCGCCTGTTGTGGCAATTGCGTTTTCCCTATTAAGCAGTTTCGGACTCGGCAAATTAGCGGCCCCGATTTTAGGCGTTGAACCGGCAGTGGCGGGATTGTTCGGCACCGCAGTGGCGACGATGGGAATGTTGATGCCTGCCGCTTACGTTTTAGCGATGGATACATTCGGGCCAATTGCCGATAATGCTGGCGGTATCGTCGAAATGTCGAACGCGCCGGATGAGGTGCGCGCCGGAACGGATGCGCTGGACGCAGCGGGCAACACTACCAAGGCACTTACCAAAGGCTACGCCATTGGTAGCGCAGCTTTAGCCGCCTTTTTGTTGTTCTCGGCTTATCTCGATAAAGTCGGCGTCATCATCGAAAACAAATGGAGCGCCAAAGGTTTGGGCGAAGCGGAAATCGCTGCAAAAGTGGCGGCCTCGCGCGTGGTAGATTTGGGTCAGGTCGAAGTTTTCGTCGGCGCTTTGATGGGTGCCATGTTGGTCTTTCTTTTTGCCAGTTTAGCGATTCGCGCTGTGGGCGAAGCCGCTGAAACGATGATCACCGAAGTGCGCCGCCAGTTTCGTGAAAACCCCGGCATTATGCTGGGCACGAGCGATCCCGATTACCGGCAAGCGGTGGATATTTCGACACGCGCGGCCCTGCGCCAAATGCTGGCGCCCGGTTTGTTGGCTTTAGGAATGCCTATTGCCGTCGGCATGATTTTCGGTGCCGCCGCCGCCGCCGCTATGCTGATGGTTGGCACCATAGCGGGCATTTTGGTGGCGCTGGTGATGAACAACGGCGGCGGCGCATGGGACAACGCCAAAAAATATATCGAAATGGGTCAAGTTATGGGCGCCGATGGCGAGCCGTTGAAAAAAGGCTCCGACGCACACGCCGCCGCCGTTGTTGGCGATACGGTAGGCGACCCTTTCAAAGATACGGCTGGCCCGTCGTTGCACGTTCTTATTAAATTGCTGGCGACGCTCACTTTAGTTCTGGCGCCGCTGTTTATTCGTTAAAATGCCCAAACGCAAAAAGGCCCGCTTGAAAAAGCGGGCCTTTTTGTCTGGGTTATTCCGATTAGGTAACAGCGCGGCCACCGGAAATCAGGTCAATGACGAACAGCACAATGGCCACCACGATCAAAATGTGGATGAACGAGCCAACAGCGGAACCAAATCCGATGAAACCCAACGCCCATAACGCCAACAAAACCAACGCGATTGTTCTCAGCATCTTCCTCACTCCTTGTCCACTTGCCCGCCATTTTGATTTTTCTCTCCATTGTCGTCAAAATTGTTTTAAAACAATGAGTTGAGAAGTGCAGCGGAACACGACAATATTACTAATAAGCATAAAGCGTGCCAGAAAACAAAAAGGCGGCGAACTTTTTGTTCGCCGCCTTTTTTATTTTTTGCTGTCAGACTTTGCTTGCCGCTTCGGACGCATCGGCCTTGGCACTGTCTTTGGCCTTGGCGACTTTGGCTTTGGTGTCATCGGCTTTCTCTTCGACGCCATCCGCTATGTTTTCAGCCACTTCATGCGCTTTGTCGGTGGCCTCTTGCGCTACATCGCTGGCGTCGTCTTTGATTCCTGCAATTTTGTCTTGCGCTTTGGTTTTCAAATCGGCAGCCACATGGACAACCTGCTCTTTGACTTCTTGCGCTTTGTGGTTGGCATCGGCGAGCAGATGCTCACCTTTGTCGCGTGCCTGCGAAACCAAAGTGGCGCCTTGTTCTTTTAAGTCTTGCGCCTTTTGGCCGACGTTTTGGCTCAAATTCGAGCCGACATCGCCCGCTTTGTCTTTCCACTGGCTCGCGCCTTCGGCAATTTCGTGCCGCAAATCCTCGCCGCGCTTTGGTGTCAGCAACAAAGCCGCCGCCGCGCCAAACAAAAGTCCCGTCACTACGCCACGCCAATAGCCATTGTGTTCTTCAGACATGATTTTCTCCTTGAAGGTTGATTCAACCCAGTTCGCAGGTGTTTCGCAAAATAAAGGCCAAACGTTTTTGGCCTTCGCGGGAAGGCAGTGTAGCGCACTTGCGACATTCCTCACGTTTCCAAGTAGCATTGTTTAGGAGTGCGCCCAGCGTGCTTTCAGTAAATCAAGCATTGGCTTCGCCTGTGCTGCCAAATCGTGGCTACTGCCTTCAAATGAACAGCGTTCGCTATAACCAATCGCTTTCAATTCACGAAAAAATCCTTGGAAATTTGCTTCGCCGCCAGACGCATAACCGGGCGCCACGCGTCCTAAATCGGCGACATGGGTGTGCTTTAATTTCGCCCCCGCCGCTGTCACCGAATACAACGATTCGCCATCGGCAAACATATGATACAAATCCGCCAAAAGCTGAATGCGCGACTGGCCGATTTCATCCACTAACTGAGCGCCATGCTTAACGGTGTTAATTAAATTATCCTCGTTCTTATTCAGCGGCTCTATGGCAATGTCAATGCCGATTTCTTCGGCAACAGGGCCAAGTGCGCGGCCAAATTCCACGAATTGTCCTAAGGCTTTTTCACGCTCGAAGCCTTCGGCCACGCGCCTCGCGCCGCCGCTGCCCAAAACCACAACCGCGCCGCCGAGCGCCTTGCAACGCGTGAGCGCGGTGCGACAATAAGCGATAACTTCATCCAAATGCACATCCGGCCCGGTGATGCGATGGTTCGCCGGAATAAAAGAATTGAACGCTTCTACTTTCAAAGGCAGCGGCGCCAAAGCATTTTGCAGTTGCGCGAATTCGCTTTCGCTGCCCATCACAGCGCTTACGCCAAATTCCACATAATCGGCGCCTGCTGCCTGCATGACTTCCATCAAACGCGGCAACGCCGAAAGTGTCTGTCCTTCAACCTGCGGCGCAAACGAACCGGGGCCGCAACAAATACCAAATTTCATGAATTCCTTTGCTTTGTTCGGCTTTACTGCATAGCGAACAATTTATCGAGCGGCTTTTGCAAACTGTCACGCGCCGAAAGGGGCAAAATCAGCAACGAATTGCGATTGACTTGCGCAAGTAGTTTTTCTTTTTCAGCAATTGTCAAAGATGTGTTGTCCAGCTTTATTTGCACCCACGGTTTGTTTAACATATCGCTCTTTTGATTGTCGGCAAAGTCCTGCGCTTCCAAGCCTTGTAAGGCGAAAATCAAGTCCATAACCGCATGATTGATTGCATCGGCGGCTTCTTTGCCTGTGGCGGAGTCATCAACTTTCGCGCCAACTTCGCGCCACTTTTTCTCCGTTTGATTAAAGGTTTTGGTGGCGCCTTTAAAAGTCACGGTCACGGTTTGAAGGTTGTCCGTTTCGACTTCCAGCACTTTTTTATCGCGCCAATCGCGTAGCGGGCGATTGAGCAGGCCAAACAGCGATTCGGGCACTTCAAAGACCGCCGGAGAAAGCGAATTTTTCGCGGCATAGCCACCCGCCGTTTTCTTGCCGACGAGCAACGAGCGCGGGCCGTCGGCTGTTTCAATTGCGATTTGCGCTTGCGGTTTTTCCAAGCCCCAATCCTTCAGCGATTTTGGATTATCATCGAAAAATTTCGGCGCCAAAGTATTGGTCAATTGTGTCAACAAACTTTCGATGATGCCGGCATCGGCTTTGGCGTTTACGGGATTTGTGACTTGCCACTCACTTGACGTGCTTTCCTCGCCGGCCTTCGATTTATCGAAATTAGCTGTGATTGCGGGTGCTTTCACGCTGATAGATTTGGCGTTGTCTGCCGAGACGCGCAAAATCGCTTTGTCGCGCCAATCGGCGAAAGGCCGGATGGCAGCGGTTTTGAGCGAATCGGGCAACAAAGCGACCTGTGTTTTGCTGTCCGCCGAAACACGCGCATAAACCTTGGTGGCGTCAAAACTTGGCTCTTTGCCGAATTCTATTTTTGCGTTAGCCATCTGCAATGAAGCAAGCGGTTTTTCCAAGCCAAAATCCTTGCGATTTTTGGGGTCATCATCCAACGCTTGCGGCGATTGAAGTAGTTGCAAGTCTTTCAGCAAATTTTGCACAGCGGAATCATCAGCAGGCACAGCAAACGATGATTTGTCGCGTTGCACTTTCCAGATTGCGCCTTCTTTTTTTAAAGTCAGCGGCCCAGTGTCTTGAGTCAGCGTAATCTGTTGGACATTTTGGGGGTCAGTGCGCAAAAGCACCACCGCGCCGCTGTCGGCAATCGGGCCGCGCTCGTTGAAATAAATATACGCGCCGAAAATCGCGACGATGAGAAACAAGGCAAGCGAAGAACGTAGAGATTTCATTTTAGGTTTTGGGTTTTAGGTATTAGGTTTTGAGTGCTGTAATATTCTTCCAAAACCTAATACCTATCTCCTATTCCACCACACCACGCCGCCGATGAAGAGCATAATGATGGGCATAGTAAACAGCGCAAAAACATTGGCGAAGCGACGCACGCCGGGTGTCATGTCAATCGTGTTGGTCACGGGCGGTTTGGGCGGAATCGAAACCAATAATTCATTGCCGGACAGCCAGTTAATCGAAGATAAAAGAAAACTTCCGTTGGCCGAAGCCGCAAAAAGTTCATCGGTGCCAAAGTTCGCGTTACAGACAACTAAGCCGCGCATTTCCGATGCTGGCGTTGTGCCGGGCATAGCGGGCGCGCTACTGGCGTGTTCGCTGGCGACCACCAAAGAAAATGGCCCTGCTTCGGATGTGCCGCCACTTCGTGAAGGCAGCGATTGACTGGCTGGAGAAGAAGCCAATAAATTTGTCACAGTCAGACCTTTTGGTGCCGGGACAAGGGTTTTCAAGGGCACAGCGCCGGGAAAAATGATATTGCTATTTTCGCCAACACCACCCAAAATGGGATGTTTGGCCGGATCAGCAATCTGCCCGTAAACAAATTCAAATGACCGCCCGACAAACTGCTCCGGGTCATGGACTAAACCACTTAAAATCTGCGCGCCCAACAAACGGGCAAGATTATTCCAGCGAGGCAAAACCGTTTCCGTTTGCCGCACGGCCAATAGCAAATGTCCTTTGCCTCCAACAAACTTTTTCAGGATGCTTTCTTCAGTGGCAGACAAATCGGTTTTTGGCCCCAGCACAGTGACAACAGCGGCATCATCAGGGATTTTCGCGCCTTTTCCATTCAAAGAAAGTGCTTTGATCGTGTAATTCTGCTCCGAAAGTTTGGAGCGCGCCGCATTGTAGCTGGAACCAAGAGTCCCACCATCAAAACCCAATTCGCCATGACCAGTCAGGTAATACAAGACGCGGGATTCGTTTTTGCCCAACTTTAACAAGGCCGAAGTGATATTCGATTCATCAACCGCATCCACTTGCTGGTGCGGCACGTTTTTATTTTTTCCTTTGTCAACGGGCTTAATTAAAATTGTGGGGCGCCCGGTGAATCCGACCAGCTTTAAATCTTGAAAGGTCGCCGGCTCAAAGACCGCGTTGACGAATTTCACGCGCACATTATCCGAAGCCAACTTGTATTTATTAAGCAGCGCTTTGTTGGCTTCCACAGTTTGCGGCTCTACAGCAGTCGGCGCGTAAACATAAGTCATTTGCACCGGCGCTTTCAAATTGCCGAGTGCTTTGAGCGTTTGACCAGCTAAGGTGTTGACTTTGTTACTGGTCAAGTCGAACGTCTTATGGCGCCGCGTTGCCACATAATTGATGCCGACCAGCAGCAAAAACACCATCAAGGTTGAAATCAGCGCGTTCGTGCCGATTAGTGTGCGCTGTTTTGCATATTGATCGCGCGGCAGGGCCTTTTGCTGCGAGCGCCCGACAAACCACGCCGCGAGTGCCACAAAACCAACGATTAAACAGCCAATTACCCACGGATTAGTCACTTTCATCGTCGAACCGTAGGCCAATAAGCCGCCCACCGTTGCCAACACGGCCACCGCTAAAAAGGCACCGGCATTCTGCGCCAACGGAGAAACTACGACCGGTGATTTTATTTTTGAAGTTGTTTCGGATTTCTCTGCCATGATTATCAGAATTCAGGAATCAATTCCATTTGCGGCTTTCCAGCGAACGCACCGTTAAATACAGAAAAAACAGCGTGACGCTCGCGAAAAATATCAAATCTTTGCTATCCATAGCGCCTTGAAGCATCAGTTCAAAATGTGACGCCACGGAAAACTGGCTCAGAAATGACATAAAGTCAGTGGCATTAGGGTTCTGTCCCAAATTCGCCAGCAGCAATGAAAAAATCAGCCCTCCAAAAGTTAAAAACCCGGCCACCACTTGACTGGCCGTAACGGACGAGCAAAACAAACCAAACGAGACAAAAGCAGCGCCTGCACACACTAACAAAATATAGCCGCCCCATAGCGGGCCTGTATCAATAGAACCGTATTTCAAGGCGAAGAACGGCACATAGCTGGTCAGCAGCAGCATCACGCCCATAAATCCCCACGCGCCGAAGAACTTTCCTAACGCCACCTGCCATTCGGTAATCGGCGATGTATGCAGAAGTTCCAGTGTGGACTGATTGCGCTCCTCGACAATAAGTCGCATCGTGAGCATAGGCGCGATGAACATCATTATGACCAGCAAGAAATTAAAAAGACCCTGCAAACTGAAACTAAATGGTGGTTGCGAGGAGCCAAGTAATGTCAGATAAAAGGCAATGCCCGTGATGAGCAGCCAACCCGACAGCAGTGCATACGCCAGCCACGTTGCAAAATAGCTGCGCAATTCTCGCCAAGCGATAAGTCCGATTTTGTTCATAGATTTTAGCTGTTAGCTTTTAGCTATGAGCGATTAGCTTTTAGCTTTTAGCTTTTAGCAACAGAGAATGTCTGGAGCTAACAGCTAATCGCTAACAGCTAATCGCTCACTCATCAATTGTCGTTAATTCCAAGAAAATCTCTTCTAAACTGCGGCGGGCGCGATGCAATTCGAGCAGGCCCCAGCCTTCGTTGACACATAAGCGCGCCGCTTCTTCGCGGGCGTCGGCGTTGGGCGCCAAATCCATGATAAAAACGCGCTCGCCTTCGCTTTTTTCGTCCAC
>JANMKN010000122.1:0-36242 GCA_031372065.1 Abditibacteriaceae bacterium | reverse complement strand
TTTTTGGAAAAACCCGTCCACAGCGGTAAAAACTGGCCCGATTTCGCGTTAATTTTGGAAAAATGCGTCCTGAAAGACCCCAAAATGCATTTTTAAAGAAAAACACCTTTGACTGCTACACTTTGAGTCATGAAAAAGCTGTTTTTTGTGTTATGTTTCGCGCTTGTGGCGGCGCAAATCGCACAAGCCAAGCAAATTATTACCGTTGCTGCCGCCGCCGATTTGAAATTTGCCTTGGACGCTTTCAATAGGCAGTTTCAAAAAGGATATCCCGATTATTTGGTGCGTGTAACTTACGGTTCCTCCGGTAATTTATTCGCGCAAGCTGACAATGGCGCGCCGTTTGACTTGTTTTTGTCGGCGGACGCCACTTATCCACGCCAGCTTATCGCGCGCAAAAAGGCGGATGGCAGCAGTTTTTTCTTGTATGGCATCGGCCATTTGGTTTTGTGGGCGCCGAAATCGTCAAAAATACAGGTAAAAAATGGTTTCGCGGCGCTTCTGGAAGCGCAAGTGAAGAAAATCGCCATCGCCAACCCGCAACACGCGCCTTATGGACGCGCGGCGCAGGCGGCGCTAAAAAAAGCGGGCATCTACGAGAAAATCAAAAGCAAATTGGTATTCGGCGAAAATGTGGCGCAAACCGCGCAATTTGTGCAATCGGGCGCGGCGGATGCCGGACTAATCGCGCTTTCGCTGGCACTTTCTCCCACTATGAAGGCGCAAGGGCAGTTTTGGAATGTGCCGACGAAATTGTATCCACGCCTCGAACAAGGCGGCGTGATTTTGCAAAAGGCACCAAATGCAGCGGGCGCGCGGCTTTTCAGGCAGGAACTGAGTGGCAAAAAAGGCCGCGCGATTTTACAAAAGTTCGGTTTCAGTTTTAATTAGTGCATGGATTGGCAGGCAATTGCCCTGACAGCGCGGCTTTCGGCGACAACAGCCGCGCTTTTATTTTTTATCGGTTTACCGCTGGCTCATTGGCTGGCGACAACCAAAGTGCGCTGGCGCGTTTTCGTCGAAGCGATTGTCGCTTTGCCGCTGGTTTTGCCGCCGACGGTCATCGGATTTTACATTTTGGTGGCGCTGGGGCCAAAAAGTCCGCTCGGAAAGTTCTGGGAAGGCCGTTTCGACTCGCAATTGCCGTTTTCATTCAGCGGATTGCTGATTGCCTCGGTGCTTTACTCGCTGCCGTTTGCCGTGCAGCCGTTTACAGCGGCGTTGCGCGGCGTGGATAAAAACCTCATCGAAGCGGCGCAGAGCATTGGCGCCTCGCCGCTGCGCGCGTTTTGGGAAATCACAGTTCCGCTGTGTTGGCCGGGCATTTTAGCGGGTTTGGTGCTGAGTTTCGCGCACACTTTGGGCGAATTTGGCGTGGTTTTGATGGTCGGCGGCAACATTCCGGGCGTGACGCGCACCGTTTCGATTTCGATTTACGACAGCGTGCAAAGCATGGATTACGCCAGCGCCGCGCGCACTTCGCTGTTTTTATTGGTGGTTTCGTTTGTGATTCTTAGCGTGGTTTACAGTCTGCAAAAGCAATTGCGTTTGGGTATTAGCGATCAAAATAAGCCTTCGTAGATTTTTTCCAGTTCGTCCACGTTATTTTGCAAAGCTAATTTCGGCGCGGAATTTCGCGCGGATGCGGCCATTTTTTCGCGCAAATTTTGGTTTTCGATGAGTTTTTGCACGGCGGTGCGGAATTTTTCTTCGTCGGGCGGCACGACAAAGCCATTTTCGTTGGGCGTGACGGCTTCGGCAGCGCCCAGCGCGCCGACAACGACGCAGGGCAGGCCGGAAACCAAGGCTTCGGAAATCGAAACGCCTTGCGTTTCGCTGCGCGAGGCGAAAACGAAAATATCGCCCGCCGCGAGGAAATCGGGGATTTGCGGCGCGTCCACGAAGCCGGTGCAAATAATGTCGTCGCTGACACCCAATCGAGCCGCTAAATTTTGCAATTCGCGCGTGGCCGGGCCGCCGCCGATGAGCATTAAACGCACGCGCTGACCGTTTTTGGTGCCCAAAAGCGGCGAGAGAGAGCGCAACAGGAAATCGAGACTTTTCTCGCGCACAATTCGCCCGACATAAAGCAAAACGAGGTCATCGGGCGCGATTTCGTAGCGATTTCGCACGTTTTCGCCGTCGCCATTGGCGAAATTTTCAATTCGCACGCCGGTTGGCACGACAGAAACCTTCATGCCGGGACAAAAATAGTTCATGCGGCGCGCGATGGCTTGCGAGGGCGCGATAACATGGCGGCAAAACCCGCAATGGCGCCGCACGCGTTTCACGGTGTAAGGCCGCGAATACCATAGCGGCAGCGGCGCGTAATGCAAATAGCGATGATACAGCGTGTGAAACGTAAAAACGGCGGGCACGCCGTATTTTCGCGCCCAACGCGCGCCGATAGTGCCAATGGTAAACGGCGAATGCGTATGCACCAAATCGAATTTTTGCGCCGCGAAAAAGCGTTCTTGGGCACGCAAAACCGGCATGATGTAGGGCGAAGAGAGAATCGGCAGCGCGAGGGCGAAATCTTTGGCGCGAAACCACTGCATTGCCGGAAAGCGCACGATAATTTCGTGCGCTTCGCCATCTTCGTGGCCGCGATAACGCGGCGCGAAGATTATCACTTCGTGCCCGCGACGGCGTAATTCTTCGGCAGTAGTCGAGGCGCTAACCGCGACGCCGTTTCGTGTCGGTTTGTAAGCGTCGCAGAAAAAAGCAATCTTCATTCGGTCATTCTATAGGGTTTCGCGATGGGAAATTCAAAAAAATTCGGCGGGGCTGGCACCCTCTTCCAATCCTTAGCGAGACAACTGAAAGAGGAGGCAAGCCCCGCGAAAAGCCACTTTTGCCAGAAGTCTATTCCCCAGCGCCTTCGGGAAACGTTCCCCAAGTGTTCCTGCATTCCCCGACACGCTCCGCAAACGTTTCCCAAGTGTTCCTGCATTCCCCGGTGCCTTCGGCAAACGTTTGCGGACTCTGCCGGGCTTCCCCGATGGTCTTGGCAAACGTTTGCCAAGTATTCCTACATTCCCCGGCGCGTCCCGCAAACGTTTGCCGAGTCTGCCGGGCTTTCCAGATGCCTTCGGGAAACGTTTGCGGAAGCCGTCCGGGAAGCCCGCGAAGGTCGGGAAACGTTTACCGAAGGCATTTTTGAGTGCGAAAAGCCGTTTTTACGCCGTTTCTATCGCAATTTCGTCACCGATTTGCAGGTTTTGGCGCGCGATGCTGCCCGCAGGCAATTCGATGGCGTTGAGGGGCTTGCCGAACGTTTGCTTTCCTTGGTCTGGGCGCGCTTTGGCGACGTAAAAATGAAAGCCGCCGGGCAGGTTTTCGACCCAATCCGTCGCGCGGTTTTCGGCATCAAGAAAGACTACATCAATCGAAAAACTGACGCCAATCATGTGAATTGAGGGGCAATTTGTAATAAATAAGCCTTCGTTTGGCGCCAGCGGCGGGCGATATTGCAAGCCGCGCAAACGCGTCCAAAAGGTATCAGCGATGGAACAACGTTCACATAAAACCGAATTTTGGGCGCGATTAACGAGGCGAACGATTTTCACGGAATTAAGGTTGTGCTGCGGGAGCCGCAAGTTTGACTGTCAATTCGCCACCCTGCTCGCCTAACGTAATTTTATTGGCAGTCGCTCGCGGTTTGGTCGCTACCGTTTGCGCATCCTCTAAAACAACGACTTGCCATTCGTCGGCGCGCAACGGGAAAAGGGTGGCTTTGCCGTTGCTGTCGGTTTTGATGCGGCGCAGCAAATCGCTTTGAAACAAGCTCGCCACTGTCGGCGCCACATCGGGCGGAACCGGCGGGCCTTCAGCGGCAAACGCCACCGGATTACCGTTGCGCAAAGGCTGCAAACGCACCACAAATTCACGATCCGCAGCGGGCTTGCCATCAGAGGTTTGAACGGTGAGTTGCAAAGGCGTTTTGGTGCCTTGCAAAGTGTAAATGCCGCTAATTTCTGTAGCTTGGCCCGCTTTGACTTCAATCGTTTGCGCGAGCGGATTCGCTTCGCCCGGCATATAGAAGCGCACCTGATAGCGTCCCGGCGCCACGTCCAAAATTTCCATTTGGCCGCTGCCATCTTGCGTGACTAAGGTCGAGTGCGGCTGCGTTTGCAAATAGAGCGCGCCATCGTTGCCCTGCGCGATGCCACCTTCGGCTTGCGCAGCAGCATCGGAGACCCATTCTTTTAATCCCAACGCCACGCCGCCGAGCGCTTTGCCCTCGGCAGTGCGAGCCGTGGCGCGAATGATGCCTCCGGTTTGCAATTTCACTTCGGCGGTTTGCGGCTGGTTTTCTTTGACGAGGAAACGAGGAAAAATGGCGTAGCCAACGCCCGGCACAACAGCGTGCAACCAATACTGCGCGGGCGTGAGGGGCGGCACAGCCACGTTTCCGGCGGCATCGGCGACAAAAGACGCGGGCGAAACGTGTCCCGGCGGTTGTCCGCGCCAATACAAAAACACTTTGGCGCCCGCTGCCGGTGTTCCATCCGGTTTCAAAATGTGCAGCGGCTGTGGCGTGAGTTTGAGCATTTTGGTCACATAAAGCGGCGCTTTTGGCTGCCATTCGAGTGTGCCGGTAAAAGGTTCGTAGCCTTCAGCCACCACCGACAGCGAATAAATACCTTCTTCGCCTTCGGGAAAGCTGAAGACGCCATCGGAACCGGTCAGCAAGCGCCCGCCCCAAAAAGCGGCTTCGCCGACGACTTGATAATCCTGCCGCGTGACGGTCACTGTCGCGCCGCCAATCGGCAAAGCGGCAGTCGTAGTGACTTTTCCCAGCAACGGCGCGCGTTCGGGCAAAGGCTGCGCGTGGGCGCAATGAAAAATGAAAAGTGAAAAAGCAAAAATGAAAAATGAACGAGACAAAAATCGCATAAGAAAACTTGCCAAAAAAACGCGGCGTCAAAAGCAATGCTTTCGACGCCGCGTGAACGCTCTAAGTTGCCGCAATAGTTATCAGATCAAAGTTTTCACTTCAAGCGAAACACCGGGCCGCGCGGCACAAAAGGCAAACTGTGGCCTTCGGGCAGCAAAAAAGCGTGTTCGCGGCGCACGCGCACGTGGTCGCAATAGCCGTCGGTGATAATCAAAATCGGGCCATCGGGCGGGAAATCGTTGGCGTCTTGCAAAAGGTCAATGCCCGGCTGCAAAACGGTGCCGCCCCGCCCGCGCACTTGGACGCGTTCGGCAATGGTTTCGGGCGCCATATAACCGGCATCGTGCGCCTGTGCGTCGCAAAAAACAACACGGGCGGTGGGCACTTCGCGCGCCACGCTGTAGGATGCAATTGCGCCCAGCGCCTGCGCCAACAAGCGCCTGTCCATCGAACCGGACGTGTCCAACACCACGCCGAGAGTGCGCGTGGGCAGTTCTTTGTCGCGCACCAAAGCCGGACGCGCAATATCCGGCGTTGCCATCTGGCGGCGGCTGGCGCGGGCATAGGAGCGCACTTTGTCCTGCGGCGGAAAATGCTGATCGAACCAACGTGCCAATTCGACATCCCACGGCACCGGCGGCATGGCCAAAGCGCGAATTTCTTCGATTAAACCAGCGGGTAAAAGGCCGCGCCCGTGGCTTTGATGAAACTCCAATCCTTGCCCCAAAGCGCGGCGATACCACTCGTCCAAAGTCACGCCCGCCGGACAATTCCACCAATCCGGCGTGCCGCGTTCGAGAATATCGCTCGCGCCCACGCCGCGCAGCGTGCAAAGTTTGCGATAGCGTCGCATATCCGTGACAATGCGGTCATAAATCGCTTCGGCAGACAAGCCTTTCAGTTCGACATCGTGCAAACCACCCAAACGAGGCATTTCACCGGCGCCCATTTCTATCAGCCAGCCGTTGATGGCGAAATCGCAGGCAACATTCCACAAAAACGCATCGCGCCCTTGGCGCCGTGCATCGTGGCGCAAGGCGGCGTGCAAAATTTCGTGCGCCATCACGAAACGGCACTCCATTTCATCCAAACCCGCCGCCGGATTCATGAAAATTTCGCGCCCTTCAATATCCACCGCCGCCACGGAATTTTCCTTGCGATGACTAAAAAGCTGATCTTCAATAATATCAAAGGCCGTCACCAACGCGCCGAGCAGCGGATACGACGAAACAAACCACTCGCGGGCGCGTTGCGCGGCGCTGC
The DNA here is from genome assembly GCA_031372065.1 of Abditibacteriaceae bacterium. Classification (GTDB taxonomy): domain Bacteria; phylum Armatimonadota; class Abditibacteriia; order Abditibacteriales; family Abditibacteriaceae; genus DASWNL01. The sequence continues at coordinate 30,079 of JANMKN010000122.1, read as the reverse complement.
GCATCGTAGTTGTCGCGCCTAAATGCGGCAAGACGCCCGCCGCCACTTTGACGGCATCCGAAACCGCATCAGCCAAGCCTTCACCCAGCAAACGCGACCAATCGGATGGCTTCGCCCGATACAACGACTGATAAGCTGACGGCGCCACGAAAACCATATCTGGGCGCGTTGGGCCAAGCGCGCCCAAATGCAGAGTGCCGGGCGGCACGCCGTTTTCGCAAAAGCGGCGATACAGCGTTTCTTCATCGCGCGCCATTTCGATGGCGCCTTGCATTTCCAGCGGCGCGCGGCCCAATTTCATGTCTCCCAAAAACTTTGCGACATAGCAATCACAGGCCGCTTGCCACGCGGCAGCATTTTCGCGTTCGCGGAAATGTCCGAAGCCCAAGTGCAGCAGGCAATGCGCGAAAACGTGCAGCCATTCTTCGGGCGCGGCGCGGCGTTTGGGATGCGCGAAAATTTCGCCGTTGGACGTGACATAAGCCCAACCATCGGCGGGCATCGCATAGCTTTCGCTGCGATAAATCGCCGCGTATTGCCATAAACGTGCGAAAATCGGATGGCGCGACACCAAAACCATGCCCGCGCTAAAATTTTCCGTCGCAACATCGCGTTTGTTTTCGCCGCTCTTTTTGCGTGCCATAAACCCTATCCTGCCTTCCCCTCCCCTTGAAAAGAAGGGGGAAACGAAATTATTTCTTCACCACCAAGCGCGGCAAGTCACGCACGATTTCGGTCATAAACCACGCGGGCAAAGTTTGCCCGTCTTGTTCGGCCACGCTCATTTGCGCGATTTCCAAACTGAGACCGGCCAGTTCGGTTAGCAAAGCCTTGGCGCGATGGGCCAATTCCTGCTGCGAGCCGCCTAAATTTTCGCGCGTTGGCGGCAGTTCTTTCATCAAGCGCGCCCGCAGCGATTGCGCCAGAAAATAAAGCACATCGCGGTCTTCGGGCGCGTGCGGCCAACCGACATCGCCTTTGAGAATCGAATTCAATTGATAGCGATGGCGCAGTTGCTTGTTGAACGCTTTGAACTGCCCGGCGTGTTGCGGCGACAGGCAGCCAAAGGACAAAACGTCCAGCAGTTCATCGCCCGCACTTTCGCCGCTTGCGCCCGCCGCATTCAGCGCATCGGACAGCATATGCCACGAGCGCGGCGTGGAAAAAGGCTCTTCATGTTTGGGCGGTGCGCTCCACAAATGGTCGGGACGCAGCCCAATATATTCGAGAATCAAAGGATGAATGCCATTCGCTCCAGCCCAAGCCAGCCAATCACGGTGCGACACCTGCAAATGCACATGAACCATGCGATTGAGCAACGCCGAAGACATCGGTTTGACAATGGCGCTGTCCTGCGCGCGGTTGCCCGCACCAATAACAATCGAACCCGCTGGCAATTCATATTCGCTCAAGCGGCGGTCATGAATCAGCGAATAAAACGCCTTTTGCACTTCGTGTGAGCAAGCGTTCAATTCGTCAAGAAACAAGCAATACGGCTCGTCGCGCGCGATGAGGCGCGGCGGACAAAAAATGCTTTTGCCGTCTTCGATGCGGGGCACGCCGATAAGGTCTTCCGGCGCCAGTTGGCTACCCAAAAGCGACACGCATTTCAAACCAACACTGCGCGCGAATTCTTCGACGAGCGAGGATTTTCCGATGCCCGGCAGCCCCCAGATGAAAACCGGACGCACCGTTGCCACATTCAATAAAAATTCCGGCAAACGCGCCGGAGTTAGAGAAACTGCACTGTTCATGATGACTTCAAAACCTCAGCGGTGGGTGAGGGATTCGAACCCCCGGAACCCATAGGTTCACTTCGTTAGCAGTGAAGCGCTTTCGACCACTCAGCCAACCCACCTGAAAAACAAAAACGCCCCCACCGAAATTCCGGTGAGGGCGCTCTATGCGAAAAATTGAATGCATTAAGCGGTCATGAAATCAAGACGCGCCAAAAGCATTCCGCAAGGTGCCCTGCCGGAAAAGGGTTCGGTGAACTGAAACTAAAACTGGGTTGAAATGAATTGTGATTTTTCACAGCAGGCACCTCCTTGGGTAATGGATTTGAAATTGCGTTGCGACTTGCAAACGAATCGAAACTTTACTGTTTGACCGTTGCGTTGTCAAGATTATTTTTTGCGGTGGCTTTTAGCATTGATGCTAAAATAGCGCTTCTTCTTCGCCCCATTCGCGATAGCCGCCGTCATCAATGCAAGCGTGAGAAGATTGCATTTTCAGGAAATTTTCAGAAAACCGCGAATCATCCACAAACGAAAGCCAATGTTCCAATTCTCGTTCGGGCAAGCGCGTTTTGAGCGCCGAAAGTGGCACATGAACGCTGTTTTCATCGGGCGCGATGCCAAAATCCAACGTCCACGAGGTGCCTTTGACGCGTCCGACAGTATTGGTGCGCGTCACGCGCGCATCGCTGGATTCGCGATATTTTTCCAGAACCGCCACGCGAAAAATCACCTGCGCCATTTCCGCGTTGGCGAGCGTTTTTTTGTAAAAAGTGGAGGAAGTTGACATTTCAGTAGGTAGTGGGCAGTGGTCGGTGGTCAGTTTTTCTGCTCACTGACCACTGCCCACCGACCACTGTTTACGGCTTTTCAATCGGCACGCCGATCATGGAGCCGTATTCTGTCCAAGAGCCGTCGTAGTTTTTGCAGCCTTCAAAGCCGAGCAGATATTGCAGCACAAACCAAGTGTGCGACGAGCGCTCACCAATGCGGCAATAAGCGATGACCGGCTTGCCTTTTTCGATGCCTTTGCCGCCATAAAGCGTATTCAGCGCGTCCGCATCTTTGAAGGTGCCATCGTCGTTGACAGCTTGCGCCCACGGGATATTTTTGGCGCCCGGCACATGGCCGCCGCGTTGCGCGGTTTCGGTCATGCCGGGAGGCGCAATCACTTCGCCAGTGAATTCGGCGGGCGAACGCACGTCCACCAAATTATAATCGCCCGCTTCGATTTGCTTGACGACTTCCATAACATTGCTGCGCAGTGACAAATCAGGCTCTTGCGCGGTGTAAGTGGTGGCTTGCGGATTTTCGTCCTGCGCGGTGGTTTCGCGGCCATCGGCCAGCCATTTTTTGCGACCACCATCCATCAGGCGAATGTCTTGATGGCCGTAAATTTTCAGAATCCAAAAGGCAAACGCGGCAAACCAGTTGTTGTTGTCGCCATACAAAACAACCGTGTCGCTGCTCTTGATGCCGCTGTCACCAAGCAATTTTTCGATTTGCTCTTTGGACGGAATATCGCGGCGCAATTGGTCGTTGAGTTGCGATGTCCAGTTCCACGCAATCGCGCCGGGAATGTGACCTTCGGCGTAGGCGTTGGTGTCCACATCTACTTCGACCAGTTTGACGCCGTCATCGCCCTTGTGGGCCTGCACCCAATCGGCATCCACCAAGACTTCAGGATGGGCGTAACCCTTAGCTTCAATGCTCATAATTTCTCCTCATTTTCGTCGGGGACTTTTTTCCTTTTGTTATTATAGGTGAATCTTTGCCCAAAGGAAAATTGAAGGCGCAAAGTTTGCTATATGTTTTAGGCAGCCAAATATTACACTGAACACACACACCCAGCTTGGCGTTTTACAAGCTGTTTGGACGGAGGAACCCATGAAACTTAAAAATCTCAAAACTCAAAACTGTCTGCCGCTTTTCGCCTTGAGTGCGGTTTTGGCGGCGCCGCAATTGACAACTCCCGCGCAGGCTGGCTTGTTTGGCCTGTCGGAAAAAGACGAAATCGCCGCTGGCAAAGAAGTCGCGGCGCAAGCGCAAAAAGAATACGGGGCGGCGTTGCCTTACAACGATCCGATGTCGGTGCGTGTGCGCGCTATCGGGCAGCAATTCGCCCATCTTTCGACGCGCAAAAACATCCCTTACAGCTATCAGGTGCTGGCGAACGACAAAGTGCTGAACGCTTTCGCAGCGCCCGGCGGCCCGATTTTCGTGACACGCAAATTGGTCACGACGACTTCCAACGATGCAGAACTCGCTTATGTTCTGGGCCACGAAACCGGCCACATTGAGCGTAAACACATTGTGGAAAGCGTTGAAAAGCAGCAAAAAGCCGGTTTATTAGTCGGCATTTTGGGCGCAATTTTGGGCAAAGGCAAAAACAGCGACACTATCGGCGCTCTGGGTGGTGTGGCGTTTAACGTGTGGGAAAAAGGCTACTCGCGCGATCAGGAAACGGACGCAGATGTTGTTGGCGTGCGCTGGATGAGCCAATTGGGTTACGACCCGCAAGCGGCCTACACCATGCTCGGCAAGTTGGACGATGGCAAAGGCAGCGGTTTTCTCGACAAATATCTGGCAAGCCACCCCGACCCCAAAAAGCGTCAGGCTACAGTCACAAAAATCATAGCCGATGAAAACTTGACCGATGTGGCCCGGCGCAGTGGCGGCCCAAAACAGTGGATGGCTGGCGGCGGCAACACATGGAACAACGCCTCGCCATATAATCCGGCTTACAATCCGAACACGCCGAATTATTATCCGAACTCATCGAATCCAAATACTCCGGTGTATTACCCAAATACGCCTGATTCACAATCTCAGCCGACAACTTACCCGCCGACTTACCAAAGCGACACGCAAAACAACTCGCAAACCGGAAACCTCGATTTCGGTGCGCCTTTGGTTTACGCCGATAAAGAAACCAGACAAGGCACCAGCCGCGTTTATTTAGGCCCGGTTATGGAAATCGCTAAGTGGGCTGGCGCTTCGACCAAAGTGACCCGCGACATCATTAAAGTGACGCGCGGCAACTATGTGCTGAGTTTGAAAGAAAACTCAACCAATGTTGATCTCTCAGGCCGTCGCACCAGCCTTTCGATTGCCACCCAACGGCACAACGGCATGCTCTACGCGCCGTTGGGCACCCTACTCGAAGGCATCGGTGGCACCGCCATCTACGACCAAAACACACGCCGCATCAACATCAGAGTTGGTAATCGCAGCGGTTACTTTCAGTTGCAATAGAAACCAAAAACAAAAAAGCCCGGCGCCATTGCGCCGGGCTTTTTTGTTTTTTCGAAAACTTATTCAACGACGAATTCAGTGCTGGCGAAGGCGCGGCGGCCATCGGGCCAGAGGATTTCGGCTTCGAGCCATTGCGCGCCTTTTTGCGGCACAAACGAGAATTCGCGTCCGAAAACCGGCTCGCCGCCTGCTTCCCACACGATCTGCGCGCCTTGGACATTCATATTGGGCACTTCCACCTTGGCTGTAACCGTTTCGCCCGCTTTGATTTGCGCTTTGGACAAAACGATTTTCGCATTTGCGCTGCGCCATGCTTGTTTGGCTTGCGGCGTGTTTGCCATCAAAAGCGCAGTTGTGGCTAAACCGCGCGCCTGATTGACGTTAACGAACTCGGTTGAGGTGTTGAACGTGTCGCCCCAGCGGTCATAAAACGCATAAGCGTTTTCCTTGTCGCCGTCCGAAGGAAAAGTCAGCGCACCCAATTCGCGTTTGTAATGTTCAAGATAGGGAAAACCTTCCTGCACGGCGCCCAGTGGTATGCCCGACGGGGGCAAAACGCGGCGGTCATTCATGGCATATTGATGCACCGTTTCGCGCTGTCGCTTCCAGCCAATGCCAGTCAAAAATGCCACGTTATTCGGATTCGAGCCGCCTTCAAAGTTCAAATTGGAAAAGATAGCGTCGGTTTGTTCGGCTCGCGGCTGCAATTGCGCGAGAACGGCAATATCGAAGGCCGACGAGAGTGGGAAATACCACCCGCCATTGCGAAAACGCTTGCTTTCAATGGGAAAACTGGTGCCATAAGCGTTCATTTGCGCCCATTTGACTTGATCGCCGCCGCCCAAAACGATTTGTTCTTCGCATTTTTTCAAAAGCGCCGCATCTAATTTTCCCGCTGGCACGCGCCCACTTTTGGCGGCAAACGCATAATCGCGAGTCGCGCAACCGTAGCCCTCAAACAAGCGAATCCAACCCCATTTCGTCGCCTCGCGGCTGGCTGGATCGAAGGTTTTTAACAGTTGCTGATGCGCCTTTTCATTACCTGTCGCTAAGAAAATCTCCGTCGCAGCCCAGATTAATTCATCGTCGTGCAAAAACGTGTCGCCGTAATGAGTAATTTTCTGATAAGCGCCGTCGCGCCCATGTTTTTCAAGGGCATTTTGCAAAAATGCCCAGCCTTTTTTCGCTTTATCCAAGTATTTTGCTGCCGCTTCGGGAAATTGCTTTTTAAAAGTAGGCGAAGACGCGGCTTGTGCCAGTGCCGCTGTCGCCGCCGCGCTAACGGCTGTAGTTTTGGGAAAGACAATTTGCGAATCGCCTTTAGCAGGCAGAACATTGCTTTCGTATTCGCGTTCGCGTGGATAAACCAAGAAGTAAAAACCGCCATCGTCGTCTTGCATTTTGGCGAGAAAATCGGCTTCCCATTTGGCGATTTGCAAGATGTCGCTACTGCCATCGCCACTTTCGGGCAAGCCCAAATTATCCAATTGGGCCACACCGGGGAAATTATCCGCCGCGAACACCAAATGATGAATCAACTGCGCGCTGTTAATGGTGTATTTTGAATAATCGCCCGCATCGTGATGCCCGCCTGACACATCAATTTTGCCCTGCCGCACGAACGGATACAGACTCGCTTCGGTATTTTTCAATTGCGGCGCGCTGTGGCGCGGCTCGCTTTTGTAACTTTCGGTCATGCTCGCTAAACGGGCCTGCGTTTTGGCAAATTCCATTGTCGGCACTTCGGCGGGCGCGGTGTGACATTTGTCATGGACAAAACGCGTGAACGGCAAGGCATTTTCGGCGCCGCAGCGTTGATGATAAAGGCCCAAAGCATACGCCCGCGCGAAGTTAGCCGCGACACCCTCATTGATGACAGACGGAAACGAGACGCCCAAACCTGCGACTTGCAAACGATATTCGCCCGGCGCCTGCAAAGCGGTGAAATCGGCCTGCCAGATTTGTTGATACGGCTTAACGGTGTAGGTGTAGCCTTCATCGCGGCGCGGTTTTAAATCGCCCGCGAAAACGGTTTTGCCGCTGCCCACTTCGACAATTTGAAACTGCGGCGCGCTCACTTCCAACTCGCCCAAACTGCCCAAATAATAGCCGACTTCGGCGATTTTCGGCAGATTCGGCCCGTAACCAACCTGATTTACATGAAGCACAGGGCTAAAGCGCGTTTTATCAAAGGTCGCAACGAATTTTTCTTTCAGTTCGGCGCCGGACACTTCGATTTTGGCGCCTTCGGGCAACGGCGCAGCGAGTTGTAGATATAAATAGTTGCCGATGCGCAAATCGCGTTTCGCTAAGGGCGCATAAAGCGGACGGCGCTTGAAACCAAGCGCTTTTACGTCTCTGTTTTTGCCGTTCGCCATCACGCGAAATGCTGTAGCAGCGGGCAAATGCAGTTGCGCGTTGTCATCCACATAGTCCCACGAATCCACGCGCCCTTCCGGTGTTTTGCTGTTAATCAACGTCAATTCCAACACTGTCGACGACAAAACGCGCATCCACTGCGCGCCGATAGGCGGCATCGCCAGCGAATTCGCGTCAGGATTGAAATTCGTTTGTGCCTTGGCCGCTGGAAGCAGGCAAAGCAAAAGGGCAAGAAGATATTTCATAAGTCATCTTTCACCGTTTCTCGTGCGCTAACATACGCTTGCGGCGGCTTTTGGCGACGCGCTCATGGTATTTATCGGGATCGTGGTCAAGGCCGGTTTCGCGGTCAAGAAAGAGCGGGAAATCTTTGGCGGGCGGCTTGGTATGGTCATAGGCGTAATCGTAATCGCGCAAAATGATGCGCTGTTCGCGATTTAAAGTTGCCAACCAATCGGGGTTTGAACGCAAATGGTCGGCAGCGACAATCCACGACGGGCAATAAGCGATGAAGATATTTTGGCGCACGATGTCGCTATCATTGTTTTCCACGCGATGCCAGATATTGCCGTTGATAATCGTCATGGTGCCTTTCTCGGCGCAAACGATATGCTCATCGGGATACGAATCTTCGGTGTCGTAGCCGTCGAAATACTGCTCGTGCTGCGAACCGGGACGCACTACGAGATTGCCCATTTTCGGGCGGGGAATATCGGTCAGCCAATAGGCAAACTTGATTTGCATCGGCAAAAGCGGCGAAAAAACGCCGTAGGGCACGGCGCGGGCGCCATCGGGATGCCATTTGTTGTAACCGCCGCCGTGTGGTCGCAAAAAGAACTGCGAAATATGCAATTTCAGCAGTTCGCCGAAAAAATCGTAAGCGAAACCAACATGGCGCGGATGGTCTATCAACGCCGTGAAAAGTGGATCAAGTTCGACAATATGCTCGCGCGCGAAGAATTTATCGGGCACAAATTTCGCGTCGCTTTGCGCGATACGCTCTATGACTTCGAGGTATTGCGCCACTTCGTCGTCCGACAGCGCGCCGGGCAAATGCAAATAGCCGTCGCGGTCAAATTGTGCGCGTTGTCCCCGCGAGAAACCGGGCGGTGTCAGACGATAGTTCGTTGATTCGCTCATGTTGCAAAACCCAAAACAAAACTGCGGAGCGTGGCTTTGGTGCCATGCTCCGCAGTTTTAGATTGCGCTTTCTGTGTTGGGTTTTACGTCAAATCGTGAGCATACATCACCAAATCCGGGTCGAACTGCGTGCCAGCGCCTTTGGTAATTTCTTGTAACGCTTCGGCGCGCGATAGGGCGGGACGATAAGCGCGCGGCTCCAGCATGGCCTGATATGCATCGGCTAACGCGATAATGCGCGCGCCCAAGGGCAAATCGGGCTGACTGTTGAAATGGTTATGGTGATAGCGAATCACGGGCACCATATTCGAGAGAAATTCAATCGGGCGCACAATTTCGGAGCCGATAACCGTGTGATTGCGCGCTTGTTTCAATTCGTCCTGCGTCAGCGAACGCGCCAGCGTATCAAGGCGATAGGCCTGATTAATCAAGCCGATGTTGTGAATCCACGCCGCATATTCGAGATCGCCGATTTCGCTGTCCGAGAGGCCCATGCGCGAGCCAATGGAAACCACATGGCGCACCACAGCGGGCGTGTGCCCGACGGTGTAAGCGCTTTGACCATCAATATATTCCATGATGCTCTTGGCGTGCGCCAAAAAAAGTTGTGGCAGCGAACTGGGCGCATTGTCTTCCTCGCGCACACCACTACTTTCGCGCAGAAAATCAATGATTTTTAGCATCACAGCATACAGCGCGACGTTTAGCTCGCTGTCGGGCACATTCGCCAGTGCCGGGCCAGCCGAGGCGCGCACATCCGGCATCGCTTCGGCCAACAACGTCATTGAGTTATCTTCCAACTGACGAATCAGGTTATTTGAAAAATTTAACATGAGGTTTCTCGCAGAAAGTCTTTGCTCCCAAGCCCTTCAAAGTTTCGACTAATGGATTTTACAACACGTTGGGATAGAAAGCAGTGAATTAATGGGAATTTATCATTAAGCGACAATTGTCACAAGTTTATGCATTGTCTTACGCAAGAATCCGGCTTGTCACAGGATGCAAAGGCTTCCTAAACTGACATGAACACGCGTGCCCGATTCCTCTCTTGATTCCTCACCACCGCCCGATGCGACCTCCCTCGCGCCGCCGCGTCTTGCCCAATTGCTGCCGCCGCTCTCGCCGCTAACGTATTACCGCCGCAACATGGCGCGTTCGCTGCCCATTGGCGGCGCGATTTTGATTTCGGTTTTCCTCATCGCGGGCATCGTCACACTGCTCAATTCGGTAGACGATTCCATCACGGGCAATTACGGTTTCGTGCGCCATTTTTCAGTTTTGGTGGCCCAATTGGAGCGCGATGTTTCGCCGCCGCTCAAAGCGCGTGTGCGCGATGATAAAGACCTCAAACACGTTATCAACGCCGTGCCGTATTTGCGCTCCATCAAAACGGTATTCGGCGAGTTGCCTGTCCCGATTTACGGCCTTGACCCGCAAGATATGCCCGAAATTATCGCTCTCACCGGCAATAAACTGGTCGAAGGCCGTCTGCCGCAACCCGGCGAAGCCGCCGTGGTTTTGAGCAGAACGTGGGCCAATAATATCGGCGTGAAACTGGGAAAAACCTTCGCCAATAGCGATGAGCGCTTTCCAACGATCACGGAGCCGCAAAAAGTGGTTGGTTTGCTGGAAGGCGGCTCGAATTTGGCGATGGCTGACATTGATTTCGTGATCGGTTCGTTTCCCGACATCAATGTCATTCGCCCGGCCTATTTATTAATTCCACAAAAGCCCGGCGATTTGCCAGCTATCAACAAAAGGGTTGATAGCTTCCTGAAAAACCCGAAGAAATATCATCTATCGCGCTCGCAAGTGCGCTACGCGAAATTTTTCACGCACGAAGACATGGTGGAGGAAGTGCGCAAAAGTTTGGGTTACTTTTTTAATTTTCTCGCCATCGCCGATGGTTTGGTGATCGGCGCTGTGGCGCTCCTCTCCGGCTTTTTAGCCAACATTTATTTCGAAAATCGCCTCGGCGAATTTGGATTATTGCTGGCGATGGGCTTTCAAAGAGGCCGTTTGGCACGCCGCTTGTTTATCGAAACCGGCGCCTTGGTCGCGGTTAGTTGGCTGCTGGGATTAGTGTTCACATGGCTTGTTCTACGCTTGTTAGATCACTATTACATGATGCCGCGCGGCCTGATTTTAGCGCGCATCAACTCGTTAGCACTGCTTTACACTTTGCCGACACCATTCTTAGTCGGCATCGCCAGTTTGGGCACCGTTTTATCACGCCTCTACCGGCTTGACCCCATTTCGATCATGGAAAGAAGGTGAAGAAATGCAGAATGCGAAGTGCGGAGTGCGAAATTACTCTCCGCACTTCGCATTCCGCGTTCCGCATTTGACAGAACGTCGTTCACCACATTCAATTCAGTGCGAAAACTTGACGCTGACTTACATCACGCCGCGCACGACGACGTATGCGGTGCGTTCGGTGAGTTTGCGCATCGGCGAAAATTCTTTCGCGGGCAGTGTCGGGCCGTCGGGCAGCGGCAAAAGTTCGCTGCTTTATTTGCTGTCGGGCCTCAAAACGGCCACGGCGGGCGAGGTTTATTTCGGCGATTTTCACTTTTCCAAAGCGCCGATTCCGCAGCAATTATCATTTCGCCGTCAGAACTTCGGTTTCATTTTTCAGCAGCCGTTTTTGATTCCGTATTTAAATCTGCTCGAAAACATTTTAGTGCCAGTCGAAGACCCAAAACCAGAAGACATTGATCGCGCCTATTGGCTTTTGGAGCATTTGGGATTGGCCGAATTAGCGCCGAAATTTCCCAACGAATGCTCTGGTGGCGAGCGCGTGCGCGTTTCGATTGCGCGCGGTTTGGTGCATCGCCCACGCTATCTGTTTGTGGATGAGCCAACGGCCAATCTCGATCTCGCCACCGGCGCCCGCGTGATGCAGGTTTTGAAAACACAGCGCGAACACGGCGCGTTGATTACAGTTACGCATGATTTGGAAATTTTGGACGACGCCGATGTGATTTTCCGAATGCGCGACGGCTCTTTGACCGAAACCTATGTTCCGCAGCGCGCGACGGCGTGAGAGTTGCAGGTCGAGGCTCCACCGTCAACGTAGAGCCTGAAATCTTGAACTTCCGAATGCGCCGTTACGAAGTAAACTTATCGGGTTAGCGTTGGATAAATCAAATTTCCCAAAATTCAGGAGGCCTTACATGGGCAAAATTAGCAAAGCAATTCACGATCTCGGCACCGCTGTGTGGTTTGGCGGCACGTTGATGGGCACACTGGCGATGAATCCCGCCGTCGAAGTGCTGGACGATCCCGAAGAACGCGGCAAAATGGTGGACGAAGGCTGGGCCTTGTTTCAGCCGTGGGCGGCAGCCGGTCTGCTTGGCGCCTTGATTTCGCACGTCGCCATCCGGCGCGGCGGCCCTGAAAACGCCAGCAGTTGTTACAAAACTACGGCGGCTGTCAAAGATTTATTGATGGTCACGGCGCTGGTGTCATCGGTTGCCAGCATGGCGCTCGGCGAATACGCGATGCATCAAGAGCCTGATGCCTACACGCCCATCGAAGACGCCACCACGCCCACTGCGGGCACCGATTACGACACCGCCCAAGCGCAAAGCGGCCTGACCATCTCCTCGATGGTGCAACTCTTATCCGGCGTCGGTATCATCATCGCTGGAGCCGTTATGTCCGCCGAACGAGAACAGTAAAAGGCAACCACAGAACACAAAAGGGGAGACATGAAAAATCATGTCTCCCCTTTTTGTTTTGATTCCCTATTCGCTTTTCAAATTGTCCGGGTTCAAACCTTCCAATTGCGGCAACACGAAAAGGCCGTCTTTGCGAATCAGTTTGTTGTCGAAGTAATTTCGCCACCGCCGAAATCGGGGCGCTGAATGCAGACCATGTCCCAATGCACTTCGCTGCGATTGCCGTTGTCGGCGATTTCGTAGGCTTGGCCGGGCGTGAAATGAAAAGAACCGGCGATTTTTTCGTCGAACAAAATGTCGCGCATCGGTTTGGTGATATACGGATTGAAACCGATGGCAAATTCGCCGATATAACGCGCGCCGTCGTCGCGATTTAAGGCTTCGTTGAGCTTTTCCGAATTGCTCGAAGTCGCCTCGACGATTTTGCCCTTCTTGAATTTCAGGCACACATTTTCATGTGTCACGCCTGATTCAATGGTGGGCGAATTGAAGGTGATTTGGCCTTCGACGCTGTTTTTCACCGGCGCCGTGAAGCATTCGCCGTCGGGAATGTTGCGCTCGCCAAAACAGGGAATCGCCGGAATATCTTTGATCGAAAATTTCAAATCGGTGCCCGGCCCTGTGATATGCACGCGATTAGTTTTTTCCATCAGTTCAACGAGCGGTTCGCAGGCGCGCGCCATTTTCGCGTAGTCCATCGTGCAAACCTGAAAAAAGAACTCTTCAAACGTTTCGGTGGACATTTGCGCGTCTTGCGCCATTGACGGCGAGGGAAAACGCAGCACCACCCAACGCGTGTGATTAACGCGCCGCAACTGCACATCATGTCCCCCGTTGGCCGAGTAGATTTTCTGTTTCTCCGGTGGCACATCCGACATTTCGGCGGTGTTATTGGCCCCGCGCACCGCGATGTAAGCATCGGCTTTTTTGGTTTGCTCCATCGCGATGGCCGTGTTCAATTTGGCAGTTTTTTTGGTCATGCCGTGCATCAAAGCACGCGTCACTTGCGATTGGCGCACGTTGACAATGGGCGTCGCACCTTTGGCCTGCACCGCTTTGATGAGCGCAATCGTCATCGCTTCGGGCACATCGAAGGCTTCGATTAAAACAGTGTCTTTCTTGGTCAACTGACACGAGTGCGACACCAAAACGTCCGCTAATTTTTCAATGCGAGGGTCTTGCATTTGGCTCCTTAATTTAAATTCACCGCAGAGACGCGATGAATCATTTTCCCAATTCCAAAATGGTATTTGCTAAAGTCTGCGCGGCGCCGGGTTTGGCTAAAGTGAGCGCGGCGGCGCTCATTTCGGCTAATTGCGGGCCATCGTTTAAGAGGGGCGGCAAAACGTCCCATAGTTTCGCCGCATCGCATTCGCTTTGCTTGATGATTTTCGCGGCGCCTGCTGTTTCGCCCATTTGGGCGTTGCGCGTTTGCTCGTCGCCGCCGGTGGGCACCAAAGGCACATAAACCGCCGGTTTGCCCAGAACGCACAATTCGCTCACCGTTCCGGCGCCCGCGCGCCCTAAAACCAAATCGGCCCACGCGAAAACGTGATTGATTTCCTCGCGCACATAGCGCGTAAAACGATAGCGCCGCGCCAATTCCGGCGGCAGATTCTTCACAGCGTTTTCAAGGCGATCAAAATCTTGTTCCTGCCCATCCGGTTGCTTGCCGCATTGATGAATAATGCGACAAGTTTTCAATAATTCGGGCAGCGCATCTTCCACCGCGCGATTGATGAGGCGCGAACCCTGACTACCGCCGGTGACGTAAAGCGACGGCAGATTTTCGTCGTCAAAATCGAAAAAGCGATTCGCGGCAGCTTTATCGCCCGCGAAAATCTGCCCGCGCACCGGATTGCCCGCAACGAAAGCCTTTTTTTGCAAATTCGGCGTTAAATCTTGCAGCGCGCTGTCCCAACTGAGCGCGATTTTCGTGGCGCAGCGTGCCGCGATGCGATTAGCAAGGCCGACTTGCACCGTTTGTTCATGAATCAAAATCGGAATGTTTAAAAGCCGCGCGGCCATGACCGGCGGCACGCTGACATAACCGCCGGTTGAAAAAACCACATCGGGACGAAAGCGCCGCACAATGCCTACCGCTTGTAAAATGCCGAGCGGCACCCGTCCGGCATCGGTGAAATTCTGCCACGAGAAATAACGCCGCAATTTGCCGGTTTCGACGCCCGCAAAACGAATTCCGGCGCGCGTCACTTGCTCTTCTTCTAAGCCGCGTCGCCCGCCCAGATACAAAAACTCCGGCGCCCGATTGCCATCGGGCGCGCTGTCCTTAAGGGTTTGAATCACGGCCAACGCCGGGCTAATGTGCCCTGCACTGCCGCCACCCGTCACAAGAATACGAATCGGTTTCTTCCTTTCTCACTCACGTTACACAGTGCGCTTATGGTAGGCACTGGAAAGAGCGACTTCGTCGCTCTTTGTTCTAACACAAAGCAACCGCGCAATATGAGTTGCTTTTCATAATTTAATATGGCGCGGGTGTCTCGCCCGCTTAAAAGCGCGCTTCTTGAGCAAGAAACGCGCTTTTTGTTGGAGCTTTTAGCTTCACGCTAAAATGGCGGAAACGGGTTGGCTCCACGGCCCATCGCCATTGGTATTGCGAAAGCGCGCCACCACGAGGATGGTTTTGCCGCGCAAGGCCGGTTTAAGGCGCAATTTAGACGGCGAACGAAAATTCGTCGGTGTGATGCAGGGATGCCAATCGTCGTAATCGGCGGGCACATTGCCATCGTCTTCTTCCCAGCGCAGTTCGGCGTCGTCCACATCTTCGGGCTTGCCCAGACGCGCCGGATGAGCGGCATCGAAAATTTGCACCTTGAATTCGCTCGGCGCGCCGTTGGTGATAACAAGTAGCGGCACTTCGCTCGGCACCGGACGCGGCCCGCCGGGGCCGGTGAGTTCGGGCATCTCGTTGGCGACGCGGTCGGGATTGGTGAACTTGTCACCAAGATTGTCCACAAAAGTGCCGAGCGCCTTCAGCGCGTTTTCTTTGGCGGTGTCGCGCACCAGCGATCTGCTATGCGTTGTCAACACGCTGGCATTGTAAGCATTGAGTGCCGGACGAAACGGCGACACGATGGCTTCGAGGGCATCAATTTGCGCGTCAGTGAGGCCCAAGCGCGTTTTGTTGTCGCGGAAAAACTGAATCAAGCCTTCCGCCTGATCCGCAAACAGGCCATCGTTGTCTTTGAAACGTGGTTTAAACACCGATTCCCTCCTGATGGCAGAGATCATCCTCAAACATCGAAAAACGCGCCGCGCCGGGCACTATACGAGAGGTGTATAGCACTATACGAGCGTCGTATAGTGCTTTACGAAGGGCGTATAGGGCTTTACGAGTTCTGTATAGACCTATACGACCCGCGTATAGTGATTTACGAGCCTTGTATAGCTCTATACGTCGCTCCAATAGCGATTTACACCCTCTATAAAGGGCAATACGATTCTCATCTGGCGCCTCAAACAGCGCGTCTTACGCAACAAAGCGGGCCTCTGCCCCTGAACGCGGCGTGTAAATTCAGGTTTGCGCCCTGCACCGCCCTCTTTTCCCGCTGTGGTCACTCAGAATTATGGCAAAAACAAGGCGCGACTGGCAAGAGGATTTTTTGCGGCGCCTGTAGGGACACGCTACGGCGTGTCCGGGCACGCCGTAGCGTGCCCCTACTTTAACCAAACTCAATTCCCTTTGACTGCTCACTCAGGAGATGTCTCATCTTGAGGAGGTCTTATTCTTAGCATGATGTTTATCCAACAAACAAAAGCCAAGATTAAAATTGTGTAATTTGGAAAGCGACGCCCAATAATCAATTCAAGAACCATTACGACAGCGTAAACCGCTACACCAGTCAAAGTGAGAGTCGCAAGTGGGAAAAACCCTCTCATGGCGAGTCTCGCTACAAATGAAACTACCCGCATCATATTTCGCTCTTGCCGCCTAATTGTTGGGTTATTTTACTTCTCCCACCCAAATTCCACTTCGTTGGCCCAGTGTGTGACCCAATCTACATGAAACGCTTGGTCGTTGATTTTGCTGACGCTGCGTTCTTGCGCTAATTCGTAGGCGGGGCCGTCGTTGTCGTTGACGCGGAAGGAGAATTTCAGCGGTTTGCCACCATCAAGCAAGCGTTTCACGTCGGGAATTTCGCTCCACGGCAGGGCGCATTCGACGAAGCGTGTGTTGCCCTCGCGCCGCGTGGCTAAAGCGCCTTTGGCAACGGCGCCTTCGCTGTGAATTTTATCGCCGGGCCATTTCGGTTGGCGCGGATAAAACATTTTGCGCGGCATATTCGGCACCAGCATTCGCCACAATTCGGTGCCGCCGCCAAACGCGGGCGCGACATCGTTGAGCGCGTATTCGTAGTCGGTGTCTTTGTAGACCATCCAGCGCGGCGGCGCGCCGGGCGGGTTGGGCAGCCAATCGTCTTTGCCGAGCGGAACCGCATTAAAGGCGATTTGCACATTGTCGTGTTTGGGCGCGTTGCCCGACGGCAAATCCGGGCCGCGTTTATACGAATAACGCCGCACGCCGTCCGGCCATTTCAATTCTTTTTTGGTGCCGTCTTTGGCGACTTCGTAACTGACGGCGGGATAATAATACGAGTCATCGTCGCGCGTTGAAAAGCGCACGTTGCCGGCATCGGGCGTCGCATCGGCAATCTTGGCGGCGAAATAAAAGTTCTGATTATCGTAAGCCAAATATCCCGTCGCCGCGCCGTTTTGCGTGGCGTTTTCAAATTTCACGAACGGCAACCACGCGTTTTCGGCGAGGCTTTTTTCCAGTCCCTGCGCGCTGAGAATTTGCGGCAAAGCGCCTTGCCATTCGGCTTCGTCGAGCTTGCCGTCTACTTTAATCGTGCGCTTGGCGATGACATTGGCGTGCAAAATTTCTTCGTGGTCGGCTTGCCCGTCGCGGCCCGTGATGAAACGAATTTTGATGTTGTAACGATTGTCGGCGCGCGGCGCGATTTCAAGCGGCGCGAGAAATTCCTGCGTTTCGTTCGGCTCAAAAGATAAACCTTCTGTATAAAGCAATTTCCCGTCGCTTTCGATGCGAATGGCGCCCTGCACGGGTCGGTTTAAAATGTTAGTCAAAGTCAAATGCAGCGGCGGGTTTTTCGTCAGCGATTGCGTCCAATCGTGCGCCACAATATCAATCGGCTCGAAGCCTTCAATGCGCGCCGCGCGCAGTTCTTGTAAAAGCGCCTCAAACGAACCCTTGCTGCCATCGGTGCGCAAAAAGTAACCCAAACCGCCGAGTGGCACTTCGATTTTTCCGTTTTGCTCGGCCACAGCATTGCCGTAAAAATCGAGCAAGCGAAACCGGCCTTTGTCGCTGCTTAAAGTCAGTTTCGCGCCGCTTAAAATCGTCGCCGCTTTGAGTTGTTTTTCCAAAGCCTCGCGCTCTTTTGAGTCGGCAGGAAGCGCGGCGATTTTGCTTTTCAAGTCGGCGACTTTGGGCGCGTTACTCAAACCTTGCACGCCGCGAAACAGCGTTTTGTCTTTGTTATACAGCCCGCCCAAATCGCCCAAAACGACAACGGTGCCGTCATCGGCGTCGCCTTCGGGCAGCGCGTTCAAAGCGCGGCCCACGCGGGAGCCGTCGAACACGAAAATCCACGGCAAGCCGTTTTGAAACAAGAGGCCGCGATAATGGCGCTGCCCGATATATTGATTAACTGCCGCCACAGCCGCAGCGGGCGCCCACGCTTGCGCGACGGGGAATTTGCGGCGGCGTCCATCGAATTCTTCTTTGCCGTTTTCGTCCACCCATTGCGGCGTGTAAACGTTGCCCTGATAAATGCCCGCCGTGCGATCTTGGCCTTGGGCGCGCATCGAAGCGATGACGCCCGCCACGCGATCTTCCGAATTAGCGACCCAACTTTCCGTGTCCCAAACGCGCACGCGGCCATACGGGCTTTTGCGGCTTTGCCATGTTCGCACCAGGGACGGCGAAGCGGCCATTTCCTGATAGTGAATCGAAACGAAATCGAGCAAGGGCAGAAACTTTTGGTCGCCATCGGGAAACAATTTGTCCCAGGTGTTAGTGCTGGAACAAGCGCCGCCAATCAGCACTTGCACGCCGCTTTTGCGCGCTTCCACCACGCCTTTTGCCATGCGCTCGTAAAGTTCACGATAGCGCGGCAAATCGGCGCCCCAACCGGAAATCGAGATGCCTTCCCACGGCTCGTTCCACAGTTCGACGGCGTTGACCGGGCCGCGCGGCCAGCCGTATTTGCTGACGACTTGCGTCACCCATTTTTGAAAATCATCATCATATTGCGGCAGCCACGCGGTGTCGGTTTTGGTGTCTTGCATCGCGCCGTTTTCATCGAGCCACGGACGAGCGCGGCCCAGCGGCTGCGACTTGTCATTTTGCGGGCCGCTGCCGATGGTCAGCATGACCGTAATGTTATTTTCCTGCGCCCATTTGAGATGTTCTTCGAGTTCGTTCAGCGAATTTTGAAAATTGGCATTATCGCTTGGCGTGTAACTGGCGCCCATACGAGCGCCGCGCACACCGAGGCGCCCGAAAGTTTTGGTAACGGCCTCGCTCATCTCGAAAGGCCACGGCAAATCTAAGGCGTAAGACGGCTCGAACACTTTGCCCGCATCGGCTTTGGGCACGCGCACCAGCGCGGCACCAAAAGCGCGGCCCTGCGCGCCGCAATCGAAAACAGTCACATAGCCGCCGAATTTTTCCGGCACAGTGGGCGCGACTTTTAACATCGCCGTGGTTTTGGCGGGCACTTCAATTTCAAACGGCACGCTGCCGATAACGCTTTCGCGCGCCACGTGCGGCACCCACACATCGCCCGCTTCAACGCGCGTGTTGTAAGCAATTGTTTCGAGTTTGCCACCCAATTTTAACGGCACGGCGCCCGTGTTGTGGACAAGAAAAGTCAGTTCGATTTTTTCCTGCGGCCATAGCACATTGGCGCCCAAATTTGAGCCGCTTTGCGCGATGGTAAAATCTTTGATTTGCGCTTCTTTTTTGAGGCCGAACGCTTCGCCAAAGCCCGGCATTTCATCGCGCGTCACCATTTGGGCGCGGCAAGTCGAAACCAAAAAGAAAAGCACGGCGCTGAAAAGACAAAGAGAAATTCGCATGATAATCCTCGCTGAAAGTTATGCTGAGTTTAGAAGAGAACCGCGTCAAAAGTTGCGGGTTTTATTGGCAATTAATTCAGGAAACGGTCAAACTGCGCCGCGATTCCTTATGAAAAAATTCGCGTTGTTTTCTCTTTTGTTGTTGGCCGGCTGCGCGTCGCAAAACGCGCAAACTGCTTCGTCGGGCGCTTCTTTAAGCGAGGCACGGCGCGGTTTTAAAACAGTGGCGACAGCATCTGTTGGCGCCAAAGAAGCAGCCGAGGCCGCACCGCCGAATGTGTTTCGCACCTTGAAATATCCATCACCCGTGGGCGAATTGGCGGCTTATTTAACGCCCGATCCGGGCGATGGAAAAAAGCATCCCGCTATAATCTGGATTACCGGCGGCGATTGCAATTCCATTGGCGATCTGTGGACGCCTGCTTCTCCCGACAACGACCAAACAGCGGCGGCTTATCGCAAAGCGGGCATCGTGCTGATGTTCCCCTCGCTGCGCGGCGGCAATGATAATCCGGGCACCAAAGAAGGATTTTTCGGCGAAGTAGACGATGTTTTGGCTGCCGCAAAATTTTTGGAAACGCAAAATTACGTTGACCCCAAACGCATTTATTTGGGCGGTCATAGCACCGGCGGCACTTTGGTGCTTTTGGTGGCCGAATCGTCCGACCGTTTTCGCGCTGTTTTTTCCTTTGGCCCGGTGGACGATGTGGCCGGTTATGGCGCCTCTTCGGGCTTTTTGCCGTTCGATGTTTCCAACAAAAAAGAAGTGGAATTGCGCTCGCCCGGCTACTGGCTGCCTTCGATTCAGTCGCCGGTGTGGATTATCGAAGGCGCTAACGAAGGCAACATTGATTCGTTGCGCGCCATGCAGCAAAATTCAACCAATCCAAAAGCGCATTTCATCGAAATTGCAAACGCCACGCATTTTAGCTCGTTAGCGCCGACCAACGAACTGATCGCGCAGAAAATCTTGCAGGATACGGGCGCAACCAGCAATCTTTCACTGTCACCCGCTGAAGTCAACGCGCGTTTTGGCCGCTGACGGTTCGCCTTGTGTATTTCTTACACTAAGCGGTTTTCGGCAATCACTTGCGCATACCATTGCGCTGACAGTTTCGGCGTGCGTTTTTGCGTGGCGTAATCAACGTGGACAAGGCCAAAACGCTTGGCGTAGCCTTCGGCCCATTCATAATTGTCCATGAATGACCACGCGAAATAGCCCTTTACTTTGTAGCCTTCCTGAATCGCGCGATGTAAGCCGATTAAGTAATTGCGATGCCATTCGCGGCGGCCCAAATCGAGAACTTCGCCACCCGCATTTACTTCGTCGGCCCATGCCGAGCCGCTTTCAGTGATGTAGGTATTTTGCACGCCATAGACTTCGTAGGCGTGGCGCACGGCCCAATAAAGCGCTTGCGGCGTGACTTTAAGCCAATCCAAATCGGCTTTTGGATAACCATTGTTCCACGACAAAACTTCGGGTGCGATTTTGCCGCGATTTTTCGTGGCGCGCACAAAGGAACCGGCGTAGATATTAAGCCCTAAAAAGTCAATTGGCTGCCCAATAAAATCGGCATCGCCCTTGATAATTTGCGGGCGATCCGCGCCTGCCAATTTGAGCCAGTCTTTGGTGTAGCCACCCAAAAACAGCGGCCCCATGAGTTGCTCCGTAGCACGCAGATAAGCGGTTTTGGCGACTTCCAAATCGCCCTCGCTTTCGCAAACCGGAATAAACGTGGCCGGGTTATGCACAAAGCCGACTTGCGCGCCTTTGCCGCCCCATTCGCGCACCGCTTGGACGCCATGACCGTGCGCTAAAAGCGCGTGATGATACGCTTGATTGACGACGCTTTTTGATTCTTGTGCCCCCGGCGCGTGGATGCCATTTTCGTAGCCTAAACCGATGAAACATGGCACTTCATTGAGTGTCATCCAGTTTTTCACGCGATCACCAAAACGGCGCACGATGGTTTGCGTGTAAGCGGCAAATGCATCCGGCGTGGAGCGCACGCGCCAGCCGCCTTCGTTTTCCAAAGCCTGCGGCAAATCCCAGTGAAACATCGTCGCCCACGGCGTAATGCCCGCTTCTAATAGCGCATCTATCAAGCGGTCATAAAAGTCCAGACCTTTTTCGTTGATGGTATCGCGGCCTGTCGGATAAATGCGCGGCCACGCGATGGAAAAACGATAATTGGCGTAGCCCAATTCTTTCATCAGGGCGATATCTTCGCGGTAGCGATGATAATGGTCGCAGGCGCCTTCGGGCGCGTCGCCGTTGAAAACTTTGCCGGGCATTTGGGGAAAGCGATCCCAGATGCTTTCGCCCTTGCCGTCTTCAAAGGCGGCGCCTTCGATTTGCGCTGACGCCGTTGCCACGCCCCACGCGAATTTTTTGGGAAATGAATAGCTTTGTGCCAAGAGAATCTCCTGAATGCTTTGAATTGTTAAATAATTTTCGGCAGAAGAATCACATCAATTCAACGTGCGCTTCGCCGCTGTTCGCTTCAATTGTGCCCAGTTGATAAACGGTTTCGCCTTGTGCTTCTAAATGCGCTTTGGCGTTTTGAACCGCGTGCGCGGCGACAATTAAGATGAAACCGATGCCCATATTGAAGGTGGTAAACATTTCGCGCTCGGCGATATTGGCTTCTTCTTGCATCATTTGAAACAAGGGCAAAACCGGCCATGATTTTCTATGAATAACGGCGCGTGTGTTTTGCGGCATGACGCGCGGAATGTTTTCGTAAAAACCGCCGCCCGTGATGTGAACCATGCCTTTAACCAGCACCGATTCCAATAACGATAAAACGGGTTTTACATAAATGCGCGTCGGTTCGAGCATCGCCTCGCCAAGGGCACAATTTAAGGATGAATCAATCGTTTCGTAGCCCAGCGGCTCCAAAACTTTGCGCGCGAGGGAAAAACCGTTGGAATGCAGGCCGCTGGAAGGCAAGCCGAGAATCACATCGCCGGGCGCGATGGTTGTGCCGTCAATAATTTTCGGTTTGTCCACCAAACCGACGCAAAAACCGGCCAAATCGTATTCGCCCGCTTCGTAAAAGCCGGGCAATTCGGCTGTTTCGCCACCGATTAAAGCGCATCCCGCCTGCACGCAGCCATCGGAGATGCCTTGAACCACGGCTTCGGCCACTTGCGGCTCTAATTTGCCGGTTGCAAAATAATCGAGAAAAAACAAGGGTTTAGCGCCGCCACATAAAACATCATTGACGCACATTGCCACAAGGTCAATGCCCACGGTATCGTGTTTATTCAATTGGAAGGCGAGTTTTAATTTGGTGCCGACGCCATCGGTGCCCGACACGAAAACCGGCTCGCTATAACCCTGCAAATCGGGCTGAAACAGGCCGCCAAAACCGCCGATGCCACCCAAAACGCCGGGAATTCGGGTGCGCGCCACATGGCTTTTAATGCGCTGCACTACTTCGTTGCCCGCTTCGATATTGACGCCCGCCGAGGCGTAAGTGAGAGGTATTTCGCTCATTTTTTAATTTTTCACGGCCCCAAACGCCGCAAAACAGCTATTTTTATGTAGGACATCGAGTTGCGAAAATCCGGCTTCGTCCAGCCAATTTAATTGTTGAAGCAAGCTCGCGGGCGTGTCTTCTTTGGCGACGTAATCGTAAACTTTGTCACGATAAGCCGCGCCGCCTTGGGCCGTCAAATACTCGCCATAACGCGCCCACATCAAGTTTTGCACAGGCGTTAGCGAATGCTCGATTAAATCGAAAATCCACAAACTACCGCCCGGTCGCAAAGCGCGATGGAATTTCGCAAAAACGGCGCGCCACTGGGCTTCGCTGCGCAAATGATGCAAAACCGAGGCGGCCACGATAACATCGAAACGCGCCTCGCCCAACTCGATTTCACGAATGTCGCCTTGCAGGATTTCTACGTTGCCACTTGTCGCGGCGCCGACGCGCTGTTTGGCGCGTTCGAGCATCGGAAGGCTCAAATCAATTAAGGTGCAATCGCAATCGGGTCGTTCTTTCAGCAATTTGAGCGTGTAATTTCCCGCGCCGCAGCCAACATCCAGCACCGATTTGGCGTGTGGCGTGACGGCAGCCGCCGCTTGCGCGATAAGTTCGAGGCAAAGCGGCGAATCTATCGTGGCCGATTGGCCGGTTTCGAGATTGGAAAAGCGCTCGACATCGGCATCGAAGCGGGCGCGAATTTCTTCGACGGTGGATTTTTGCGGCATGAAGGAAAATTAAAAGAGAAATTAAGCGCTGGGCGCTTCGCCGACTAAAACACCCAAATCACTTTCGCTTTCCGGGCCGGGGTCGCCCGAAGTGGCTTGCGGTTTTGCGTAACCATTCGTGCCATTGATGCCGTTGACGATGTGATTTTGTCCGTCTTCTCCCAGCACTAATTTGGTGAATTTAATATCGTGCGGAATGGAAATCGGGTATTCGCCATCGAAACACGCGCGGCAGAAAACTTCTTTGGGTTGTCCGACGGCTTCGATGAGATTGTCCATCGAAATATACGCCAGCGAGTCGGCGCCATTGTATTGGCGGATTTCTTCGACGCTGCGCTGATAAGCGATCAAATCTTTGCGCGCCGCCGTGTCAATTCCATAAAAGCATGGCCATTTGTAAGGCGGGCTGGAAATGCGCAAATGCACTTCCTTGGCGCCCGCATCGCGGATCATTTGCACAATGCGCTTAGTCGTCGTGCCGCGCACGATGGAATCTTCGACAACCACCACGCGCTTGCCTTCTAAAACATCGTCCAGAGGCGTCAATTTCATGCGCACGCCCAGTTCGCGCTGCGTTTGGTCGGGCTGAATAAACGTGCGCGCGATGTAGCGGTTTTTGATTAAGCCTTCCTGATAGGGAATGCCGCTGCCCGTGGCGTAGCCGATGGCGGCGGGCAGGCCCGAATCGGGCACACCGATCACAACATCGGCCTCGCACGGCGCTTGCTGCGCCAATAATTCGCCCATTCTGCGGCGCGCGTGATGCACATTTTTGTTCATCAACTGCGAATCGGGGCGCGCCAAGTAAATAAACTCGAAAATGCACAGCGCGGTGCGCTCTTCGCGGTCGGTTCCGGCTTCGGTGAAGCGAATGGATTCCAAGCCATCTTGGTTGATGAAAAGAATCTCGCCCGGCTCAATTTCGCGCACGAATTTCGCGCCGGCCACGTTCAGCGCGCAGGTTTCGCTGGCGACGACGTAGCCGCCGCCTTCTTCTTCGCTCAGTTGCCCCAAACAAAGCGGGCGCACGCCATTGGGGTCGCGCAAGGCAATTAGAGTGTCGCGCGTCATCATGGTCAAGGAATAAGCGCCTTGCACGCGGCGCATCATGTGAATCAGCGCCTCTTCAAGCGTGCAATCGTGAGAATTTTCGATGAGGCGACCCATGACTTCGGTGTCCATTGAAGTCGAAAATCGCACACCTTGCGCTTCCAATTCTTCGCGCAAAACCGAGGCGTTGACTAAATTGCCGTTGTGCGCCAGAGCCATTTCGCCATCGGGCGAATTGATAAGAATCGGCTGGGCGTTGCACGCCAGCGACGAACCCGTCGTCGAATAGCGCGTGTGCCCGACGCCAATATCGCCTTTCAGCGTTTCGAGCGTGTCCTGACTGAACACCTGCGAAACAAGGCCCATAGCGGTGTGAACTTTGAGCGCCGCGCCGTCGCTGACCGCGATGCCCGCCGATTCTTGCCCGCGATGCTGCAAGGCGAAGATGCCAAAAAAAGTGCGACGGGCCACATCTACGCCCGGCGCGTAAATGCCGAAGACACCGCATTCTTCTTGCGGACGATCTTCGGCATGAAGCATGAGTTCGTCAGAGAACTCTTGAAACTCAGAATTGTGCATTGCGGTGCAATTTACAGAAGCCGCAGCACGTTGACTTAAATGGCTTTGTGGGCCGGAATCCTGGGCAATTGATCGAAACATCAGGCGCCTCCACTTCTCCGACAGCCGCTCTTTGTCAGCCGTGCAGTCCCTCACGAATTTTTGATTTTTGGTGTGCCGGGGACGTTTCAATTCTACAAAGCGAGGCGTCTTAACGCCATGTTAATACTCAAATTTTTATTGTAAATTTTTCAGGACTCTAACCCCAAGAATAAGCATTGTTGCCGAACCAAGTATCGCGTAGCCCTATTTTTGTCGAGATTCCTGTCAAGTGAAACGCCGCTACCATTAAGCCGGATTTCGCCTCATAATAAAAGGAGTCCCCGATTTTTATGATTACTTTTCATTCGCCCTTTCGCCCTGCCGCTCTTGCCACTGTTTTGTGTGCCCTTGCGCCTGCATTCGCCCAAGCGCCGCCCAAACCCATTCCGCCGCCCGGCATCACATTAAGCGATGCCGAACGCGATGAACTCACAAAAGGCGCGGCCACGCTGCGCCAAGAGATTGCGGCGCTCAAACCCGTTATTGCTAACGATGCGAAAATGACGGCGCATTTGCCGGACGTGGAAATTTTCCACAAAGCGGTAGATTGGGCCTTGCGTTACGATGAATTTTTCTCGCCCAAAGAAGTGGCGTTCGGCAAGCATTTAATCGAAGAAGGCCGCGAACGCGTTGACCAAATGCGCGCCGGAAAAATGCCGTGGCTGCAAGCCAGCGGCCTTGTCGTGCGCGGCTATCGCTCGAAAATTGATGGCTCGATTCAGCCTTATGGCCTTGTGGTGCCCGAAGGCGCGAACGCGGCCAATAATCGCGCGATGGTTTGGCTTTTGGGGCGCGGCGAAAAGCGCACCGAACTGGCGTTTTTAGCCGAGCGCGAAGGCCGTGCGCCGGATATTACGCCCGCCAACACGCTGATTCTCATTCCTTATGGGCGCTTTTGCAACGCCACCAAATTCGCGGGCGAAAGTGATGTTTTTGAAGCGCTCAACGCTGCAAAAAGCGATTATAAAATTGACCCACAACGCATTTTAGTCGCCGGTTTTTCGATGGGTGGCGGTAGCGCGTGGCATTTGGCGGTGCATTATTCGGGTTTGTGGTGCGCCGCTTCGCCCGGCGCCGGTTTTTCCGAAACGCCGGAATTTACCAAAGCCCTTGCGCCCGGCAAAGAGCCGCGCCCGCTGTGGGAACAAAAATTGTGGGCGCAATATGATGCCATCAATTCGGCGGCGAACCTGTTCAATGTGCCGACAGTAGCCTACAGCGGCGAAATTGACGGCCAAAAACAAGCCGCCGACATCATGGAAACCGCAATGGCAGCCGAAGGCTTGAAATTAGAGCGCTTCATCGGCCCAAAAACCGGTCATTCCTACGAACCTGAAACCAAAAAAGCGCTGACAACGCGGCTCGAAGAATTATTAGATAAAGGCCGCGACACCACGCCGCGCGAAGTGCATTTGACCACTTACACGCTGCGCTATCCCGAAGCCTCGTGGGTGCGCATCGAAGGCATGGAAACGCATTGGCAGCGCGCCGATGTAAAAGCACGCTTCACCGACGACAAAACCATCAGCGCCGACACCAAAAACGTAACGATGCTTTCTTTTAATGGCGTGCAGCCGGCCACGGTTGTATTGGATGGTCAGAGTATTCGCTTTTATGGCCCAAACACGATCAGTCGTCGTTACCCAAGCAGGCTTCTTTTTGCCAAAGTGCGCGGCAAATGGAGGACTTCCGATAATGGCGTGGTGCCGCGCAAACGTCCCGGTTTGACCGGCCCCATTGACGACGCGATTGTAGAACCTTTCCTTTTCGTGCGACCAACGGGCAAACCGCTCAATGAAAAAATTGGCGCTTGGGTGAACAGCGAAATGGATTATTCCGCCAAATTATGGCGCGATGTATTTCGTGGCGATGTAGAAGTAAAAGATGATCTGGCAATTGGCGTCACCGATATGAAAAATAAGAACCTCATTTTGTGGGGCGACCCATCATCGAATGAGGTTTTGGCAGATATTATCCGGCGCTTACCTATAAAATGGGATGCTAAAAGTCTCGTTTTTCGCGGCAAAACTTACGATTCATCGCATCATGCGCCCATTTTGATTTTCCCGAATCCGCTTAATCCACAACGTTATGTTGTTATCAACAGTGGCCTCGATTTTCGCGCCGATGGCTACGGCAATAACGCGCTGCAAACGCCCAAACTGCCCGATTGGGGCGTCATTGATTTGAACGAAGCGCCCGGCCCACGCTGGCCCGGAAAAGTTGTGGACGCAGGCTTTTTTAACGAAGAGTGGAAGTGAAATAGAACACGGATTTCACGGAAACAGCACGGATAAACACGGATAAATACGGATTTTTTAGGTTTTTCTATTTACGAAGTAACCGCGAAAATCCGTGTCGTTTCGGGTGCCCTCTGGGCGGATAGGCGAAGCCTCCGTGTTCTATTCAAATGTTTCAAAATGAAAGACAAACGAAAACGACGCTTTGGCTCCATCGGCGATTGGCTGATGCTGGCTTTGATTGTGCCTGCGCTTTACATATTGTCTTTCGGGTCGGCGCTGCTTCAAGAAAACGATACGTTTTTCATTCTCTGCGCGGCGGCGCGTTTAGATATTTCCGGCGCGCCGATGGGCGAAGTCGGTTCGAGCGGTCAACGCTGGCTTGTGCGCCGCGACCACCAATCGAAACCAATTGATAATTACATGACGCAGCACGGCTGGACAGTGCGCAAGCCGCAAGGCACAGTTGGCGTTTACGCGCGCGAAGACGAGCGCAATTATGTTCGCATGAAGGCATTTACGAAACGATTTACCATTTGTCAGGCCGACCGCAAACCCTAAAGCAAAACAGGCTGGTCATCGAAAAGATGACCAGCCTGTTTATGTTTCGATTTCTACACGGCACGCACTTCGATAATTTCCCAGTGTGGCACCATGCTGGTGGTCTCGTGGTGGCCCAAAACCACCATCGCGTTGCCCTCATGCTGCGCGGCAGCTTCGATGTGTTCCTGCGTGAGATTGACAATTTTGCCGATGCCGCGCACCGAATGCGTGCCCGGTTCTTTCGGGTGCCCCAATTGCGCCCAACTTTTTTGAATGCGAAGTGACATGAAATGAAAAACTCCTTTGCGAAACGACTTTTTATTTTAGAAAATCTCACGCCAAACTGCTAAGACGCAAAGCGAAAAAGTGTCATAGCCGCAAAAAGGCGCAGGAACCACTTTTGCGCCTTTTTGCGACCATTAAAAACTCTAAAACGCCTTGCCTGCTGCGACGCCCATCGCATCGGCGGGCGCATTTTGGATTTCGTTGTTGGCGTTCTTGCCTTGCAGCGCGCGGTAATTGCCGAGTTGCGCTTGCTGCGCTTTTTCGTTGTTGTCAATGTAAGCATCGCGCGCCTGATCTTTGAACGACTTGGCGGCAGGCTTGGCGACTTGGTTTGCAGCGGGCGCTGAGGGCAACGTGACATATTGCGGCTGCAAGATTTTCTCGCTGCGGTAAAAGGCATAATCTCCGTCTTTGTAAGCGATAATCGTTGGCTTGCCGCGCACATCGTCGGCCATCATCACGCCGCGCAAATCGGTTTGGCTTTTGCGAAAACTATCGTTGGCACTGCCCGCGACCCACACTTCGACTTTGGAAAGCGGCGGGCCGTTTTTATCGCCCTGCGTGTGCTTTGCCACGTTAACGCGCACGCGTCCGCTGGCCGTATCTTCCTGCACTTCGAGTTCTATTTCCGAGCGCACAATCACGCCCGATGCCGTGAAACGTGCTTCGCCGTCATCGGCTTTTACAGTCACGAAATAAGCGCCTTTTTCTTTGAGTGGCAATTCGATGGTTTTGGTTTTGTCCACGAATTCTTCGGCTCCCAAATCCACCGAACTTTCCCAAATCGGCTTGATGCCGGCCAGATTCATGGTGCCCAAATCCATCAGGTTTTTGCGGTTTTGATAGAACTTGAGCAAGTCCACTTTGTAAACCGAAATTTGCGCTTCTTTGAGGTTGCGCGCCGCGATTTTCAGCTTGGCGGCCTCGCCCGGCGCGATGGCGACGACTTCGGGGATTTTTAATTCTTTGGCTCCAAAATAGGCCGCCGATTCGCGCGCGTCGGGAAACTGCGCGCCGACTTCACGATAAAACTCGACAGCTTTTCCGGCTTGGCCGCGCGCGTGGAAAATTTGCGCCGCGATATAAAGCGCGAAGTTGCGGTAATCGCTTTTGCCTTTGCTGCCGTCCTTGCGCGCATAATCTTTGGAAACCAAATCTTGCGCGAGTTTTAAGGCCTCATCGAAATGTTCGCCCAGATAATTCGCGTAGGTGGCAATGTAAACCAAATCGTCTTCGTAGGCGCTGTTTTCGTAGCGCGTTAGGCTGCGCAGGCTCCACGCGGCGGCTTCGTCGAATTTTTCCTGCTCGACTAAATTAACCGCGTAAGCAAAAGCGGCTTCATCGCCCGCCGGGTTTTCCGAATGTGCGGCTAAAAAGTCGCGCAAAAGGCCCGCCGCTAACTGGCCCAGTTCTTTGCCGCTTTCTTTTTTGCCGCTTTTGCGCTCTTCGTCGGCGCGCTGCGCCACGGTTTGCGCCAGGGCATAAAGCGCGCTTTCGACGTTCGCCACATCGGGATATTCGCGCGCCCGCGCCGCGACATAATCATACGACGCCTTGAATTCGCCTTCATCTTCAAGCGCACCTGCGACTTTGGCTTCGCGGCTGAAGCTGGCTTCGGCAGTGGCGCGCAAAACCTGAATTTCGCGCTCGCGTTCGCCCAAACTGCCATAGGCTTTGGCGGTTTGCACGATTTCTTTAAAGGGAATGACCACTTGCGGAAAGCGCTCGCGCAACACTTCAAAAAAGCGCACGGTGCGCGCC
>JANMKN010000103.1:0-3896 GCA_031372065.1 Abditibacteriaceae bacterium | reverse complement strand
ACATCCTCAGCAACCTGCACCTTGGCTTTAGCGAAAGCTTGCAGCAAATGAGAAAAATTCCGAGAAAACGCGGCTGTCATGACAACTGCGGCTGACCTGTAGGCAGTCTCATTCCTGCCAGAATCGAGCCATTTTGCTTCCCCGGCGCCTCCATTCTCGCGAGAATTACCTCAAATTGCTTCTCTTACGACCCCATTCTCGCGGGGATGGAGGCGCCGGGGAAGCCGGGCGGGGCAATCCCCACGGGGATGGGGTGTCAGGGAGTCCTGCGGAGGCTATCCCTACGGGGATGGAGGCACCGGGGAAGCAAAATATTGCCATTCTCGCGGGGATTGCCCCGGCAGGGAAGCCGACGGAGGCCATTCTGATGGGAATGAAAGATGATGGTCTTTAAAATTCTGACGCGATTGCGCTATTCAGAGGGCGCGCTGCAAGGATTCGTTGATGTCCTTCACGATAGATTGGGTTCGCGCGGCTTCATCGGCGCGGCCCAGACGGGCATAGGAGGCGCTGGCCGTCGTTACATAATTCACGGCGTTGCGATAAGCGTTGAGGTCATCGGTGGCATAACCCAATTCGCCCCACGCCAATCCGATTTCGAGATGGGTTTTCGTCCACGCGAAAGTCGAAGAGTTTTCGTCGTAAACCCGCAAGGCCGATAAATAATAGGCTATGGCGTTGCGCAAATTTTCGGCGCGATTGCCAAAGGGCAGTTCCATCAGCACTTGCGCCATTTGCACATTGATGTCCGCCCATTCGCGTGGGGCATCGGCTTCGGTCAAAATTTCGAGAGCGCTTTGGAAAAACACCAGCGCGCGTTCCAAATTGCGCACGCGTCCGCCCATCGGACTGGCCGCATAAGTCGCTGCTATCTCCACTTGAATGCGCGCCCATTCGCGCGGATGACGCGCTTTAGTCCAGAGGCGCATGGCTTCTTCATAAAAATGAATGCTGCGCCTCAGATAATTATGCGGCCCGGTGCCCGCCGCATCAAGCTCCATCAAATCGCGATGCGTGCCCGCTAATTGCATTTGAATTTCGCCCCACTCGCGCGGCGCGGCGAGCGGTGTCGCAATGCGCAGCGTGTTTTCATAGCGCTCAAGCGCCGCGTTAAGCAGAGATACCTTGGCAAAACAGACATCCTCGCGCGACAAGGCGCGCTCAACGGTGCCTATCAAAATTTGGGTTTCGGCCCATTCGCGCGGGAATTCATCGCTGGTATAGACCGAAAGCGCCAATTCATAATGGATCAGGCTCATCGCCAAAGCCGTGGTGCGTGAACGAAAGGGCGTGTCATGCAGTGCGCGCGCCAGTGTCATGTGCGTTTTTGCCCACGTTTTGCTATTGGTATGTTCCAAATCGCGCTCATCTAAAGCGATTTCACCCCACCAACTCAACATTTCACGAGCGCGTGAGATTTGTTCGGGCGTTCCTGCTTCATAGGCTTGGTCGAACGCGGATTCCCACAGATCAAGCGCCTCTTTGGGGTTTAGCGACCACTTATGAAACCAAGCCAGAGCCGCTTGACCACGCTCTGTCCAATGATGAAAAAAGTTAAGATTGGCCGCTGTCGCCTCGCTCTGTCGCGCGCTATCTGTCAAATGTTGGTGCAGCGACGGCTCAATGCGCCAAAAGCCATTGCCTTGATCTTCGACAAAGGAATACTCCGTAAAACGAATCCAGTGCGCCCGCAAATTGTGTTCGGTTTCTGCCTCGCCCATGATCGCCTGCGCTGCGAGTTCATCACAATCGGGCGTGAGGCTTAACTCGCGCAACCAGCGCACAGCATCGCGCGAAGGCAACGATTTCAGCAGCCAGTCGCACAGCTTTTTGCCCGGTGCTCCTGTTTGCACTAAAGCAAATTGTGCTGCGCCCGGATCGCCTTTGCCAGCCCGCCGGAAATTCTGAATAATATCGGCGGAAAGTGCCAACCATAATGGCAAACTATCGCCGACTTGCCGGTTGGTCCATTGATTGAGAAAACCGCCCGCTGGCTCCGTCGAACAAGAGCGCATAACAGCCCTCTGAAGAGAAGACGGCGCTTCGGGATGCGCCGGGCCGATGCCACAACGCGCTAAAAATTCCTGCGCTTCGTGCGGGGTCAATTCGCCGATTTTGATTTGTTGAATAAAAGCGCGTGCCCAAGCAGGGTCGGTTTCGGCCCAATTCAACGGATTTCTGGCGCCGATAACCAACAAAATGCCATTTGCTATGCACAGCGCCGCCAATTCGCGCAGCCACCACTGCACATAAAGAGTCAGTTCCGGTAGCAGCACATATTCGCCGGGCCACAGCGCTTCCAGCGAATCGAAAAACAAGATAGCGCGCGCCGCTAATCCATCGCGTCCCCACAAACTATCTTTTAAATCGGCCACAAAATATTCGATTAATGCGGAGGCCACACTCGGTTCGTCCGCTAAAACGCGGCAGCACAAGCTATTTATAAGTGCCTGCCCATCGTCGCCGATTTTCGTCCAAAACGACGCGCCGATGCTAACTCCTGCCTCGCCCGCCTCGCTCATCAGCTGACCCGCTTGCCCCGGCGCTTCTAACAGAAACCGAGAAAGCTCCTGCATTGGTTTCAGCGAGGGAATTAAATCAAAAAATAGCGATTCTTCGAGGCCTTCGTGTGCCAGCAGCAGGGCGAAACACATATCGAAACGTGGAAAACGCAAATCGAACTGATTTTGCAGCGTGACGCGCCACGAAACCAAAGTTTCGCGATAGGCCTCTGGATGATTAACGACGTTACGCGCATTGAACCACGCATGAGGCACAGGCGGCGCGATGTGTTGCAGATCATCATAAAAGCTGCGCAGCAGCGTAGATTTGCCAATGCCTTGCGGCCCATGAATCACCAAAAGGGGTAGGGACTCATCAGCGTCGGCTTCGAGCAATTGTCGAAAGGCGGCAAGCGGTTCATCGCGTCCGACAAAAACTGCCGCTGGCAAAGGCCCTACTATCCCATATCGCGTCAGCGAGCTTGCCTCGGACTGTAGCGAGTCAGCAAGGGAAACAGGGTCAACTCCTGCGTCTATTGGCGGTTCAGGTGAAAATTCAGGCCTTGTGTCACTCATCGAAAGTAGATTAAGCCAGTTTACACTTCTGCTTGCAATTCCGAGGTCCTTTTCACCAATATTGGTAGGCAGAACCACGCTTTTGAGCCAATTACCACCCGCGAATCTGGACAAACTGCGCAAGATTAGTAATTTGTTCTGTGTCCTTTGGCTTCTCTGTTATGAATCTAATTCTATTATCCGGCTAATTCCAACGCCTCGGCTGTGCGCGATTCGTTGGATAAGAGAAAACATACGACTCTTCGCTTTAGCGTTTTGTTGGCCCTAAAATAGTTTCCGATTGCCGACGAATCGTAAAAGTGCTATGAAATAAGCGTCTCAACCAGTTGTATTTCGTTATAATGCCACGACCCGTGTTATGAAACTTTCGATTCGCGCCAAATTGGTTGCGATTCTCTTTGTTGCCTCGGCCTTGCCGCTGTTGGTGGGCATTGTGTCGGTGGAATTTCTCGGCTTTAGCGAATTTAAGCGCAACAAAGGGCAACTTTATCAGGCCAGCGCCACGCATTATGCCAATGGATTATCGCAACTGGCGGATAATCGCATTCAAAGTTTGGCCGATTGGACAACGCTTTCCGGTCTGCCCGATGAAATTGCCAAATCTCCGACCATCACAGCGCAACGGGCCGAATTTCTTGAGCAAAACTGGGGCTATTACTTTGAAAGCAAGTTGTCTCCTCGATCCACTTCGCCTGAACTGAAAACGATTTTGGACAACAAGGTAGCCCGTCAACTCAAGGCCTTTCGCAAGAGAAATCACTTATTTGCCGAGATATTTGTGACCGATAGCAAAGGCTACTTGTTGGCTGCCACAAATCG
>JANMKN010000087.1:0-2757 GCA_031372065.1 Abditibacteriaceae bacterium | reverse complement strand
GCGGTAGGCGCGGCTGAGCGCCGGGTGGAGAATATCGGCCATTTGGTGTGCTTCTAAATAAGCATTCGACAGCGGCGAAGTGCCTAAATCCACGAAAGAATGGCGCAGTGGCGTCTGGCAAAAACGACAATTCGGAAATTGCATTTCAATTTGGAATTCTTGATTTCAATTTTAAATCGGAGAATCAATTCAAAATTTAAAATTCAAATTAAGGATTGTCATTCACCAAACTTTCCAAGGCGCGTTGCCACTATTCCACAATTCTTCAAGTTGGTTTTTATCGCGCAAAGTGTCCATCGGTTGCCAGAAACCGCGATGCTTGTAAGCCATTAATTGCGCGGCGTGCGCTAAGGCTTCGAGAGGCTCGCTTTCAAAGCCGGTGTTGTCGCCTGCGATGTAATCCAGCACGCCGCGTTCCAGCACAAAATAGCCGCCGTTTATCCAGTTGCCGTCGCCGCGTGGCTTTTCTTGAAAGCCGCAAACCGCATCGCCTTCGATGTCCAGCAAGCCGTAGCGCCCCGGCGGTTGCACAGCCGTAATCGTCGCCATTTTGCCGTGCGCCTGATGAAATTGCACCAAATCTTTGATATTTACATCACCGACGCCATCGCCATAAGTAAAGAAAAACGGTTCGTTATCGAGATATTTCGCCACGCGTTTTAAACGCCCTCCGGTCAGCGTTTCGTCACCGGTATCCACTAAGGTGATTTTCCACGGCTCGGCAAAATGTTCGTGGACTGCCAACGAATTATTTTGCAAATCAATCGTCACGTCGCTCATGTGCAAAAAGTAATTCGCAAAATACTCTTTTATCATGTAACCCTTGTAGCCAAGGCAAATCACAAATTCATGCACGTCATACGCCGCGAAAATTTTCATGATGTGCCATAAAATCGGCATACCGCCGATTTCGACCATCGGCTTCGGGCGCACCGTGGTTTCTTCGGTGAGACGTGTGCCCAATCCACCAGCTAAAATCACAGCTTTTTTCGGGGTTTGCATGAGTGTTGTGAAGTGTAACGCGCCACCTCGAAGTTGAAACGATTTAAAGCAGCGCGCGATAAATTTCCAGAGTTTGACGTGCTGCTTCATCCCACGAAAATTTTTGCGCCTGCTCGAAACCTTTGGCGCGCAATTCATCGCGCAAAGAAGAATCGTTCAACATTTTTTGCAGTGAGTCAGCCCACAAACCCACATCGCGCGGTGACAAAAGCCACGCGGCCTCGCCCGCCGCTTCGGGCAATGACGAAGTGTTGCTGCACAAAACCGGGCAGCCACATTTCATGGCTTCGACAACCGGCAGGCCAAAACCTTCGTAAAGCGCAGGCAACACTAAAAATTGCGCATTGGCATACAAATGAGGCATTGCTTCGCGTGGCACATAACCCAGCGGCAAAACGCTGTCGTGCAATTGCAGTTCGTCGAGCAAGGCTTCAGCATTTTGATATTTCCAGCCACGCACGCCGCACAACGCCAACTTCACATCGCGCGGGCGCAGTTTGGCCCACGCGCGCAAAAGCAGCGGCAGGTTTTTGCGCGGCTCCCATGTTCCAACACATAAGACATAGCGCGGCGGCAGTTTTAGGGCATGAAAGGCGGTTTTCGCAGCTTGATTTTCCGCTTTTGGCGCTTCAATTTGCACGCCGGGATAAATAACCGAAATTCTATTTTCATCGGTGCCAAACGCCGCGATAATATCGTTTTTTGTCGCTTGCGAAATCGTCAAAACATGGTCGCTCTGCGCGGCTTGCAAAGCGGAGCATTCAATTTGATCGAGAAATACAGCGGGCGAAGGCGCAATGTCGGGAAAATGCATGAACGCCAGATCATAAATCGTGGTGACGAGGCGCGTTTTTTCGTGGAATGGCGCAATCGGAGCTAAAAACGGCAAGTGATAAATGTTGGCATCGCGTGGCACACCGCCACTGGCAAAATAACGCCACAAAAGCGCCCGCCCTTCGCGTGGAATACCGCCGCGACAAAGTTTTTT
Source organism: Abditibacteriaceae bacterium (assembly GCA_031372065.1). Taxonomy (GTDB): domain Bacteria; phylum Armatimonadota; class Abditibacteriia; order Abditibacteriales; family Abditibacteriaceae; genus DASWNL01. The sequence goes on along the minus strand of JANMKN010000087.1, from coordinate 767 downwards.
ATGCGCAAATTGCGGAAACGGATCCCAGTCGAGATCGGGCGCCCATAATGTGATTTCATCGCTTGTATTTTGCGTTTTGTGCAGCAGCGATTCGGCTAAGGCTTCAATGAAATACGGCACTCCCGTTTTCTGCGCCAGCGCTAAGGGATTGACTTCTAAAACGATTTTCACTGCTCCGTCACCAACCAAATATCGCGTGCCGTTTCATCGAAAAAGGCCGCGCGATTTTCGATTTCGCGCTGATTTTTAGAATAGGAAAACGCGCGCGGCGCGCCAGAAAAACAAAGCAAAGAATCAGGAAGCGCAGGAAAATCGCGCTCCAAAGAAGCGTCACACAAAGCCAATGTCACCGCTGATTTTTCATCGGCGATTTTCCACCCGCAACGCCCCGCTGTGCCTTCGTTCCACTGCTCGCCAATTAACAAAACGCGCCCCAAAGTTGCGCCATGTTGATGCACGGCGTGTTGCAAATACACAAAAGTCCGCGCGCTATTGATTAACTCAGGCGCTGGCAACGAGGCGGCGCGGCGCGGCTTTTTGAACACGCGGCGCGGCGCGATAATAAGGCGCGCCGCAGCAACCAGCATAACTTTTTTTTTGGCCTTGGCTTCGCGCAAAACCGTAAAGGGCTTTCCTTCAAATTCGCGCCGCCGGGCATGGGCGGCAAAGGCCCACAACTTCGCTTCGCCATAGCCCACATCGCCTTGACCGGCATCGCTGAGAATAATCGCGCGACGAAAGCGTATGCGGCGCAATTGGTACGACCA
>JANMKN010000046.1:0-7068 GCA_031372065.1 Abditibacteriaceae bacterium | reverse complement strand
CAATCAAAATGGTGCGCCTTTTGGAAGTCTGCTAAAAGTCACAGTGCGCGCTGTGTATAATCCGCTGACAACCTTGTCTCTTTTTGGACACGAGATTCGCGTGCCTGTAACGATGGTGCGTGAACGCACTTGAGAACGCGCATTAGTTTTGGAGTTATCATGCCGCATTTGATTCGACGTTTTTATTTGGACAACCGGCAGTCTGTTGCCAACAATTGGTGCCACGGGCGCACGCGGCGGCGGGGAACAATCCTTCACGTCGTAGCTTTTTCGCTTATTTTGCTTGGTGGTTGTGCGGCGCTTGCTGTTGATTACAGTGTGTTGATGGCCGACAAAAATCAGTTGCAGCGCGCTGTTGACGCCGCAGCTTTGGGCGGAGCGACTGATTTGCCCAATACAATCAATGCACGCAATAAGGCAGAATTAGTGGCGCGTCTGAACCGCGTTTCAGATGATGCTGCCAACGACCTAACTTACACATTTCTGGATAACAATTCGAGAATCCGCGTGACTGCATTGCGCCGGCGTTCCTTATTCTTCGCACGCCTTTTGGGACAAAATTCCAGTGCAGTGCGGGCCAGCGCCGTTGCTTCAATTAGTGGTAATAGCACCCCGTTTGTTTCACCGATTGGCATTGACACCACGACATTCAATACCTTCGCGCCGGGAGGCTTTCCGTTGCCCGGCACTTTAAATCGCACTACCTTAGCTCTGGTGCGGCACAACAACACACCATTCGCATTGAACAGCATGATTTTGTTCGATATGCGTTCGGTTGATACCAACGCCAAAAGCCCAACTCATATGCGCTCTCAACTGGATGGCACAGTGAATCCGCCGATTGAAGTGCATCCTGCGATGCCGCCGTTGCCGCCAACGGATTTTCTGGACGCCTTAAACGCCAGTCTCAACCCGCAGTCCAGTAATTTTCTGGAGGCGATGCGAACGCGATTTCGTGCGGCAGCGGGCGCACCTTGGTTCGATGCAGACCCGGCCCAACCCTCGGATTACATCAAATATGTCGGTCAGCACTACGATCAGGTTTTGGCTGGCACCGAGCCTATTAATGGCCCAGCGCCGTTTTTTCGCAATCCGCGTATTCTGAATTTAATTGTGACCAATCCCGCCCTCGTGCCGAATGGCGGCAACATGAATACGCCTGTCTTGGATTTCGCGCCGGTTTACGTCGAAAACATTACCGACGACAGCACGGGAATCAACATGACAGTGCGCTTCTTGCCGCGTAATTCCGCCATTAGCGGCGGGCAAACGACCTTGACCGAATAACCAAGCCAAAATGCAAAAAGGCGGCTCTCTTTTTAAAAGAGAGCCGCCTTTTTATTGTGGAAGTCCGCTTTCAACACTCGCGCGGATGTTTTTCGGCCAGGTTATCAGCCCATTTTTCGCGTCCGGTTTCGCGCAAACGCACCAGATAATTCGGCAGAGCGCCACGAGTGTGGAGCGGGCCACCTTCGGCAATCACAATCTCCATCGGGTCGTGATCCACATGCGTTGCGGTGCGCTTCATGTTTCCGTGCCATTCATTCAGCATTTTCATGGCTTGATTCACTAAGTCGGGCCGTTCTGGCGCTAAATCGTATTGCTCATGCGGGTCGTCTTGAGCATTAAAAAGCATCACATCAGGAAATGCGTGATGACCGTCGTGATAGGAGCGAATAAAAATAAAATCGTCCCAGCGCACGCCGTGCTGGCAACTCCACGCACCCTGCGACACCACCAAATAATCGCGGCCCGCATCGGCGCCATTTTGAAATGAATCCGTAAACGGCGCGCCGTCCCAGTTGCTTGGCACACTGCCGCCGCACAGTTCAATCAGCGTCGCAGCGAAATCGTAGTGATAATGCAGCGCCTCGTCCACACGTCCGCCTTGGCTGTCCGTGACGCCGGGCCAAACGACAATCAGCGGCACGCGCGTAGTGATTAGATCGGCGGTCTGGTGATCGCCGTAGATGTTGAATTCGCCCAAATTTTCGCCGTGATCGGAGGAAACGATAATTACGGTTTCCTGCAAAACGCCAGCAGCTTCGAGCGCATCCAAAATTTTTCCGACGTGTTCATCGGCGTAGCGCACGCCGCAATCGTAGCCATCGAACATAGCGCGCACGCCGTCCATCGAATCAGCTTGTGCGGGCTGGCGTGGATATTTGCCGTTCCAGCAATCTTTGCCTTCGTAACCGCCGATTTCCTGCGCCGAATGCGGCCCGCAACCGTTCCAATGTTGCTTACGCACTTCTTCGTTTAACCAATCGGGAAGTGGCTCGTTTTTATAGGGATTGCCGAAAATTTCCGGCACGCGATAAGGCGTGTGCGGATCCCACAAATTGACGTGCAAAAACCAATTGTCGCTTTGCGCGTTGCGGCCAATCCAATCAATTGCCACCGGTGCAACTTCTTCGGCGCTTTCCATGCCGCCTTTGCCAGTGTTGTAAATTTCGTTGAAACCGGCATACCAGTGCCAAGCTGAATGACGCTCACCAAACGGGCTGACGGTTGCAGTTCTGAGTCCGGCGCGACGCAAAGCGGCCATCCAACCTGTTGTGCCGAATAAATCACGAAAAGCGCGATTTGGCCCTTCGATAAACGGCTGCGAAGCTACGCCACCGTGATTAATCACGCCCGTATGAAAACCACAGCGCCCCGAAAAAAGGGCGCTGCGACTGGGCAGGCAAGGCGCGTCAGTAACGTGAAAATTGGTGAAACGCACGCCACGCGCCGCGAGGGCATCAATAATCGGGCTGGTGTTGCGGTGGTAGCCATAGCAGCCCAAATGATCGGGCCGCAAAGAATCAATGTCGAGATAAAGAATTCGCATTTGGAATAGTTAAAGAATAACCTGTTTCAAGCCACATTTCACGCCACCAAGATCATTTCACTCACTGAAGATGCCATTCCGTGACCTGAAGATAGCATTCCGGCATCTGAAGATGCCATTTCCTCATCTGAAGGTGCCATTTCCCCAGTTGAAGATGCCATTTCCCCAGTTGAAGATGCCATTTCCGCATCTGAAGATGCCATTTCCGCATCTGAAGATGCCATTTCCCCAGTTGAAGATGCCATTCCGGTAGTTGAAGATGCCATTCCAGCAGTTGAAGATGGCATTCCACAGAGCGTCTCAGGGCAACCGCGAGACGGAAATGCCGGGGGCCGTCGGCAGAATGGGTTTGCCTACGGGTTCTTTGACGGGAGGCAATAGTTTGGGCGACATCGGCGCTAAAATGCCGCCTTCGGGCGGATAATCTCTCGTTGGCAGCTTGTTTGGCGTCGTGTGGCGCGGCGCGGGCGAACTGGAATTTTGATCGGCTAAGATTGGCGCCTGATCGTTGATGTTGCCTTCGCGGGCGAAACCAAGTGGCATTTGCGCGGCCAAAAAGAGGCGCGAATCGGGCGCAAACGAAGCTGGATTGCGCCACCATTGAAAGACGGAAACGGCGGCGCTCCATTCGAGTGGTGCGCCTTCGTCGTTGTGCAAAATCCAGCCGAAACGCACCGGCGCCGCTTTCGCGGCGCGCATGGCAGGTTTTAAGTCGGGAATCGCCGACAACGGCACACAAGCCTCGTAAATCGTGATATTGCGGCGTTCATCGCGGCGCGTGATGCAGCGCGCTTCGCGCGGCAAATTTTGGCCGGGCATCCAGATTTGTCCGCCCGATAGCGACGATAAAACCAAACTCCAATCGGTATCGCGAAACGGGCCAGTTTCGGGCTTGCCTTCGCCTTGGATGCCAAATGCCAGTTGCAAGGCGTCGCCGTCCGCAAAGCTGTTGGCATCGTTCGATGGATGCAAACGCGATTCTTCAATCTGAGCGGCGATGTAGAGATAATTCTCATCCCAAAGCAAGCCGACTTTGGCGCTGTCGCCTTGCGCTTTCGTGGGTCGCACATCCATCCATTGCGCGTTTGACCAATCGCGAAGGTCACCATCCAAACGCAATAGTTTTTGCGTGTTGGCCGCGCAAGCGACGCGCATGGTTTGCTGCCATACGCCACTTCCGCCTTCGATTTCCAACGCCACAGCCACCGAATATAAGCCGTCACGCGCGGGCGTAGCATTTTGCGCGAAGAAATCGTAATCGCGAATCTCTCCGGCACCCAAAGCGAATTTTTGTTCGTTCTGCGCCAGCGTCCAACCCGCAGGCGCATTTAACCGCAAGGTGCCCGTAGCGGGCTGTAACAGCACATTTTGCAAGCGCACACTGAGTTTTTGTGGGTCGCCAGACACAATTTGCGTAATCGGCAAAGCCCGCGCCGCCACGGGCGCAATGCCATCTACCTTGCCGTTGCGAAGTGCCCATGCCACCGTTGCAGGCGCGGCGTCGCTGATCACATAAACCGGCGCAGCGCCCAAAGGAATGCTAATATCGTTGCCCGCAGGCAGCGAATTGCCAAATACGTCCAAAATTCGCGCACCGAGCAGGCGAGTTTTCAAAGCGGCAGGCGAGCCGGAACGCGAAGGCCAAATGACAGCAACGGAGCCTTGCCCAACTTGAAAAAGCGCACCACAAAGAGCCGGCGAACGCGGGAATAAATCTTCGACAAACGCCGCATCTTCAAGCAAGCCCGTTAGGTTGGAAAAAGCGGCGGCCTGTGCATAACGAGTTTGTCGCGAAGCGGCGCCCGTGCCGTCGGAAAGTTCCACGCTCATGCCTGCCGCGCCCGACATGATCGCCAAAACATAACGCGAAACGAGGTCGCCGGCGCAAGCCAGCGGAGTTCCCTGCGGAGACAATTGAGCGCGAATATGCAGCGCCGATTTTGAAACTTGTGCGGTGCTAACAGCAGACAACAAGGCACGACGCAGGGCGCCCGGATGCGCCACGCCACCGGGAATGGGAACTTGGGACGTGGAATCATGCGGCGCGATAAGGCCAAGCGGCGTCATCGTCACTGCTATGCCCGCAGGCTGCGCTTGGCGTCCACTTTCCATCGGCCAAACCCAAGCCGCATCAGGGCGCGCGGCACGGGCCGAGGTGGAAAACGACTGCATAAAATCGGCATTTTGCACGCCCGGCGCTGAAACTTCCCACGTTTTCACCGCCGCATAGCGCGTCAGAACTGGCAAAGCACGATTTGACCACGGAATTGCCTCGGCGCTTTTGCCCTTGTCCAATACAGCCAAAGTCGCCAGATTGCGTGACAATCGCGCTTGCATTTGATTGTCAATCACGCCGTGCGGCAAATGATCGCCTAAAATTTCCGAGCGCAACACGCGGGCGCCGCAACGCGCATAGAAATCAAGGCTGCTTTCATCCAGTAATAGCGGCGCATCCAACGCAAAAAACGACTGGGGACGAAAACCAGCCTGTGGCTTCACTGTAATAGCAAAAGGCCACGCCGCATAGCTCCATTTTTCGCTGTCATGACGCCGCATTTGTGCCGTCAGCAAATAAGCGCCGCGTGCAGTAGCCGGAAACAAATCGCGGATTAAAAGAACGCCGCGCGCCTCAAGATTATAATCGCTGCTTTTTTGGAAGCGTTTTTGGCCGCTGCTATCAGCGACTTGCCAACGCAAAAGCACACGGCACCCTTGCGCCGTTTCGTTGGTGACTTTGAGAGTAAGTAGCGGCGCGGTTTGGGTTTGCAGGGTGTCACTGTCCCAAAAAATGCCCGACGATTCTTCGCCGCTGCATTCAAGACGCAAACCACTGACATTTTGCGCGTTCAGCGGCGCAAACCATAGAAAAAGAAGAACGAAGATTTGAAAAGACAGGAAAGGCTGGCGGCGATGAAAAAGCATAAAAGCCTCCTGATTGTGCTACAACGCCCCTAACCCTTTCCCGAATCGCTGCGCTGGGGAGAGGGAATTTTGTAATCGGCTTCAAGGCGCGTTTTAACTACATCGAAATCAAGCCCGCTGACTGCAATCACTTTATCACGCGATTTTTCGCCACGGGACAACGACAAGGCGCTTTTGGCACAGCGCAACGTGTCGCGCAGCACTTCAATAACCGCTGCATTGGCCGCACCATCAACGGGCGGCGCCGTCACAGAAATCAGTAAAACGCCGTTGCGCGCGCCGGTTATAGCGTTTTTGCGCCCGCGCGGCGTAACGCGCACCGGAATCAGCACACCGCTTTTGCCCGTGGTCAGATTGAGAGCATCATCTTCGGACACATCGCGTTATTCACTCAATTCGCGGGCACGTTGTGTTGCGGCCTGAACGGTGTCCATCATCGCGCCGCGCACGCCATGACGCTCCATCTGATGCAAACCGGAGATGGTCGTGCCGCCGGGGGAAGTGACTTGATCTTTCAAAGCGCCGGGATGCTGGCCGGTTTCCAAAACCATCTTCGCAGCGCCCAGCACCGTTTGTGCGGCAAGGCGCGTGGCAGTATCGCGCGTAAGGCCCATGCGCACGCCCGCATCGCTGAGGGCTTCGATAAAAACGTAAACATAAGCCGGGCCAGAACCCGATAAGCCTGTCACGACATCAAGCAATTTTTCTTCAACTTCAACCGCAAGACCCACAGCGCCGAAAATGCGTTTTCCCATAGCCAAATGTTCATCGGTGGCATGAACGCCCCGACAAATGGCAGAAGCGCCTTCGCCAACCAAGCAAGGCGTATTGGGCATCACGCGCAAAACCGGAACAGCACGAGAAAAACCAACTTCAAGTTGCGAAGTGGAAACGCCAGGCGCAATGGAGATGAGCGTGTGCTGCGGCCCCAATACATCCCGCAGCGGTTTGAGCGCTGCCAGCATGATTTGCGGCTTTATGGCCGCCAAAATCACATCGGCATCTTGACAGGCCGCTTCGAGAGAATTGGCCGTTTTCAGGCCTAACTCTGCGGCCAGAAGTTGCACGCGCGCCGCGTCTACATCGTAGGCGATGACATTTTCCGGCGCAAAAACCTTGGCCGTGATGAGGCCACGCATTAACGCGGCGCCCATCGCACCCGCACCGATAAAGGCAATAGAGGACATTTTAAATGCGGAGTGCAGAGTGCGAAATTCGGAAAAAATTAGAAAATACGCAATTCGCACTAGGCAAATTTATTACCAAGGGCGCCCGTCGGCGCCGGAATTGGGAGTCGTGTAGCTGGAAGCAAA
>JANMKN010000021.1:0-35046 GCA_031372065.1 Abditibacteriaceae bacterium | reverse complement strand
CACCAAATGGAGCAGGCCGAATTATATTTTCCGTTGCACGCTTTTGTCTGCGAAAAGTGCCTTTTGGTGCAATTGCCGGAGTTTCAAAGTCCAGAGCAGATTTTCGGACACTACGCTTATTTTTCGTCGTATTCCGATTCGTGGCTTGCCCACGCGCAGCGCTTTGCCGAGGCGATGATTGACCGCTTTGGCTATGATGAAAAATCGTCGGTGATCGAAATCGCCAGTAACGATGGCTATTTGTTGCAATTTTTCAAAGCGCGCGGTGTGCCGGTCCTTGGTATCGAACCGGCGCGCAATGTGGCGGCGGTAGCGCAGGCGGCGGGCATCGAAACGCTGGTGCGTTTTTTAGGTGAAAAAAGCGCGCGCGAAATTCGCATGGGAAATCGCGGCGCCGATTTATTGGTCGGCAACAATGTCTTGGCTCATGTGCCCGACATCAACGATTTTGTAGCGGGATTGAAAGTTTTGCTGAATCGCGACGGCGTTCTCAGCGTGGAATTTCAGCACGTTATGCTTTTGATGGCGCGCAACCAATTCGACACCATTTATCACGAACATTTTTCGTATCTTTCTCTTTTGGCGACGCAGAAGATTTTCGCCGCGCATGGCCTCGAAATTTTCGATGTAGAAGAGATTTCCACACATGGCGGCAGCTTGCGCGTTTTCGCGCGGCACGAGACGGAAAACGCGGAAATTTCGCCGCGCGTTTTGGCCGTGCGCGAGGCCGAACTGCAAGCGGGGCTTGATAAAGTCGAAACATATGCGGCTTTTGATGCCCAAGTGCGCGAAACCAAATTGGCGCTATTGGAATTTCTCATTGCAGCGCGCCGCAATGGAAAAACCGTCGCAGGCTATGGCGCGCCCGCTAAAGGTAACACGCTGCTCAATTACTGCGGTGTGCGACCCGATTTGCTGCCGTTTACGGTTGATCGCAGCCCGCATAAACAAGGGCGCTTTTTGCCGGGCACAAGATTGCCGATTTTTCATCCCGATAAAATCAGCGCCGTGCGGCCCGATTATTTGCTGATTCTCGCGTGGAATTTGCGCGATGAAATCATGGGACAAATGGCGCACATTCGCGATTGGGGTGGAAAGTTCGTCGTGCCAATTCCAGAGTTGGAAATCCTCGAATGAAATTCCTTGAAACGCCTTTGCGTGGCGTGTGGGTTATCGAACCGAAAATCATCGCTGATGAGCGCGGATTTTTCGCGCGCACCTTTTGTCGCGATGAATTTGCATCACGAGTTTTGAGCGCCGATTTCGTGCAGTGCAATATTTCGTTCAACCACCAAAAAGGCACTTTGCGTGGAATGCACTGGCAGGAGGCGCCGCATGGCGAAACCAAATTAGTGCGTTGCACAATGGGGAAAATCTACGATGTCGCGCTGGATTTGCGCCGCGATTCGGCGACATTCAAGCAATGGTTCGCTGTTGAATTATCCGCGCAAAATCGCACGATGATTTACTTGCCTGAAGGCATCGCGCATGGATTTCAAACGCTTGAAGACAACAGCGAAGTGTTTTATCAAATGTCCGCCGAATATCACGCCGAAGCCGCGCGCGGCGCGCGTTTTGACGATGCTGCTTTTTCGATTCACTGGCCGTTGCCGGTGAGTATTATCAGCGAAAAAGACGCGAATTATTTGCCGTTCCAAGATAGCGAATGAGTGACATCAACGGAAATAATGGGCCTTTGGTCAGTATTGGATTGCCGGTTTATAATCGGGAACTCATGGTCCGTCAGGCTTTAGTTTCGGCGTTGGAGCAAGGTTATCGCAATTTGGAAATCATTGTTTCCGACAACGCTTCCACCGATGGCACCGAGCAGATTTGTCGTGAATTAGCGGCGCAAGACAATCGCTTGAAATATATCCGGCAAGACCAAAATCGCGGCCCGACGGCAAATTTTAATGAAGTGTTTTCACTCGCGCGCGGCAAATATTTTATGTGGCTGGGCGACGATGATTGGGTGGACAGCGATTATGTTGAACATTGCGTGCGGGTGTTAGAAGCGCACCCCGATTACGCTGTTGTGGGCGGCCAAGCCCATTATTATCAGGGCGAGGAGTGGCTTTGTGCCGAAGACGCCTTGCATATTACCAATGAAAATGCCGCTTCGCGCGTTGTGCATTATTACGCCGAAGTCAATTGGAACGGCCTGTTTTATGGCTTGATGCGTCGCGATTTTTTAGAGCGCGTCGCGCCCTCACCCACAACACCTCTTAGTAATCGCATTGGCGACGACTGGATAATCCTTGCGGCTATGGCGTTTTTGGGCAAAATGGAAACGCTGAGTGACGTCAAAGTGCATCGCCGTCTTGGAGGTGCGTCACAAAGCCACGTCAAAACAGCGGCAATTGCAGGACTGGGACACTGGGCAGGCCGCTACCCGCATCAAAGCATTGCTTTCCATGCTGCCTGTCATATTTTAGCCTCGCCCGTTTATGCCCCATTGGGGCGTATTGGACGTTGGAAATTGGCGTGGCACAGCCAAAAAGCCATGCTGCAACGACACGTTTGGCAACAGGCAGTAGAACGCGGGAAGGAAACGGCTCGGCATCGCTTATTGCCTTTACTTGTCCGTTTGCTGCAAGCTGTCACTCCGCAACGTGTTTATAAAAAAATGCGCTCTTCTTTTGGTGGCGCGATGCGGCAAAACAAGGCCAATAAGTCTGTTAATCAAGCCACTATTTTGCTGATTTCGCCTCTGGCACCGTGGCCTGTGGCGCATGGCAGTCAGTTGCGTTTGCGCAATTTGCTGCTTTGGTTGCGTGGCGAAGGCTATCGCACCGTGTTGTTTGTGGAAACGCCGGAATTATCACTGGAAGCGCGCCGCGAGATTGAGCGGTTAACAGATGTTGTTTGGTCTTTGGAGGACACGCCGTTATGGTCGCGCGCGGGCTTACTTCAACGGGTGCGACAGTTCCGAATTTTTATGACTTCGATTTTTCCTGTATCATGGAGAGATGCTGCCAAGAATCGTCTGCGCTCTGTGAGAATCTCAAAGCAAAACGCGCCGGCAACGCGACAATCTCGATCATCAGATGAGGAGGTGGAAAGCAATTCCCTGAAGCCAGAGGAAGGCCGTCCACGCCATTTGCCGCCGATTTCTCATTTTGGAGCGTCGCCGCAAAGCGTGACGGTGGCGCGGGCAATGGGAAAACAATTTCAACCGGCAGCGGCGATTGTCGCTTATGCATTCAACAGCGAATGCTTAGATGCCATGCCGCATAGCACGTTGAAAATCATAGACACCTTGGATCGCCAAGCCGATAAAAGTGAAAACGCAGCGGCTTTTGGTATTACAGGTTTGTGGACTTGCACCCGCGAGGAAGAGCGACGTCGTTTGTTGCGCAGCGATGTGGTTTTGGCGATCCAAAGCGAAGAAGCCGCCTATTTTCGAGACCTTGTGCCCGAACGCGAAGTGCTGGTTGTTGGCGTAGATCAGCAAGTCGAAAAGCAGGAAAGTGCGATTGTGCCAGAGCGTGTTTTACTCATCAGTTCCGATAACCCGCTGAATCAACATGGTGTAACGGAGTTTTTTCAAAACGCGTGGCCGCGTTTGTGTGAAATGTTTCCGGCTGTCAAGTGGCGCGTGGTAGGTGGCATCGGCGAATATATGCCTGCTACGGCAAGCGATGATGACCGAATTGAAATTGTGGGCCGTGTGGAGGATGTGAACACCGAATATCAGCAGGCTGCGGTAGTAATTAATCCAACACGATTCGGGACAGGGTTGAAGATCAAAACAGTTGAGGCTCTTAGCCACGGTAAGGCGCTTGTAACATGGCATCCGGGTGTCGAAGGCTTACACTGGACAGACGAAGCGCCCTGCATAGTTGTCAATTCGTGGGAAGAATTTGCCGACGCGGTTGCTTGCCTTTTGCTCTATGAAAAGCAACGTGAATCTTTGCAAGATATCGCTTTACAATTTGCATTCGATAATTTCGATGCGCGGCAGGCTTATACTGACCTGCGTGACCGTTTGCAAAGGCATTTGGCAGAACGCGGCACAGCGCAAGGCCACTAACCCTAACTGGACATTTGTGTTGGCTTGCAGGAAAACGTGAATTGATAGTCTTGAAAGGGGTTCGGAAGATGCCCATTGAGCAGAATGATGTGATTCAAGCATCTACAAAAAAAACATTTGCATATAACATTGATGTGATCGAAGGTTGCAATTTACGTTGCCCATCGTGCCCGGTCGGCAATTCCCGCGAGGCAGCGCGACCTAAAGGGCGTATGAGCGTTGCTATGTTCGATGCGATCATGGATAAAGTAGTGTGTGAGACACCGAACGTGCAATATATCAGCTTGTTTTCATGGACGGAGCCGTTACTGCATCCTGAACTCTCGCAAATCGTTGCCAGTGTAAAGCGACATGGCTTTCCGTGTTATCTATCCAGCAATCTCAATCGAATTGATCGCCTTACCGAGGTGGTGTCCGCAGAACCAGATAGATTCCGAATTTCGCTATCGGGATTTAGACAGGAGATTTACCAGCAAACGCATAGCGGTGGTGACATAGAAATCGTGAAGGCGAATATGCACCGTTTACGTGAAGTCATTGACGAACAAAGCAGCAAAATGCAAGTGTTCGTGTCGTATTTGCGCTATCGGCATAATATGGGAAAAGAACACAATGCTATGCGCGATTTAGTTCAGAAATTAGGTTTCAATTGGGAGCCGGTGTGGGCTTATTTAATGCCTTTGGAGAAGAATCTGGCTTATTACGAAGGCCACATTGACGAAGCCGACAAAAAAGTTATTGAATTGTTGGCAATTTCGCCGAATGAACATAAACAATTGCGTGTTGGCACCGCGCCGTGCGATTGTCGTTTGCGCGCTGAGGAAATGAGTCTCAATGCTGATGGCAGCGTGGCTTTGTGTTGCGGCACCTTCGACAAAAAATACACTATAGCACCTTCATTTCTTGACACTCCTTTTGATGAACTGCAAAGACTAAAATATGCTCACTCGCTGTGTGCAACCTGCATGAGCCACGAAATGCACAAAACCGCTGTTATGACCGAACCTGAACAAATGGAGGTCATAGCGCGGCGCAATCTGGGGATTAAACTGACTCCGCGTGAGCAAATGGAGAATTTGCTCAACGGAATTCGGCCCAAATTGGCCCTGGGCACCCGCTGGCGGGCTGTAACAGGGCAGACTTCCAAAAAAGGCAAATAAAATCAGTCTTAGCGAGAAACCATAGTTTGAAATATTCAATGGGAATTAAGCCAAGACCCTTAAGGCAAATATGAGCGAAAAACAAAGTGAAAAAATCAAAAATTATTGGGATGAGAGAGCGCGTCAAAATATGGATGTGCCAACGGCCACAACCGATGATGTTCACTTGCGCCGTTTGGAAATCACTACTATTACCGACGCGTTGAATCTCTTGGATTTGCCGGAAGATGCCTCGGTTTTGGATGTGGGGTGTGGCGACGGTTTTTCCACGCTTATGGTCGCTCAGGCATGGACGCGCGGACGATTTTTGGGCGTGGATTATAGCCCCGGCATGATTAAAAATGCCTTGCGGCGATTGCAACAAATTCCGGCATTGCAAGACCGTGTTGCCTTTAGCGTCGGCGATGCGACAAATTTAGAGATGGCCTGCGGCTCACAGACTTTCGACGTCGCTCTTAGTGATCGCTGTCTTATTAATTTGGAATCTTCTGATGACCAAGCCACTGCCATAGCCGAAATAGCGGGGCGTTTGAAGAGGGGCGGTTATTATATTGCCATCGAGAATTTTATTGAAGGGCAAAACAACCTTTCTTCGGCACGGCGCGCGGTTGGCTTAGAGGAAATTCCTATTCGTTGGCATAACTTGCTTTTTACCGAAGAGCAGTGGCGGCAATGTGCGGAACCTTTTTTTAATCTTATGGAATTTAAAGATTTTTCGAGTTCTTATTATTTTGCCACGCGTGTCATTTATTCGGCGATGTGCCGGATGCGCGGTGAAAAGCCGGATTATGAACATGAGATTCATCAGCTTGCCGTGGATCTACCGTGGAGCGGTCAGTTCAGTCCCATTCGCATGGCAGTCATGCGCCGCCGGTGAGCAAAAGTAGAGAAAGCGAGTTACTCATGGATGGAAATGCGGCCTTTGAAGCACAAAAACAACAACACATTCGTAATCTGGGCCACAGTGAATCGCTGCGTGCGGCCTCACAGCAATGGATTACGGACGTTTCCAAGGAAAAATACTCTTACAATTTCACTTGGATGGGCCGTCCGATTATTCAATTTCCGCAAGATATGGTCGCCATGCAGGAAATTATCTGGCAAATGCGGCCTGATTTGATTATCGAAACCGGCATCGCGCACGGCGGTTCGCTGATTTATTATGCCTCGCTGTGTGAAATGATGGGACATGGCGAAGTTCTCGGTGTGGACATCGAAATCCGCGTGCATAACCGCACCGAAATCGAAAATCATCCGATGTTTAAGCGCATCACGATGATCGAAGGCTCTTCGATTGATGAAAACATCGCGGCGCAAGTTGGCGAATTGGCGCGGGGCAAAAACGTGCTGCTTGTTCTCGATTCCAACCACACGCACGACCACGTTTTGCGTGAGTTGGAATTATATGCGCCATTGGTGAAAAACGGTGGTTACGCCGTGGTTTTCGATACAATTATCGAAGATATGCCCGCCACGTTTTTCCCGGATCGTCCGTGGGGCGTGGGCAACAATCCCAAAACGGCGGTGCGCGAATTTCTATCGAAAAATGACCGCTTTCAAATTGACCGCTCTATTTCAGACAAACTGCTCATTACCGTCGCGCCCGATGGCTATTTGAAGTGCGTCAAAGATTAAAATGCAACGCATTCCTGTGGCCGGACCGTGGATTACCGACAAAGAAATCGCTTACGTTACTGATGCAGCGGCAACGGCGTGGTATGGCGAGGCCAACAAATACCATGAGCGCTTTGAAAAAGCATTTGCCGACTATCTCGGCGTGCGTTTTTGCGCGGCGTTGCCGTCTTGCACCTCGGCGATTCATTTGTCGCTGCTGACCCTAAATATCGGTCCCGGCGACGAAGTAATCGTTCCCGATGCGACATGGATTGCGTCGGCGGCGCCGATTAATTACGTCGGAGCGACGCCGGTTTTCGCCGATGTGGATGCGCAAACGTGGTGCATAGATGCAGTGTCTTTTGAAGCGTGCATCACGCCGCGCACCAAAGCGGTCATTCCCGTTGATCTATACGGCGGAATGCCCGATTATGAGGCGCTGAAATCCATCGCCGCGCGCCATGAAATCGCGATAATCGAAGATGCCGCCGAAGCGATTGGCTCGGAGTTTCACGGTCAACGCGCTGGAAGTTTGGGGCGCACCGGCGTGTTTAGTTTTCATGGCTCGAAAACGTTGACAACCGGCGAAGGTGGCTTGCTGGCGATGGATGATGAAGAACTTTTTCGCCGCGCTTTATTCTTACGCGATCATGGCCGTGTGCCGGGCGATGTGCAGTTTTTTAATACCGAAGTCGCTTACAAATACAAGATGAGCGCCATGCAAGCGGCGATGGGTTTGGCGCAGTTGGAACGCGTGGACGAATTAGTCCATCGCAAGCGTGAAATCTTCGCCTGGTATCGAGAAGAATTGTGTAATGTGCCGCAGATTACGCTGAATTACGAGCCGCCCAACACGAAAAATTCGTATTGGATGGTAACAGCGCTTTTTGAGGCTTCAACCGGACTTAGCAAAACGCAAGTGATGGAGTTTTTGGCGGTGCGCAACATAGATTCGCGTCCGTTTTTTCATCCTCTCAGCGCGCTTCCGGCTTATGAAAACCTGCCTTCAGCGCAGGTGGCACAAAAGCGCAATCGCGTGGCGTATGACATCGGAATGCGCGGCGTGAATTTGCCTTCAGCACTTTGCCTGACGCGCGAACAAGTGGCGTTTGTTGGCGAATCCTTGCGCGAATTGGTCGGTTAATGAAACTTGTTTGCTCGCAGCGCCAACGCGATGCTTGTGCGTCATTTGAATACATTAACTTAAGGGTGCGCCATATAATAAAATTGGCCTTGATTATAAAACGCTCTATGAAATTCTGCTTTTGTCATCGCCGAGGTCTGACTATTTTTCAGCCACGCTTCCATCAACGAAACGCGTAGGCCGCAACCGAAAAGAAAATCGTGAATGTCCTCCGGGCCGCTCCCATACTCCAGAGACGGGCCGCCATGCTCGAAAACGATGTAGGGACGATAGCGGCGCAAAGTTTCCTCGGCGCCGCGAAACACCAGACTTTCGGCGCCTTCCACGTCTATTTTAATGAAATGAATGGGGCAAGGCGGCTGTTGTGACAGCACATCATCCAATCGCGCCCTATTCACTGAGATAGTTTCGATTTGTTCGTGGTCGGAGTCATATTGTCGCCGCCTCAATCCGCTATAACCCGGATTCGTGACAACGTGCTGAAATTCAATTTCCCCGCTTTCGTCCGACAAGGCCAAATTCAAAAACTGCACGTTTGGATAATCCCGAAAGTCGTTTTGCAACGCTGTATAGAAGTCCGGTAGCGGCTCAAAAGCGAAATGTTGACCTTGTGGGGCCAAATTTAAAATATCACGCAAAACCAGACCGCTGTGACATCCCACGTCAATGCAGTTAGAGTCAGGTTTGAGAACACACTGCATAACTGCAAGTGTTTGCTCGTTATATTGTTCGTTTCGAATATCTGCCGCCGAACGTCGCCGATTGAGAATAAGAGCGTAAGCCCGGCGAGCCAAAGATTCGAGTGGCGAGCCATTGATCACTCGCTTTAATCCAGAATTTAGTCTGCCCATTGCGATTTATTATGTCCTTTGCCTTGATATTTAACGCAAGCGCGCGTCGCTTAAATCCAAGCGATACATCATCTGGTTGTAATCGTAGCGCGGGGTTTGGTTATCATTGCCCGAAAATGTGTTGCAGTAAGTGCCTTCAAAATAAACAAAACGCCCGTCGTCAAAAAACGGATGTTGAACGGGATTGTAGAAGGTGTATTTTTCGTGCGTGAGAATCTTTTTGGCATTCTGCCACGGGCCTTCGAGCGTGGTGCTTTCGGCATACCAAATTTCGCCCAAATACGAGGAACTGCCGCCCGCCTGCACGAAGATCATCACATATTTTTTGAGGTAATCATTCCAAAAAACCGAGCCGTTGTGCGCTTCGATAGGTTGGGCCGAATCTTTATCCGTGAGGCGAAACGGCGACTCATCTGCCTTCATTTTTCCTGCTTTGATGAGTTGGTTTTGCTGTGAACCGTTGAGCGGCGCGGTATTCTGCTTCCATGTCCACACTAATTGGCCCGCCGCGTCGCGTTCGAGTTCGGTTTGCTCTTTTTGAAAGCGCGTGCCGGGTCTGAGCGGCGTGTAAGATTCATATAGCGCCTGATTTTGGATATCGTTCCAATTGGCTTTGACGCGCACGTTGGGCAAGGGCGAAGCGAAGTAAAAATAATCGGCGTCCTTCACTTTCACGCGAAACGGATAATTGCGCGGGTGCAGCGGATTTTTCAAGTCGAACGGCTTGAGTAACTCAAAAGTTTGCTTTTGGTCGTTGAAAACAATCAAACCTTGCGCGAGCGGTTCGCTCATGCTTTTCAAATTGTCGTAATGCCCAACAAGGCGCTCGTTGCCTTTCTCGTCGGGCAAAGTTATCAGGCCATCAATCCAAATCAGCGTGGCGCCTGCGGTGGGCGGCAGTTCCACCATGGCGCGGCAAAAACCATCTTGGTTCACCCAGTAATCGTAATCAATGCCGACACTTGGATTCAGCCCGCCTTGGTTTGGCAACAGCGACGTGGCGCCTGATGTGTGAAAGTTGCCCAAAGGATAAGCGGGCCGCGAAGTATCGCCCCAAAACCAATAAATTTTGTTTTTGTAAACCGTGGACATCACGGTATCTTGGCCCATCACTTTTCCGTTTAAAAGCGGCGCTTTGAGCGGCGCTTTTTCGCCGACTAAAACTGTATCGCGGTAAATGCCCGGCCCGGTAATGCGATAAAGTCGCTCGGCGATATTGAGGCGCTTGATGGAAAGTTGCGCGCTGCCACCGGGAACAGTTTTAAGCGCCTTACCACGACTGCCAAAGCCGTCTTGGGGAAATTCATAGCCATGACTTTTCAATGAGAAAAAGATGTCCTGATTCATCAGTCCCGGCTCCTCGAAAGCCACGATGCCATTGCTATCTGTATAGTAAGTAGTGGCGTCGGTTGTTTTCAATTCCACAAGCGGCACGCCGCGTCCGGTTTGCTCATCCACGACCTGAATTTTAAAAGGCACCGCCATTACCGTGGCACTCATCAAAGCGCTAAGAGCCATTGAGAACATCGCTGTTTTAAACATGAAATTTCGTTTCTTTGTTTGCCCACGTTTTGATACGCTAAAACAACCACATCTTTTTGGAAACGGTAATTCGACCATGAAAAATTCTTTTTGGTTTGCAAGGAGCAACATAAAAAAACTTCTGCTATTGCTTTTGCTTGTTTTTGCCGCGCAATCGGCGCTCAAAGCAAAAACAAGCAAAGCGCCGAACAAAACAGTAAGCAAAGCAACCACGCCCAAACCAGGCGGCGCCGAACGCAAAGCGATCATGGATGCGCTTCGCATTCCGGTGCAAAAAACGACAAAGTTTCCTGTTATTTTTCGCGTTGGCAGCCTGAAAACGCAAAGCGGATGGGCTTTTATGCAAGGCAACGCGCTGCATAAAGACAGCAAACCGATTGACGAGAAATTCCTCTGGGGCGAAATGGCTGCGCTGCTGCATAAAAATGGCAAGAAATGGAAAGTGTTGCATTGGGGTTTTGCCACCGATGTCAGCATTGTTGACGAAGCGAAAAAGAAATATCCTCAAGCGCCGCGCGCCATTTTTCCGTATTAATTCGCCTTACCAAAACTTGAATGCCCGAAACCAAAATTAACAACGAAGAAAAACCCAAACGCAAACCGATTCCGCGCGCTACGGTGAAGCGCGTGGCGCGCGCTTTCCAGCCTTATCAAGGGCAACTGGCTGCTATTGCGTTTTTAGTGCTGGCGGCAGCGGCTATGGGCTTGCTTTCGCCGTTTTATCTGCGCGTTATCATTGACCAAGGGCTGGGCAAAAGCAACTTGCCCCTTGTTACACATTACACGCTGCTAACGTTGCTTGTCACTATCGGCGGCACGCTGCTGGGCTTGTGGTATGGCTACCTTTCGATGGCCGTTGGGCAGCGCATCATGCGCGATTTGCGCAATCAGCTTTTCGATCACTTGCAGGGAATGTCGCTGCGTTTTTTCACCGCCACGCGCACTGGAGAATTGCAAAGCCGCTTGGTCAGTGATGTCGGCGGCGTGCAAGGCGTGTTATCCGACACGGTTGCCAATGTTTTATCAAACGCCGCGACAGTGCTTTCCACCATTGTCGCCATGCTTTACATGGATTGGCGCTTGACTTTACTCAGCGTTGGCGTGTTGCCGCTTTTTGCGTTTTTCGCGTCGTATGTCGGTGAATATTCGCGCG
This sequence comes from Abditibacteriaceae bacterium, assembly GCA_031372065.1. GTDB lineage: Bacteria > Armatimonadota > Abditibacteriia > Abditibacteriales > Abditibacteriaceae > DASWNL01. The sequence goes on along the minus strand of JANMKN010000021.1, from coordinate 23,549 downwards.
GCATTCGCGGCGTAGCGCAGCAACAATTGGCCGATTTAAATGCCACGATGCAAGAAACGCTTTCGGTATCGGGCGCACTGCTTACCAAAACCAGCGGGCGGCGCGGTTTGACCAGCGAGAAATTTGCGAGCGAAAACCAACTCCTCACTGATTCGCAACTGAAGCAGGGCATTTTGATGCGTGTCTTTTTCAGCGTGATTATGCTGACTTTTTCGGTGACGCCGGTTTTGGTATATTGGCTGGCCGGCTGGCTGATTGTCGAAAAAAACGACCCGACATTATCCATCGGCACCATTGTGGCGTTTACCTCGCTGCAATCGCGCTTGTTTTTTCCGCTGACGAACTTGCTGAATATTCAAGTCGAAATCACTGGCGCGCTGGCTCTTTTTGATCGCATTTTTGAATACCTCGACAAGCCGCAGGAAATCCGCGACGCGCCCGATGCAAAAAAGCTAAAACCATCGGAAATTTCCGGCGCTGTCACTTTTGAAAACGTCAGTTTTCACTACGACGAAAACCAAGAAGCGCCAACCTTGGACGGCGTTTCTCTAACCGCCAAAGCGGGCGAACATATCGCCTTAGTTGGCGCTTCCGGTTCGGGCAAAACAACGCTGACCTATCTTATCCCGCGCCTTTATGATGCAAGTGGTGGGCACGTTCTGATTGACGGCCATGATGTGAAAGACCTCGCCCTCGAATCCATCGGGCAAATCATTGGTGTCGTCACGCAGGAAAGCTATTTAGTCCACGACACCATCAAAGAAAATCTGCGCTACGGACGGCCCGATGCAACAGATGAACAAATCATTGAAGCTTCCAAAGCAGCGGCCATTCACGAACATATTATGACGCTGCCGGATGGCTACGAAACTCTGGTTGGCGAGCGTGGTTACAAACTCAGCGGCGGCCAAAAACAGCGCATCGCCATCGCCCGCGCCATTTTAAAAGAGCCGCGCATTTTGATTTTGGATGAAGCGACCAGCGCGCTCGATACGCACAGCGAACGTCTCATTCAAGATGCGCTTGACCGTCTGTCGCAAGGCCGCACAACGTTCGCCATCGCGCATCGTTTGTCAACAGTTTTGGAAGCCGATCAAATTCTTGTTTTGGAACACGGACGTATCATCGAACGCGGCACGCACAGCGAACTTTTGGCCCGCAGCGGCGCCTATGCGCGCCTTTATGCGGCGCAATTTCAAGAGGATAACGGAGCGGTTGAAAAAATCGCTTGACGCCGCACAAAACGAGCGCTACAATGCCTTGCGCTGTTAAAAAATCCACGAGGAGGCGAACCCCATGCTCATTGTTTCTATTTTCAACTTTTCTTTTTCTCCTCGCCTCTGTGATGGCCCGTTTTAACTCGGCTTTTTGTTCCGATATTAAACGGCTGCTCCTTCATGGGGCAGCCGTTTTTGTTTTCTCCGTGAAACCATTTCACCCATGAAAAAACCGATTATTCTCATCACCGCCGGGCGCAAAAACGAAAGCGCGGGCGACTCGAAACCGCAGACCGTATGGAACGGCTGCGACATTGACTACACGCAATCTGTCGCGCGTAGCGGTGGCGTGCCGCTTTTGCTGCCTTGCGTGACCGATGAAGCCACAACTCTGGCCGCACTGGAGGCCGCCGATGGCCTTTTGCTAACCGGTGGCGGCGATATTTTGTCGCTGAATTACGGCGAAGAGCCGCATATCACCAGCAAATATCAAGACCCCAAACGCGATGCGTTAGAGATCGCGCTGACCAACGCCGCCATAGAAAAAGGCGTGCCAATTTTGGGCATTTGTCGCGGTTTGCAACTGCTTAACGTGGCGCTTGGCGGCACTTTGGTTCAAGATATTCCCTCGCAAGTCGAGGGCGCTTGCAAGCATTACGGCGATGGGCTGGAAGTTACGCTGTTGCATTCGATTGATATCGAAGCCAACTCGCTTTTGGCGCAGGTTTTGGGCAACACAAAAATGGCCGTCAATTCGTATCATCATCAAGCCGCTAAAGATGTTGCGCCGGGGCTAAAAATCAACAGCCTCGCCAAAGACGGCGTGATTGAAGGCTTGGAAAGCAGCGACGGCAAGCCAATCCTCAGCGTGCAGTTTCATCCCGAAGAAATCGCCGCTCTTTACCCGCAGTTTCAACCCTTATTTGATTGGCTGGTTTCGGAGGCCAGCAAAAAGCGGTGAGCTTTTAGCGATTAGCTGTTATGGCTAACCGCTAAAAGCTAATCGCTAAAAGCTATGACCGAAGAACTTTTAATCGGAACCGTCACGCGCGCTATTGGTGGCGGCTTATATGAAGTGGACATCGAAGGCGATACAGACCCGTCGCCGCGTGTTTGTCAGATTCGCGGACTCCTCAAAAAAGGGCGCCAAACCACCACACAGCCGGTTGTCGTCGGCGACCGAGTGAGTGTGCTTTCTCTCGAAACTACGGGCACCAATGTGCATGGTGTTTACTTGCGCGAAGGCTCAATCGAACAAGTGTTGCCGCGCCGTTCAACGCTGTCGCGTGGACGCGTCGGCAAACTGGCGCAAGTCACGCTGGCAAATCTCGATCAAGTTGTCATTGTGCTGTCGGTGCGCGAGCCGGATTTAAACACGCATCGCCTTGACCGCTTTTTGGTTTTGGCCGAATCGAACGAATTAAAAGCGCTGATTTGCTTCAACAAAATAGACCTCATGAAAAAGCGCGAACTCAAAAAAGAAATCGCGCCGATTCAAAAACTTTACGAAAGTTTGGGTTATCCAGTTGTTTTAACAGCCGCTGACGAAGACATTGGCCTCGAAGAAGTGCAAAAGCATCTCAAAGACCGCATTTCGGCTGTTTTGGGCAGTTCGGGCGTGGGGAAATCGTCGCTTGTCAACGCCGTGCAACCGGGATTGCATTTGTGGGTCGGCGACGTGATGGACATCGGCAAAGGTCGCCACACCACAACCGATGTTTCCTTGCATCCGCTGGATTTCGGCGGCTATTTAGCCGACACGCCGGGCGTAAAAACAGTCGTTTTGTTTGAGCAGCAGGAAATAAATTTAGACCAGTGTTTTCCCGAATTTCTGCCGTTTTTGGAAAACTGCAAATTCGGCGATTGCACACACGATCACGAACCCAAATGCGCGGTGCGCGCCGCCGTGGAGGATAAAAAAATCCACGCTGCGCGCTATGAAAGCTACATCAAAATGCTGCGCGATATTCAGTCCGGCATCCGCTGGAGAGACTAAAAAACACATGACCGCTTCAGTGTTTTTACTGGGCAAAAGCACCAGCTTGTTTCAACAGCCAAACAACTCTCTTGCGGCTCACGATTTGAGGCAGGGTTGCGTCTTTGTGTTTGGAAAATCCACCCCAACGCCAATCGGCGTAGGGATTATTTCCGATATTTTCGGCAATTTCCAAACCTGTAAACCCATGCTCATCACCAATATTGGCCGAGGCCCCATGCGCCAGTAAAAGTTCCACTGCTTCGGCGTTACTGTGTTCTATAGCGGTCATTAAAGGCGCAATGGGAACGAATCTCCCCTCAATTGTTTGATTAACATCTGCCCCCCGTTGCAGCAAAAGGCGTATGGTTTCTATGTCATCATGCTTTACGGCCATCGTAAGAGGCGTATCGCCGTAGTAAGGGCTTCCATCTTGTGAGGTAAATTCAAAGTCGCCGGGTTGAAGTTCTTTGAGAGGTTTAACATTGACATCGCCCGCTTGCACGGCCCATTTACGCACGGATTGATAGTTGTTGCGGCCCAAAGCCCAGCGCAATTCCTGTGTAGCAATCCGCTGATGTTGCTTGAAACATAAAGCAATTCCCAGCAGCAAAGGCAAAACACAAACGAAACCAATTGTGGTAAAGCGTGAGTAATGCAGAGATTTCATTTTCACAAAACATGTCACGTTTCAAGAATGGAACACGGAACTGCCCGATGCAAAACATCAATCCAAGCTGTTTCGAGTGCTCTTTGGGCGACTGGCGACGTTCCGCGCTCCATTCATTACTCTTTAATTCAAGCAGGCGCGATGGCATCAATTTTCGCTAATTCATCGGCGGAAAATTCGAGATTTTTTAAGCAGCCGACGCAATCGGTGATTTGCTGCGGGCGGCTGGCGCCGATGAGAACCGAAGTCATGTTTTGGTGCCGCAAAACCCACGACAAGGCCATTTGCGCCAAGGTTTGGCCACGCTGCTCTGCCAGTTCATTTAATTCGCGCACTTTGCCCAAGGCTTCATCGGTGACGTGTTGCGGGCGCAAGAAACCGTTGGGTTTTCCGGCGCGTGAATCACCCGGAATGCCGCCGAGATATTTATTGGTCAGCATTCCCTGCGCCAGCGGCGAAAAGGCGATGCAGCCGATGCCTTCGCTTTCTAAAGTCGCCAGCAAATCTTTTTCGACCCAGCGATTGAAAATGCTATACGCCGGTTGATGAATGAGCAGCGGCGTGCCGAGTTCGCGCGCGATTTTGGCAGCTTGCGCAGCTTTTTCGGCGGGATAATTGGAAATCGCGGCATAAAGCGCCTTGCCGCAGCGCACGGCTTGGTCGAGCGCGCTCATGGTTTCTTCGAGCGGCGTTTCGTTATCGGGCCGGTGATGATAAAAAATGTCCACATAATCAAGGTTCATGCGCCCTAAACTTTGATCGAGGCTGGACAAAAGATATTTGCGCGAGCCGAAATCACCATAAGGGCCGGGCCACATTCCGTAACCGGCTTTGCTGGAAATGATGAGTTCGTCGCGCCACGGGCGCAAATCGTGGTCGAGAATGCGTCCGAAATTTTCTTCGGCGCTGCCGGGCGGCGGGCCGTAATTGTTGGCTAAATCGAAATGCGTAATGCCGTGGTCGAACGCCGTGCGGCACATAGCGCGGGCGTTTTCCAAAGTGTCCACGCCGCCGAAATTGTGCCACAAACCCAGCGAAACGGCGGGCAATTTCAAGCCGCTGCGTCCGCTGCGATTGTATTTCATGCTTTCATAGCGCGCAGGCGCCGGAAGATAATTTTTCATGTTGTCCTTGATCGAAATGGAATCACGAGCAGTATGCTAAATTAAACGGCATCGCGGGAACTAAAATTTTGATAAGCAAGCGTTACGACTTCGTTATCATCGGCGGCGGCATTATCGGGCTTGCCACCGGCGCGGCGTTGCTTCAAACGAGGCCCGGCGCGAAATTATTGCTGCTCGAAAAAGAAACGCGCCTTGCCGCGCATCAAACCGGGCGCAATTCGGGCGTGATTCATTCGGGCATTTATTACAAACCGGGCAGCCTGAAAGCGCAGTTGTGCAGAGCCGGAAACACCGCGATGATCGAATTTTGCCGCGCGCATGACATTGCGCACGAAGTCTGCGGCAAAGTTATCGTCGCCACGCGCCAAGATGAAATTCCACGCCTCGAAAATTTGCAGCAGCGCGGCATTGAAAACGGCCTCGCGGTTGAGAAATTAACGCCCGCGCAAGCTCAAGAAATCGAGCCGCATTTGCATTGCGTGGCGGCGCTGCGCGTGTTGTCAACCGGCATTTGCGATTACAAAAATGTCTGCGAAAAATTAGCGCAACTCATTCAAGAACGCGGTGGTGAAATTCAATTGGGCGCTGGCGTGCAAACTTTGCCAAAATCGGCGGGTGGTTATGCGATTGAAACGACAGGGGGCAGTTTTGAAGCGAACTTTTTAGTTAATTGCGCCGGTTTGCATTGTGACCGCATCGCGCGCATGGCGGGCGCGCAAACTGATGTGAAAATTGTGCCGTTCAGGGGCGAATATTTCGAGTTAAAGCCGGAAAAACGCTTTTTGGTGAAGCATTTAATTTATCCCGTTCCCGACCCGGCCTTTCCGTTTTTGGGCGTGCATTTCACGCGCATGATAGACGGCAACATTCACTGCGGCCCGAACGCGGTTTTAGCTTTGCGCCGCGAGGGTTACAAGAAATTTGACTTTAACGCACGCGATTTGTGGGAAACGCTAACCTTTTCCGGCCTTCACAAGTTGGCGCTGCGTTATCCGCGCGTGGGACTTAGCGAAATGGGGCGTTCGTTCAATAAATCCATTTTCACGCGCAGTTTGCAAACGCTGATTCCTGAAGTGCAAAGCGACGATTTAGTGCCGTCAGCAGCAGGCGTGCGCGCTCAAGCCTTGCATCCCGATGGCCACTTGGAAGATGATTTTTTATTAGTGCGGGATGAAAGCGCCCTGCACGTCTTGAATGCGCCGTCGCCCGCTGCGACGGCATCGCTGGAAATCGGTAAAGAAATCGCGCGGCAGATTGTAGCGTGAGCGCGGAGCAATTCCGCGCTGGCGCGCAATGATTCTGCGCGGGCGCGCAATGATTCTGCGCCAGCGCAGAGTGATTCCGCGCTGGCGCGCAGTGATTCCGCGCTGGCGCGGAGCAATTCTGCGCTGGCGCGCAATGATTCCGCGCTGGCGCGCAGCAATTCCGCGCTGGCGCGCAGTCGTTTGGCGGAGCCGCCGAGAGGCAAAGCGCACGCGCCATTTTATCGCTACACTTTGGGGCCGATGATAATCGCAATAGATGGCCCGGCGGGGGCTGGGAAAAGCACCGTCGCCAAAGAATTGGCGGCGCGTTTGGGCTTCGCCTATGTCAACACCGGCGCGATGTATCGCGCGGTGGCGCTTTCCGCGTTGGAAAAAGGGCTGAATTTGCCGGAAAACGAAGCCGAAATTATCGAACTGGCGCGCGATTTACCGATTTCTTTGCGAGGGCGCGGCACGCGCGTCTTTGTCGGTGAGCGTGATGTGACGGATTTTATTCGCACGCCGCAAATCGGCGATTTCACCTCGCAAATTTCAGCTTTGGCGGGCGTGCGCGAAGTAATTGTGGCGCAGCAAAAACGCATCGGGCGCGACAGCGAAAACGATTGTGGCGGCGCAGTTTTGGAAGGGCGCGACATTCAAACTGTGGTTTTCCCCGATGCCGATGTGAAAATCTTTTTAACAGCCACGCCGCGCGAGCGGGCGCAAAGGCGTTTGAGCGAATGGCGGCAAAAATCCGGCGAAGCGGCGCCGTTTTCTCTTGAAGAAGCCGAAAAAGATGTGCTTGAACGCGATTTTCGTGATAGCACACGCAAAACATCACCGCTCAAAGCCGCGCCGGACGCTATTCACGTCCTTACCGATAATCTTTCGCCACAGCAGGTTATTGAACAATTGGTGCAGCTGGTGCGCGAAAAAGAGGCTGTATCATGAGCGAAACGAACGAAGCTCCGTCGCTTATCAAAGAAGCCAGACGAAATCCCAAGGTGCGCGCCGAAGATAAGGCCGTTGAGCCGCTGCATGGCTTTGTTTATCGCTTGATGTATGGCTCTTACGGCATCTTGTTTCGCATTGGCGGCCTCAAAGTGCATGGCCTCGAAAATGTGCCGATGCAAGGGCGCGTGATTATCGCGCCGAATCATGCGTCGCTTTTTGATCCGCCGCTGGTTGGATGCACGGTGCCGCGTCCGGTAACGACGATGGGCAAGGCCGAACTTTTTGAAAAGAAAACGGGCGGCTTGAAAATTCTTGGTTGGATTATCCGGCGCATGGGCAGTTTTCCGGTCAAACGCGGCGCGCCGGATCGTCGCGCTTTGCGCATGGCGATGCGCGTTTTGCAAAACGATGAAGCGCTGGTGATTTTTCCCGAAGGCACGCGCACGCGCAGCGGCGAACTTGGCCCCGCCGAGCATGGCGTGGCACTTATAGCGCATTCGGCCAAAGCGCCGGTGGTGCCGATGTATCTCAAAGGCACGCAGGCCGCACTCTCGCCGCTGCAACCGAAATTTCGCTTAATCCATCCCGAAGTGTATTTCGGAAAGCCGCTCTATTTCGCCGAAGAATATGCGCGCAAGGCTGACCGCGAAACGTTAGATGTCATCGGCGAGCGCATCATGGCCGAAATCGCGAGGCTCAAAGACAACGCACAATAAACGGTAATTTGGCGCAAATGAACCGCACGCGGCACACGCCGTCTCTTGCGCGCCTTGATTTTCGTATGCTTTAAAAGAAGGAGTTTTTTTGTGAAGCAATTTAGAACGAGTTTATGGTTGGCGGCTGTGCCGCTGGGCCTGACATTAACCGGTGCCGCAAGCAACGCGCTTTGGGCAGAAGATGCACCGGCGACGGAAAAAACCGAAGTAAAAGTGCCGGAAGAAGCGAAACCGACAGATTTTCCGCAGGGAATTTTATTTCCGTATTCGCTGCTGGATGCCGCCTTGATTAACAATGTGGACAAAGACGGGCACGTTAACTATCTGGGACTGAAAAACAACGAAGCCTTGAAATTGTTCATTCAAGCCGTGGCAACCGCCGATGCTTCCAAGTTTCCCGTGCTAACGCGGCGCGAAAAAGTCACCGACAAAGTGGGACGCGAAGAAGAAAAAGAAACCCCTGATTACTCGGCGGCATTGGTTTTTTGGATCAACGCTTACAACGCACACGTTGTCAACACTATCGCCACAGCTTACCCGATCAGCACGCCGGATAATATTCCCGACTTTGATACGGCAAAAACGCATCGCGTGGCCGGCAAAGATTATTCGTTTGCCGAACTGCGCAAAAAGATTGCGGCAATGGACCCGCGCGCTTTTTTTGCGCTCACCGACGGCACGTTGGGCGGGCCTTCTTTAAATCGCACCGCTTATCGTTTGGTCGGCTTGGATGCTGTTCTTGATCAGAATGTGGGCTACTTTGTTAGCGACCCCAACAATGTGCAACTGCTGATCATTAACAACTTGGCGACGGTGAATCCGTTGTTACAAGAAGCCGATGCTTTGTTCAAAACCAAAGGAGCGCAAAAAAACTGGGCTGGAATTCGTCGTTTGTTGGCGGATTATTCGATTATTGGCTCGAATAAGCGCTATTTCACGAACACTCCTGATGTGGAAATCAAATTCCTGCGCACCCAACGCGCCTTAAATCGCGATCCAAATTTGTCGCCGATTTCCGGGCAGTAATTTCGCAGCGACGTTTCGAAATGTATCGGAAAAAATAGCACGCTAATCTGTAGCGTGCTATTTTGTTTTCTAAGGCATTTTATGACAACTCACTCTTCACCGCGCCGCGCCAAGATTATCTGCACCATCGGGCCGTCGTCGCGCTCGCCGGAAATGATGCGCGCCCTGTTGTTGAACGGCATGGACGTGGCCCGCTTTAACTTCTCGCACGGCGGCCCGAATTTACAATCGGAACACGTCGAAACCTTGCGCCGCGTCAGCGCCGAAGTCGGCAAACCCGTCGCATTTTTGCAAGATTTGCAAGGCCCTAAAATTCGTGTCGGCCCCATCGCCAGTGGGCAGATTGAACTGATTGAAGGCCGCACGTTCACGCTGACCACGCGGCCTTGCATCGGCGATGCCGAATACATTTCGACAACCTATCCGGCGCTGCCGCGCGATTGCCGTCGTGGTGATCGCTTGTTGTTGGACGATGGTTTGCTGGCTTTGCAAGTCGAGGAATCCACGGATACCGATGTGCGCTGCACGGTGAGCATCGGCGGCATTTTGAAGCCAAATAAAGGCATTAATTTGCCCGGCGTGGCGGTTTCGGCTCCGGCGCTTTCAGAAAAAGATCGTCACGATGTCGAATGGGGCATTCAAAACGGGCTGGACTATGTCGCGCTGTCGTTTGTGCGTCGCGCCGACGATGTGCGCGAACTGCGCGAAATTATCAATCGCCATCATTCCAAGATGCAAATCATCGCCAAATTGGAAAAACCAGAAGCGATTGACGATTTAGAAGCGATTATTCACGAATCTGACGGCGTTATGGTGGCGCGGGGCGATTTGGGCGTGGAAATGTCGCCCGAAGAAGTGCCGCTTTTGCAAAAGCAGATCATCCACGCGGCCAACGAGATGGGCAAAACGGTGATTACCGCCACGCAGATGCTGGAAAGCATGACCGAAAGTCAGCGCCCAACGCGCGCCGAAGCCAGCGATGTGGCAAACGCGGTTTTAGATGGCTCCGCCGCGCTGATGCTATCGGGCGAAACCGCAGCCGGGGCTTATCCTTTGGAAGCGCTGCAAATGATGGTGCGTATCGTGGAACGCGTCGAATTGAACTGTGAAGACGATTGGGACGAAATGCGCCGCTTGGGACGCGATTTGAAGATCGGCCAAAACAATTTCGCTTTGGCCGTCGCCGAAGCCGCTGCGCACGCTGCCGCGCGCTTGCGTGCCCGCGCCATTGCCTGTTTCACCGAAACCGGCTCCAGTGCGCGATTAGTCGCCAAATTTCGCCCGCCGGTGCCCATTATTGCCCTCACGCCACACGATGACATCGCGCGACAATTGCAATTGGTTTGGGGTGTGCGCCCTGTCCTGATTGAGCGCAGCCTCGACACCGATCACATGATTACACACGGCGATGTGCGCCTCATCGAATCGGGTATCGTGGTGCCCGGCGATATTGTTGTCGTGACTTTGGGCGCTCCCGCCACGCAGCACGGCTCAACCAACGCCATGAAACTGCACCGCGTCGGTGAAATGGATATTGCCTGATTTTGATCGGCGTTCTGACGCGATTCTCCCAATGGATTCTGCGATTGGATTCTATAATTAAACACAAAGACATCACAAAGAAGAATTAAAGGTTGTAAACAAAGCCTTGCTTTTGCTCAATCAACTAAATCTTTGTGTCTTTGTGTTTAAAAACCCAAAATAGAACACTAAATGAACTTTTTTGCGCTCTAAAATTCCAAAACAGAGCACTAAACGAACTCTTTTGCGCCCTAAAATTCCAAAACAGAGCGCTAAATGAACTTTTTTGCGCCCTAAAATTTCAAAACAGAGCACTAAATGAGAATTTTAGGGCGCAAAAAAATGAAAACAGAGCACTAAATGAAACTTTTAGGGCACTAAAAAAACCATTTAGCGCCCTAAAATTCCGAAATAGGGCACAATTATTCTCAAACATCATGCGAAAAATTCTTTTTATGACCGCGTTTTTGGCTTCGATAGCACACGCCGCGCCGGAATTTGTTCCCGTTTTTACGGCGGGCGAAAGCGGCTTTCCGGCGGTGCGCATTCCTTCGATTGTCGTCACCAAATCGGGCGCGCTTTTGGCCTTTGCCGAAGGTCGCAAAAACCTCAGCGATCAAGCCGAAAACAAAATTATCTTGCGCCGCTCGCTTGATGCTGGAAAAACGTGGTCGCCCGTGCAAACGATAGCCGATGGTGGCAAGCGCCCGCTGAATAATCCATGCGCAGTTATCGAGGGAAAAAGCGGGCGCGTTTTGCTGATGTTTCAATCGTATCCGGCCAATTTAAAAGAAGCCAGCGGCCAAATTAAAACCGGCTATGAGGGCGATGACATTGTGAAGTCGTATCTGATGCACAGCGACGACGAAGGCCAAACGTGGAGCGCCTTGCAAGAGATTACGCGACAAGTGAAGCGCGCCGAAAAAGCGACGACTATCGCCAGCGGGCCGGGCATCGGCATACAAATCCAAAAAGGGCCGCACGCGGGACGCCTTATCATGCCTTTCAACGAAGGGCCGTTCGGCAAGTGGAACGCTTACGCAGTTTACAGCGATGACGGCGGTGCTTTGTGGCAATGCAGTGACAATGTGCCCAATGGCGAGGGCATCGTCAACGAATGTCAGCTTGTGGAGCTTTCTGATGGCCGTGTGATGCTCAATTCGCGGCAAATGGGCGGCAAAGCGGTGAGAAAAATCAGTTTTAGTAGCAACGGCGGCCAAACGTGGTCGCCCGTTCAAGATGCGCTCGATTTAATTGACCCGCGCTGCCAAGGCTCGATTCTGCGCTTGCGCGATGGCAAATTGTTATATTCCGGGCCGCGCAGCACCAAACGCGAAAACGGCACGATTTATCTCAGCAGCGACGACGGCCAAACGTGGCCCATCAAAAAAACGTTCGTCGCGGGTAATTTTGCTTATTCCAATTTAGCCGAAGTGTCCGACGGCACCATCGGCTGCCTTTTTGAAACCGATAATCACCAACATATCACCTTCGCGCACTTTTCGCTCGATTGGCTGATGACGCCATGAAAGAATTTATTCTGCAACCTGTCGCCGATTTCAGCGAGCAACTAAGTGAACGCGAAATTGTAAACGTTGGCGTTGGCCCGGAAGATAATGCTTTAGTTTTGGCAGTGCAAAAGCAACATCGCGATAGCCCCCATGCGCGCTATGTGCAAGAAGGTTGGGCTTCGTTTGCGCGCAGTAAAGTCGAACCGTATTCGATGGATTTGTTGGAGTTTGCCCCTGAATTCAGTGGGGAAATAGCCTTGCGCAATGTGGAAGAATCGCATCCGCATATTCAGCCTCTTTCGTGGGACGAGACTTTGATCGTGGCGGCGCGCTGCAATTATAATGGCGGTAAACCCGAACAAAACGCGGCGGTTTACGGTGCCGATGGCGTTTTAAAACGACGCTTCGTGATGGGCGATGGTATTCAGCACGTTCAAGTAGCGCAGGACGGCACGATTTGGGCGGCGTATTTCGATGAAGGCGTTTTTGGCAATTACGGCTGGAACGAGCCAATGGGCGCTTCCGGGGTGTTGCGTTTCGATGTCAATGGCGAGATTCTCTGGCGTTTTGAACCGAAAGGGAATTGCGGTTTCATCGCTGATTGTTATGCGATGAATGTGGCACGCGATGCCACTTGGCTTTGCTATTACACCGAATTTCCGATTGCACGCATCAAGCCTGATGGCGAAATCTGCGGTTGGCACAACGAAATTCGCGGCGCTCATGCTTTGGCAACCGATAACCATCGTGTGGCACTGTTTAGCGGTTACGGCGAGCAGAAAAATCGCTGCGTGGTGCAGGAATTTAGCGATGATAAAATGGTGCGCGCCCGCGAAATAAAACTGGTGTTGCCAGATGGCGAAATGCCCGAACGAGTGCGCGTGATTGGACGCGGCTCGATGTTACACTTTTTCATCGGCACCGTTTGGTATCAATTCGATTTGGCCGAAGTGGATGCCTAAGAAGCTAATTTTAGTTAGTTTTTCGCATTCCGCACGATTTTTTCGCGCTTCGCGAGCGTGAGAGTGCATTCCGCAGCATTTTTCGGCACTTCGCAGGGTTTTTCGGCACTCCGCAGGCTTGGGGGCGCATTCCGCGAGATTTTTCTGCATTCCGCAGGATTTTTTAGCGTTCCGCGAGATTTTTCTGCGTTCCGCAACATTTTTCTGCATTCCGCAAAGTGAAAATGGGCTTTTTTGCGTGCAGAATGCCAAAAAACACGGCTAAAACGGCTCTTTTTATCCCACGCGGACGATTTGAGAAGAAAATTAACTAAAACGTCACTTGATCGCTGCCGTGCAGGGTAGGGTTGTCGCCGGACGCGGCGTAAGTGGTATTTGGCCCCATGATTTTATCGCTTTCGTTGTCGTTGACGGCCTGATACCATTTGGCGTGGCCGTCCACGAAAGCGATATTGGAACCACCTAAATGACGCGTTAATTTGGTGTTGGTAAAAGCATTGGCGCCTGTCATTGGCCCGGTTTTGTTGAGAGCGGCGGGAGCGCTGAGGGTGGCGTCGCCGGGCACCGCTTCGAGCAGCAAAACGGTGGTGGCGGGATGCGTAATTTCCGCTGTGATGCGTGGCAAGCGCGCACCGCCCGCACCAAAGGCTAACGCCGCATTGTAAGCGTAATCTGTGTTGCTGGTTGTCGCGCTGCTGGTCGCTACGCTGGTGTCGCTGGGACAATTGAAAACTTGTGTGCTTTGAATGTAAGGTTGCAAGGCTTCAACCCACGCTTTTTCGCCATTGGCCGGCTCCCATGTGTTGTTGGTGGGGTTGAAATCGGCAAAAGTCAGCGGCATCGTTTCGTCGTTGGCATCCGAGTATTGCATGATGGCAATTTGGATTTGCTTCATATTGCTGAGGCAATTGGTTTTGCGCCCGTTTTCGCGCACTCGCGCAAAAGCCGCAAACAAAATAGCGGCCAGCAGCGATATTATCGCTATGACGACAAGCAATTCCACCAAAGTGAAAGCGGAGCGGTGGCCCCGAAAAGACATTCTGCGAAAACTCATACCCTTATTTCACCATAGCGCCCGCTTCGCTTCCACTTTCCTTTGCCGATGCCAGCGATGCGATTTTGTTGAAAACTTGTGCCCGTTTCATCAAAGCTGACCAAGGAAAGGAATCGAATCATGAGCGAATTATCGCATGAACTGTCGCAAGCGGTGAGCATTCACCCGTATTTTGCGGTGCATCCGGGGCAAATGGAGGCGGCCAAAGCCATTTTGCGGCGTATGGTCGCCAACACGATGCCGGAAGACAAGTGCCTGTATTACGACTTCACCATCAACGGCGACGAGGTTTTCTGTCGTGAAGCCTACAGCGGCGCGGATGGTTTGTTGGAGCATTTAACCCGCGTGAATCCAATTCTCTCCGAATTTCTGAAAATTGCCGATGTGGCGCGTCTCGAAGTGCATGGCCCGGCAGAGGAATTGGAAAAACTCAAAGACACATTAGCCGATTTGAATCCGGCTTACTTCGCTCACGACTGCGGCGTTGTGCGCTGAAAATGGAAAAATCCTTCTCCTGTTTGTTTTAAGGAGAAGGATTTTTGCTTTTCACAGACGCTTTGTAAACCCACCAAATGAGTAAAAACTGAAGGGGCAAGCGTGCCCACAACATCCAACGCGGCACGTTTTTGCCGAAGAGTTCCATGCCATGCTGCGTGGCATAAATATTGGCCGGAAACACCGCGAGAAGCAGCAAAACGAGGCCCCAACCGGCGGCGCGCTGCGTTGGCGGCAGCAAAACGCCGAGTCCGCCTAACATTTCCGCCACGCCGCTAATCGCCACCAATTGTTCGTGTGCGGGCAAATAATCGGGCATAATTTGCAGATACGCTTCGGGTGAACGAAAGTGATTCAGTCCGGCCAAAATAAAAGTCGCGCCGAGCAAAGTGCGGGAAGTGGAAGTTTTCATGGTGCTTTTTTCTTGAACCAATACAGCAAAAACGAACCCAAACCGGCAAATTTATACGATGGGTCAACATATTTTTCGATAACGTAGAACGCGAAGTAATAAAAGCGGCAAAAAGACCAAATCGCAATGCCTAAAAGCGCCGCGATGCGCCACGAAAAGTTTTCCAGCAGCAATCCGCCCGCCGCCAAAAGTCCCGCGAAGAGAAACAAAAAACCTTTGAAAATAATCAGCTTCGCGCTTTTGATGTCGCCCATTATGAATTATTAAACACAAAGGCCACAAAGCGCGCACAAAGAAATACAAAAGGTTTGATTTTTCTATGTGTTCTTTGTGATACCTTTGTGGCCTTTGTGTTTAATTCACTTTTTCCCGTAAACGGCTTCTGGGTCGAAAAGTGGCTCGCCTTGCGTCACCATGCTGCCGTCTTCTTCGACGCGCTCGAAAAAGCAACTGCGATAGCCGTGCGCGCAGGCCGCGCCGCCGACTTGCTCGATTTTAATGACGAGCGCATCGCGGTCACAATCGGCGAACATTTCGTGGACGATTTGCACATTGCCCGAAACTTCGCCTTTCATCATGATATAACCGCGCGAACGGCGGAAAACATGAGTGCGCTTGGTTTCCCAAGTCTGTTTTACCGCGTCGCGGTTGAGCCATGAAACCATCAAGACTTCGCCCGTCTGCCAGTCTTGAAACACGCCGCAGACCAAGCCCTTGTCATCGTATTTTAATTCGTCGTAAAACATAAATTTCCCTATTGGTGGAATTAATCACCCTTGCTGAGTTGCCGTTCAAGGTCTATCAACAATGGTTCAAGGCGTTTCGCAGCCTCGACGACTGCGCGGCTATAAGCCGTTAACTCCCGCGATCCACGATAAAGAGATGAGCCTTGTGGCTGTTCCACCTCTAATACCAGACCACCGGATTCTGAATGGTTTGTGGGAGGTTTTTTCTTATAGTGGTGGTGTGTGGCTAAACGACGAATGTTCCTCACATCACGGATGATTGGTTCATTCCACCATCTACTAAATTTATCGAATACTTCAGACGGTTCCACGTTATCCAAAGCACACCGTAAATTGGGATTTTTTAGACCCAACCGCTGCGCCAGATTAATTGCTTCTGCGATTTGATCTGCGGCTGCGATAACAGCGAACAATACTCCTTCAAAGTGTGCTTGGATTGCAATCTGTTCTTGGGAATGGTTGTCGGGTCGGACCAATACTTCCAGTTTTCCCAGATGGTATTTCGCTATGTGTAACTTCCGACGTGCTGCATTGAGATATTCAACCCACGTCTCGTTGTTTCCACTCATAAACATATGCCTCCACTTCCCCTTCACTACAAGACACTATGATTTTGATCCTTTTGAATAGATTAGGGTGGCCCTCATAGTGATCTAACACTCGAATTGTTTCTTCATGCAAGTCCGGCTCTATCCACAATAGTCCACCTTCAATAATTTCCTCACCTTTAGAGAAAACGACTGTCGGATAGGCTGCGGTTATTGATAGAACCGTGCCTCGTGCGGACGCTCGCGCAACTCGCATTAACTTGCCTTTGAGAATCCATGCGGAAACTCCATCGGCTTGCAGTGTGCCATAAGCAAATACAGGTAAGTATTTTACACCCATCAATTGCCTTACAATCTCACTTCCACGCCGCGTGCGGCGAGTTCTTCTTTGATTTGGCGAATGCTGTAAATGCCGTAATGCACAATCGAAGCGACGAGCGCGGCTTCGGCTTTGCCGTAAGTTAGCGCATCGTAAATGTGATCGACATTGCCCGCGCCGCCGCTGGCAATTACGGGAATATTCACGGCTTCGGCCACAGCGCGCGTCAGTTCCAAATCGTAACCGGCTTGCGTGCCGTCGCCGTCCATCGAAGTCAGCAAAATTTCGCCCGCGCCGCGTTTTTCGGCCTCGCGTGCCCATTCGACGGCATCTTTGCCGGTTGGCGTGCGCCCGCCGTGCAGATAAACCTCCCACGAATTTTCGCCGCGCTGCTTGGCGTCAATCGCCACTACAATACATTGCACGCCGAATTTATCGGCGCCTTCGGCGATTAAATCGGGATTTTCAAACGCCGCCGTGTTGATGAAAATCTTGTCCGCGCCCGCCGAAAGCACTTGCGACATTTCATCGGTGCGCTTTAAGCCGCCGCCGACAGTGAAAGGAATAAACGCTTCTTCGGTGACTTGCGCGGCTAAATCGGCGATGATGCCACGCCGCTCGTGCGAGGCCGTGATGTCGAGAAACACCAGTTCATCGGCGCCCGCTTGATCGTAATAAGCGGCGCGTTCGACAGGATCGCCGGCATCGCGCATATTTTCAAACTTGACGCATTTCACCACGCGCCCGTTGTTGATGTCTAAGGCAGGAATAATTCGTTTGGCAGGCATAGAATTTAAATTAACCACAGATGAACGCAGAGGAACACAGAGAAATCGAAAGACAGTGGTGACAATCAGCGCGTGCCATTGCTTATCGTGTGTTTATTATGCGCAGCGCGGCTTTAAAATGAGGCGCGTTGCTTGGCGAATTTGCCACGAAGTTTTGCACATCACGCCATTCGTCTATATCGGCGCCTTGCGGCAAAAGCGCGACGCTCAGATTCAAGCCACGCGCGACGTGCAGCACGCTTTGCAAAGTGGATGCGAGGCTCCATAGCACGCCGTCAAAAATATCGTCCGGCAACGGCGCGCGGGCGCCAATGAGATAAAAGCCGCCATCCTGCGCCGGGCCAAAAACAAGGTCGTAATGCGTCAATTTTTCAAACGCCTCGCACAAAATCCCAGATTCCAAATCGGGCAAATCCGAACCGATTATCAGCACGCGCTCTGCCCCTTGCTCCAAGCCATTTGCGATGGCAAAACGCATCTTTTCGCCTAAATCGGCGCCAATTTGCGGCATTTTTGCACCGCGCCAGAAATTCGCCAGCGAAAATTCGCCCGGCGCGAAGGCGTCGGACGGTGTGTAGGAGACCACGACTTCTACTTTGCCATCACGCGCGGCGTTTTCGGCAACGGCTAAGGTGTCTTGCAGCATCGCGGCGTAAAGGCGCGCGGCGGCTTCGTCGCCAATATGCGCGGCCAAACGCGTTTTGACTTTGCCCGGTTGCGGCGCGCGGGCAAAAACCAGAAGGCAATTCATGCCGCGCTGTCTTCGCGTGCTGCCGCGATAAATTGTGCGACTTTTTCGGGGTCTTTAACGCCTTTTCGTGCCTCAACGCCGCTAAGGGTATCCAGCATCCAAGGGCGAACCTGTTCAATCGCGGATTTTACATTTTGCGCGTCCAAACCGCCCGCCAAAATGACGCGCACGCCTTGATTTATCAAATCGCGCGCTAAAATCCAGTCGCTGCGCTGTCCTGTGCCACCGTAAATTGTGCCGCCCGCTGTTGCCACGCGGGCATCTACTAAAATCGCCTCGGCGCCTGCCTCGTGCATTTGCGCGGCACGCTGCGCCGTGTGAACCGCACTCCAAATTCGATAGCCTTCGTTTTTCAGCGCGACAACTAATTCTGGTGTTTCATCGCCGTGCAACTGCAAAACATCGGGCCGCACTTGGTCGTGTAAGCGCCGCAATTCATCCAGCGATAAATTTACTGTGATCGCCACAAAACCTACCGCGCTTTCTTGCAAATTTCGGCGAATTTCGCGCGCGGAGGCCAGCGAAACGTGACGCGGCGAAGGCGGATATTCCACAATGGCGCCCACATAATCGGCGCCACAACGCACCGCCACTTGCGCGTCTTCGAGCGTGGTGTTGCCGCAAATTTTGACTAAAGTTTGGTTCATTAATCCAGAATTTCAATCGAAAAGTTCCAGTTGTCCTGCAATGGGGCGGCGAAAGTTGGCGGAGGAAAGACGCGGGCCTTGTTCGGGAATGCCTGCTTTGCGCCGCGCGATGCGAAACAACGAGCGCACTTGCTCGGCGATAACGCCTTGTCCGGTCATGCGTTGCCCGAAATCGGCATCGTAAAGTTTGCCGCCGCGCACCGCGCAAATTTTGCTGATGACTTTATCGCGCCGTTCGGGAAAATGCGCTTGTAGCCACTCGTCGAACAAGTCTTTGACCGCGTAAGGCAATTGAATCATGTTGTAACCCGCGAAACAAGCGCCCGCTTGGGCAACCGCTTGCAAAATGGCGGGAATTTCGTGATCGGTCAGGCCGGGAATCACTGGACAAACCAAAACTCCAACTGGAATTCCGGCTCGCGCGAGCGTTTCAATGGCCTCCAGTCGTTTATGCGGCGCGCTGGCGCGTGGCTCCATTTTATTCGCCAAATCTTTGTCCAAAGTCGTCACCGAAATGCAAACCGAAATCGCTTGAGAGGCGGCTAATTTTTGTAAAACGTCCACATCGCGCGTGATGAGATGATTCTTCGTGACGATGCCCACCGGGTTACGAAAATCGGCCAAAATTTCCAAGCAGCGGCGCGTCAGGCATAGTTCGCGTTCGATGGGCTGATAACAATCCGTCACGCCGCTCATCGCCACCAAACGCGGTTTGTAACGCAGCGACGAGAGTTCTTTGCGCAGCAGTTCCGGCGCGTTGTGCTTGACGATGATTTTGGTTTCAAAATCCAGACCGGCGCTAAAGCCAAGATATTCGTGCGTCGGGCGCGCATAGCAATAAATGCAGCCATGTTCGCAGCCGCGATACGGATTTACCGAGGTATCGAAGCCAATATCCGGGCTTTGGTTCTGCGCCAGAATGCTTTTGGCCGTCTCGCGAAAGAATTCCGTGCGCGGCGCCGGTTTTTCATCGTTATCGGGCCACGAATCGCCCTCGCCCGCGCCTTCACAGGTCGAATCAAGCCACAATTTTTCAAAACGATTCGGCGGATTTTCGGCGGCGCCACGGCCTTTTAAGACATCCATTTTGCACCTCAATACAAAAGCGGGCCAGAAAAACTTCTTTTCCTGGCCCGCTAAAGTATAGTGCAATTTCACGATGTTTCTTACTTTTTGGCTTTTTTGTAAGAACTTTTAACCCAGTCCATGACATAATCGTAGCCACCATAACCCGCTTGGCTCGAAATCGTTTTGCCTTTGGGACTCAAAGTGACTAACAGTGGCAATGAACTCGCGTTGTAATGCTGGGCTAAGTCGGGATGTTTGTCCACATCAACGTTCAGCAAAACCCATTTTTTGGCTTCGGCAGCGAAGCCCGCCGTTTTGAAAACTTCGTCTTCCATCATGTGACAAGGGCCGCACCATGTCGCATTGAAGTCAATTAAAATGGGCTTGCCGGTTTTTTTGGCTTGCGTCAGCGCGTCTTTGTAGGATGTGCCCCATTTCGGCGCGGCGGTTTTGGCTTTTGCGGGCGTTTTTTTAGCGGATTTGGCTATGACACTGGGCGTGCCCACCAAAACTGCGCCAAGCAGCAGCAAAATAAGCCCTTTGTAAATCGTTTGTTTCATGAATTTCCCTTTTCGTTGCCGTGTGCAATCACTCGCTGAGGAGCAGTTTTTACGGTCTTGGGGGCTGACGGTTCAGCATTGAATCGGTTCATGGCGATTTCCACGCCTTCGCGCACAAAAGTCTCAATACAATCTGTGGCGCGCGAAATGGCGGCTTCGATGGCGGGCATTTCATCGGCTAAAAACGGGCGCAAGACAAAGTCTTTAGTGCCGCTTGCTTCACGTTCGACTTGCGGCGGTTCGCCAACGCCAAAACGCAAACGCGCGTATTGATCACCGCCTAAATGCTGCGCGATGGATTTGAGGCCGTTATGCCCGCCGTGACTGCCGTTGGGACGCAAACGCAGCTTGCCGACTGGCAAATTGAGGTCGTCGGTAATGACAATAATGCGCTCGCGCGGCACGTTTTGGTAGCGCATCAACGCCGCCACGCTGCGGCCCGACAAATTCATGAAAGTTTGCGGTTTGGCAAGCGTCGCGCGCTGTTCGCCGATGATTCCGCCGCCGACTTTCGCTTCGCAATTGGTGCGCGAAAGTTGGATTGTCCAGCGGCGCGCCAATTCATCCAGCACAAGCCAGCCGATGTTGTGCCGCGTGCGCGCATATTGCGCGCCCGGATTGCCAAGTCCAACGATGAGAAACATGAAGAAGAGTGGTCAGTGGGCAGTAGTCAGGATTCAGAAGTTTGCTACGAAATTCCTACTGAATTCTGCCCACTGCCTACTGCTCACTGTCTACTTGCCGTTTTCGTCTTTGTCCTGCTCGTCGGCGTCGCGTTCGGCTTGTTCGATGGCTTCGACATCAGCCGGATCCATCGGCTCTTCAACAATCGGCTCGACATCCGGCGGGTTCACAACGGCAATGGCTGTATCGCCAGCCGTTAGCGCCGTGACACCTTGGGGCAAGGCGACTTCGCTGACGTGAATTGGTGCGCCATTGAATTCGAGATTGGAAATGTCCACTTCAATCGCTTCGGGCAAATCGCCGGGCAACGCTTTGACGTGGATTTCATGCAGCGACTGCACCAGAATGCCATCATTGTCTTTCATGCTTTGTGATTCACCAATTAAAGCAATGGGCACAGTCGCTTCGACGGTTTCGGTCAGCGAAACGCGCAGAAAGTCAATGGATTGTGGCTTGTGCGATACGGGATGGCGCTGGATGGATTTGATAATGACTGGCAGCGTTGAGCCATCATCAAAATTGAGGTTCAATAAACCGTGCGAATGATGATGCGTGGTGACATCCCACAAATCCTTGGCGTTGATGGACAGCGTTTCAGGCGCTCCCTGCTTGCTGTAGGCGACGCCGGGCACATGACCACTGGCGCGAAGTTTTTTGGCGGCACCTTTGCCGTCTGCTGTGCGCTTTTGCGCTTTGAGATCGTAACTTGACATGGTTTTTCTACTTCTCCTTGAAAAAGCCCTGTGGGCTTACTTTTAATCGTGACCGTCGAACATGGTGCTGACCGAATCATCATTATGAATTCGCAAAATGGCATCGGCGCACACTTTGGCGACGCTCAAAATGGTAATTTTCGGCAAACGCCGTTCGGGATGAATTGGAATCGTATCCATCACGATAATTTCCTTGATTTGTGAATCTTGCAAGCGATGAATCGCTTCGCCACTCAGAACGGGATGTGTGGCGCAGGCGTAAATTTCCTTCGCGCCACGCCGCGCCAGTTCATCGGCGGCAGCGACAAACGTGCCACCGGAATCTATCATATCATCGGTCAACACGCAAATTTGCCCTGCGACATCGCCGATAACATCAATGATCTTGACTTTGCCCGGTTCGGGACGACGCTTGGCAACAATCGCCAAATCAGCGCCCAAACGCTCGGCCAAAATGGTGGCGCGCTGCACGCCGCCGACATCGGGCGAAACCACCGCCACTTTCTCGCCGACGATGCCCTTGCCCCTTAAATATTGCGCGATTAGCGGCTGTGCATACAAATGATCTACCGGACAATCGAAAAAGCCTTGAATTTGCCCGGCGTGCAAATCAATAGCAAAAATGCGATCCGCCCCACCCAAAGTCAGCATATCAGCGACCAATTTGGCGGTTATCGGCTCGCGGGCACGCACTTTTTTGTCTTGCCGCGCATAACCAAAATACGGCATAATCGGCACGATGCGTCGCGCACTGGCGCGTTTGAAGGCATCGCACATGATAAGCAGTTCCATCAACGTTTCGTTGACCGGCGCGCAGGTCGGCTGAATAATGAAAACATCGCAGCCGCGAATGCTTTCGTCAATCGCGCAACGCATTTCGCCATCGGCAAAGCGCGTAATGACCATTTCTCCCAGCGATTGTCCCAAATGACCCGCAATGGCCTGCGCCAACTGCGGGTTGGAATTGCCCGTGAAAATTTTCATGCCGTGCGCGATTTGGGTCATTTTTTAATAGGCCGCTAAACTTAGTCACGCGGCCTGCGGGCGCTGATGAGCGCGGATAAATTGAGGTTGACTTCTATCAACAATCCGCGAGTATCCGCCATGAAATCGGCGTAACAAAGTTCAGCGGCCTATGTCGCCTCGCTTTGCAATTCCGCTTCGAGTTCGTCCAATTGCTCGCGCGTATTTATGCCGGTCATTTCGCGTTCGCCGATGAAAACGGCGTCCACACGCTGATTCTCGTTGGCTAAAAAGCCCACCACATCGGTGAGATAATACTCGCCCGATTTGTTGTTATTGGTCAAACGCGCCAACTGCGGCCACAAGGCTTTGGCATCGAAACAATACGTTCCCGCGTTGACATTGCGCACCGCCAAAATTTCCGGCGTGGCATCTTTGGCCTCGACAATTTGTAAAACGCGATTTTCTTCGTCGCACAAAACGCGCCCGTAAGAACCCGGCTCATCAATTTGCGCCACCAACATTGAAGCGGCGCTATCATTTTCGCGGCGCGTTTGAATCAGGCGGCGCAGCGTTTCGGTTTTGAGCAACGGCACATCGCCGCAGGTGACAATCACTTCGCCCTCAAAACCTTCGAGTAGCGGCATGGCGCGCTTGACGGCATCGCCCGTGCCCAGCATTTCGCTTTGCAAGGCGAATTCTATGTTGGCAAAGCGTTCGTTGACCGCACTTTGCACAGATTCGGCCTGATGACCGACAATCACAACCGTGCGGTTGGGATGGAGCGGCGCAACCGCATCCAGCGCCCACGCGATAAGCGGTTTGCCACCCAGCGTATGCAGCACTTTGGCAAAGTCGCTTTTCATGCGCGTGCCCTTGCC
>JANMKN010000391.1:0-15976 GCA_031372065.1 Abditibacteriaceae bacterium | reverse complement strand
ACATCCTTTCTCCGCCTGACCCAACCTTTCAGCTTTTTCTCATAAGCAATAGCATCACCTACGTTACAAAATTCAACATAATAGACAAGCCTGTCCAAGTTGTATTTTGAAGTAAAACCCCTTATGGCTTTGGTCTTGTGTTCCCATACACGTCGAGTTAAATTATTGGTTACACCAATATAAATTGTTTGACCAGCACCAGCCATGCTGTAAACCCAATATTGCTGTTCAAGCATTTTAAATACCCTTGCCTATGGGGGATTCTTCAGTCGCCGAGGCTCCTTCAGAATGACAAATCTTTCATCGTTTCATCAAAGTTTCATCCAAGTTCAAAAGCACATTGGCAACGGTTGTCCATGCCGCTAAATCGGCGATGTCGGCGCCTGGGGGCGCGGGGCCAAGCGGTTCGGTTGCCAAGGCTAAAGCCGCTTTTTCATCGGCTTTATAAGTTGCCAATGTTTCAGCATGTAAGCGCAGCAAACGTTGCATTTCTTTTTCGCTGGGCAAACGCGAAAGGCACACGCGAAAGGCGAATTTTAACTTGTCGGACGGCGTGCCTTTTTGCTCAACAATGCGGCGCGCTAAGGCTTGCGCGGCTTCGATATAAACCGGATCGTTGAGCGTTACCAAGGCTTGCAACGGCGTGTTGGTGCGCGTGCGGCGCAAGGTGCAAACTTCGCGGTTGGGCGCATCGAAAGTGACCAGCGACGGATACGGGCTGGTGCGCCGCCATTCGGTGTAAAGCGCACGGCGATGTGAGTCTTCGCCATCGCTGGTTTTCCAATCGAGGCCACCGCCAAAAGCCGCGCTCAGGCCCGCATTGGGACGCACCGGACGCACCGGCGGGCCATACATTTTGCGCGACAAAAGGCCGCTGACGGCTAACGCCTGATCGCGCACCATTTCGGCGCTCATGCGAAAACGCGGGCCGCGCGAAACGAGAATATTTTCCGGGTCTTTTTCAATTAAGACGGGCGTTACTTTCGATGATTGCCGGTAGGATTTCGACATCACCAGCAGTTTCAAAAACTGTTTGATGTCCCACTTTTGCCGCACTAATTCCGTTGCCAACCAATCGAGCAATTCGGGATGCGTTGGCATTTCGCCTTGCGAACCGAATTCTTCGACGGTGCGCACAAGGCCGATGCCAAACAGATTTTCCCAATAGCGATTGGCAACCACACGCGCCGTGAGCGGATTATCATCGGCCACCAGCCAGCGCGCCAAAGCCAAACGATTGGGCGTGGCGTCTTTGGGCAAGGGTGACCAAACGGCGGGCACAGCCGGGCCAACTTCTTCATCCAGCGCCAGATAACTGCCGCGCAATTGGACGCGCGTTTTGCGTTGCGCTTCGGTAGCCACTTCGCGCAAAACAGGAACGGTGACCGGTTTTTGCTCGACGATATTTTTGTTGAGCGTCGCTAATTTTTGCCGTTCATTTTTGAGTTCCGGCGCGATTTGCCGCGCGTAATAAGCAGCGATTTGCGCGTCATCGAATTTCTTTTCAGCCAGCAATTTTAAAATTTCCGATGGCGTTCGCAAAGTTTCGTCCGCGCGCGCATCAGTCGTTTGCGACAAGCGAAAGCGGCCTAAAACGTGATTTTCATAGGGCGATTTTTGCTCAATGGTGATGCGCAAACGCGAACCGGGCGGCGCTTCAATAGGTTTATCGGCCAAGAGCGAAAGCCAATGCGCTTGCCCTTGCGCGCCCCCAATGGCCCAACCGCGCGAAGCATCTTTTTTATCAGCGTTGCCGCCAAGGACATCGCGCGCGTCGAATTCGTTTTGCGTGAAATCGGCGACGGCATTGTTAAAAGAAATCGGACGCGCACCACTGACATCAAAAGTCGCCTGCAATTGCGGCGCGGGATTTTTGTCTTTTGTCCACACTTCGCGCCGGTTTGCATCCAACGCCACAAGGCGAAAACCTTCGAGGCGTTCACCAGCTTCAACACGATTCCAAATCACGATACGGTCAATGGGCACTTCGCTTTTGAGGTCAACTTCCCACCACGGATTGGGATCGTTTTCGCCGGTGTGCGAGACAGAACCTTTGTCGTATTCGCCCGCCATGTTGCCATCAATAGCGCGCTTGGCCTGGGCGTCGGCATAGGTGCTGCTTTGTTTGGCTTCGCCGCGCAAAGCGATGTTTTCGCCGCCGCTGAAAACTTGCACTTCGGCGAGTTGCAGCAGCTTTCCGGCGCCCGGAAGTTCAACGCGCACAAAGCGCGCCTTTGGCCCCAGAGCGTTGTTAGGCGGAAGCAGCATCGCGCCGATTTTCGTGACCACAAAATTGCCGCCCGCGTGGCCCGGCCCGTTGCCCGGCAAGGGCGCATCGGGCAAAGTTTCCAAACGCAGTGCTGAAAGTTTTCCTTCAATCGGCGCTTCGATGGTGTAAGTGTCTTGCTTGGCCGCGCTTGCCAAAAGCAGGCCGTTTTCGTTCTTCAATTGGCCGCCCGATTCGGTTTTTAAAGTATCGGGCGCCAGCGTTTTCCAATCGAGACTGGTCGGGAATTCACGCGCCCATTGTTTTGCAGTGGCCACAATTTCAGGGCGCGGCGCAGTGAATTGTTTTTCAATGGTTTGCGCTTCGCTTTCCCACGCTTTGCGCTGCATTTTTTGGTCTTCGCTGAAAAGCGAAAGCAGCGGCGCTTCGTCTTTTTTATCGGAATCTTGCGACTGATTAAAAAACGCGAACACTTGAAAATATTCTTTTTGCGTGATCGGGTCATATTTGTGCGTGTGGCACTGCGCGCACGCCATCGAAGTGCCCATCCACACACTTAGTGTCGTATTTACACGATCAACGATAGCGGCGTTGCGAAACTCTTCGTCATCCGTGCCGCCTTCACTGTTGGTCATGGTGTTACGATGAAACGCTGTCGCTACCAATTGGTCTTCGGTCGGATTCGGCAAAAGGTCGCCCGCGATTTGTTCAACGGTAAATTGATCGAAGGGCTTGTTGTCGTTAAACGATTTGATGACGTAATCGCGATACGCCCAAATGGTGCGCGGCGGGTCGTCGGCATAACCGGCGGAATCGGCGTAGCGCGCCAAATCCAGCCACTGCCGCGCCTGATGTTCGCCATAAGCGGGCGAAGCAAGCAAGCGATCCACCACTTTTTCGTAAGCGTTGTTTGCTTTATCAGACACGAAATTTTCGACTTCTTCGGGAGTGGGCGGCAAGCCCGTTAAATCCAAAGAAACGCGGCGAACCAATGCGGTTTTTTCGGCTTCAGGCTGCGGCGCGAGGCCTTCTTTTTCCAATCGCGCCAAGATGAAATTATCAATTGCGTTTTGCGACCACTTCGCGTTTTTTACTTTGGGCAGGGGGGGGCGCTGCGGTTTTTCGTATGACCAGTGTTTTTTGTATTCGGCGCCTTCGAGAATCCATTGCTTAAAGGTGGCGATTTGCTGCGGCGTTAAGGCTTTGTGCAATTCCGGCGGCGGCATAATTTCATCAGAATTTTTTGAAGCAACGCGTTTATAAGCCTCGCTTTCTTCAGGTTTTCCCGGCAAAATGGCGCCGCGCGCGATGGCTTCTTCGCGCACGTCTAAACGCAATTTCGCCTTGCGCGCGTTGGGGTCGGGGCCGTGACAAAGAAAGCAAGTGTTGGAGACAATCGGACGAATATCCCGATTAAAATCCACTTTGGCGTGCGCAGGCAACGATAGGAAAAACAGGAAAAGCCCGGCGACTGAAATCGCGGCTCTGGGCGCACAGCGCCAAATGTCCACCTTCGTGGACACAATGAAACCGTCGGCGCAGGCCGACGATTGGCTCGCAGAGCCTTGAGCCGCGACTTCAGTCGTCGGGCTTACAAAGCGATTGAAAAAAGGAAAAATGTTCATGCCGGTTCGTATGCTTTCCATTTTACCCGGCGCGCTTCTATGGGTCAGGCGGCGCCGCGATGAAATGGAAGATTTCCGGCCTGTTTTGAAGCCGCATAACGCGGCAAGTTGCACTTATGGCTTTGTTTTGGCAATTCGCTGCTCAAAAGTGCCGTTAGCGGCCAGTTCTATGGCGAAATCGTTTTGTAGCCAGCGTTTGGCGCCTGCGTCGCCTTTCAAATAAGCGTCCCAAAACGCCAAAGTGCTTTGTTGAATCAGTGCGTGATTGCGCTCATCCGAGGCCACGGGAGCGCCGCGCCGACGACCTGAAAAAACCATGTGATCGCCGTCTTGAAAAGTCGTTAAATACGCATCGGCGCCTTTGCTGTGCTTGAAAGGCAATTGCCGGTCTTGGGCACTGCTGCCCGGTCTGTCAATCGGCGAAATATCTTTGGTGCCAGTCAGATGATAAATCGGAATTACAATGCCGCCATAAATTTCATCATAATTTTTCAAAGTCGGCGCGGGTGAACTCATTGCAATCGCGCATTGAATGCGCGGATCGGCCAGCGATTTCGCCAAAGGCAATTTCAAACCGGAAACCAGCAGCGTGGTGTTGGCGCCAAACGAATGACCGGCCATGCCGATTTTTTGCAAGTTCAACTTGCCGCGCAACGGGAAATTCGCGTCCTTATTCAGCTTTTCCAGTTGGTCAATGGCAAATGACACGTCCCCGGCGCGGTCAACGGCATTTTTGCCATTGGCGGCGCGGCCCATCGCTTGCATTCCGCCATTGCGCCATACCGAATCGTCGCTGCCCTCGTGCTGCAAATGAACGGAAATATAGCCGTGCGCTGACCAAAAGTTGCCGACATAATCGTAGCCTTCGCGCGTGCCGCCCAAACCGTGCGAAAAGATAATCACCGGAAAAAGGCCCTCGCTTTTGGGATAGTAAATCTTGACTGGCACGGTGCGATTGCGCTTGGCATCGCGCCAATCGGTGCGCCAAATTTCGGTGGTTTGCGTTGGCGCGCTATAAGACGCCGCCCACGCAACCAAAGGCAGCGCAACAGTCAAAAAAAGCAGATGGAGTCGTGTGATCTTTAATTTGGTTTTCATGGTAATTCAGACAAAGAAAAATCCGCCATGTGCTTTGCGCAGGGGCGGATTTTACAAAAACTGACGAAATCTGGTTTTGATGGTTTAGCGTTCCGGCCTACGGGAACAGCAATAGTGTTTTAGCATACAAGGACAATCTCAATACAAAATCAATTCAAAGCCATCTGCCGGACTCGAACCGGCGACCTGCTCATTACGAGTGAGCTGCTCTACCAACTGAGCTAAGATGGCAAGTTAAATGGTCAATTCTTCCCACCAAACAGCCTGACACATTATGGCGAATTGCTCCTTTTTCGTCAAGGCAAAACGCGCTTAAGCCAACGCGCTCAGGATGCTGTGGGTTGGGCCATTCGTTGAATGCGCTTGACGAAATCTTCATCATACGGCCCCAGTTCCAGCATTTCCACATCTACGCTGATGGCTGGCTCCTGAAAATTGCGCGCATAGGCATAACGCAGCAGCGTGCGATACGAAGAGTTTTCCGGCTTTAATTCCACGGCGCGCTCAAAATGCCGCACTGCTTCGTGAGTGCGATCAAAACGCAACAGCGCGGCGCCCAAACGCAAGTGATAGTATTCGTCGCGCGGCGCTCGCTTTACCGCGCTTTCGAAATGCAAAATCGCGTCTTCGCTGCGGCGCATTAACAAATACACATCGGCCAATTGAAAATGATAGAAGGCATCGCCGGGCGCCAGTTCAAGGGCGACGTTCAATTGCGCGGCGGCTTTGTCATACAAACCCAAAGTCGCCAAAGCGACGGCTAATTTCCAGCGATAAAAGGGTTTTTTCGGACTCGAACGCACCGCGCGCTCATAAGAGCGAATGGCTGCCGCGCTGCGCGCAAAGGTGCAGCAAATATCGCCCATTCCGATGTGCGCCTCGGTCAAATCGGCCTCGTCACCGCTTTCGCTCTGCGCTCGCAACGCCCGTTGATATAAATCAAAGGCTTTTTGCGGCAAGTCAACGGCAGCATAGCCATCGGCCAGTTTCATCAAGCGATGGGGGCTGGCATCTAAGTGCGCGGCTTTCTTGTATTCTCCCAACGCGCCCACAAAATCACCGTTTTCGCCCCGATGATCGCCTACTGTCGCGTGATATTCGCTTTCCAATTCAGCGGAGGTTTTTTCGTTATGCTGTTCCATCATCTTCCCAACTTTCCACGCCTCCAGAATCATTATCTAATCCATCGTTTTCAACAGAGACGCTCATAATGTCCGCAAAATGCTGGTTTCCACCGGCACGTTTTGACCGCGAAGCAGTGTAACAAAGGCACCGCAAAGTTGATTCTCTTCGTAGGTTACGACACACAGGCGAATTTCAATTTTTCACCACTCGCGCAAAGGAGTAGCTTTACAAATCAGATTCTTCCGGCTCAATTAGAGTTTGCAGCATTTCGCGCACGCTCATGTCAGGCGGCCACAACGCCGATGGTGCATGGTAAACGTAATCGGAATCAAAAAGATGACCACCAAAGCCTTTGTGTTTTTTCAGTAAGCGTTTTAACGCACGCTTGATGGAAATGGAATCTTCAAATAATAAACTCATACTTGTGGTGGCGGCTGCAAATTCAAAGCAACAAATGTTCGGTTTCCATCTGCTTTTGTAACCAGAATTTCGTGAATCAGGAATTACTCTCAGATAAATATAGCCAATACGGACATGATTTTTCTCATCGTAGTATTTTTTTCTAACTTCGGCATCTGGATAACCTTCGTGCAAATCTCTTTCAATATATTCATCGTTTGTGAACCACAAACTCGTGTCGAAATTCAGTTGCTTAACTGATTCGTCAAAAACAATCGTTTCGTTTTTAAAACGCACCGTAAAAGGCAAAACAATTTCGCGGTTAGGCAAAATGATTTTCGTTTCCCCAACCGGTGCTGCCATTGCCGCAACAGATTCCAGCACATTCCACATTTCGTCGCGTGGAAAATATAGGTGATATTCGTAGTCAAGTCCCATAAATCTAACTCACCTGAATCAAGCTCAATTTTTCGCCCCAGAATCTACGCAGGGCGCGTTTGAGGGCGTCGTGTTCTTCGCCTTGCAGGTGCGGGTCGGCGCTGACTAATTGCAGGGCGGCATCGCGGGCTTGCTGGATGATTTCAACGTCGGAAATGATGTTCGCCAAACGGAAATCGGGCAGGCCGCTTTGGCGCGTGCCGTAAAATTCGCCGGGGCCGCGCAGTTGTAAATCGTGTTCGGCGATCTCGAAGCCGTTTTGCGTTTTGGTCATCACGCCGAGGCGTGCTTTGCCGTCGTCGGTGCGCGGGTCGCCCATCAAAACACAATACGATTTGTGAATGCCGCGCCCGACGCGGCCTCGCAATTGGTGCAACTGCGACAGGCCAAAACGTTCGGCGTCTTCGATGAGCATCACTGTGGCGTTTGGCACGTCCACGCCGACTTCGATAACGGTTGTCGAAACCAAAACATCGTGCATTCCGGCGCGGAAAAGTTCCATTTGCTCTTCGCGTTCGATGACGTTTAATTGTCCATGCACAAGGCCCACGCGCAGGTCTTTGAGTTCTTCGTGGCGCAGGCGCTCGGCCAAGGCCGTCGCCGCTTGCAAATGCGCGATGCTTTCCGATTCGGATTGTTCGACAAGCGGACAAACGACATAAGCCTGACGCCCGCCTTTGACTTCGTCCAACACAAATTTATAAGCGCGTTCGCGTTGTTGCGGCTTGATTTTGACGGTTTTTATCGGCTGGCGTCCGGGCGGCAGTTCGTCCAAAACCGAAACGTCCAGATCGCCGTAAATCGTCAGCGCCATGGTGCGTGGAATCGGCGTGGCGGTCATCACCAAAACATCGGGACGCAAACCGGCAAAGCCTTTTTTCTGTAAAGCCGCGCGTTGCATAACGCCGAAGCGATGCTGCTCGTCAATCACGCAAATGCCGAGTTTGTTGAACTCGATGCCTTCCTGAATTAACGCGTGCGTGCCGACGACAATCGAAACGCGGCCTTCGCTTAAATCGGCTTGAATGCGTTTCTTGTTTTTCGATCTAATTGAGCCTTCCAAGAGCGCCACTTCGATGCCCAGCGGCTTAAAAAGGCGCGTCAAAGTGGAGAAATGCTGCTCGGCTAAAATTTCCGTGGGGGCCAAAAGTGCCCCTTGATGGCCGGTCATGTGCGCCGTCCACAGCGCATAGGCCGCGACGATGGTTTTGCCGCTGCCGACATCGCCGTGCAGCAAGCGATTCATCGGGCGCGGCGATTTAAAATCGCGGCGAATTTCGTTCATGACGCGTTTTTGCGCGCCGGTTAATTTGAAAGGCAATGCGCGCACGAAGGATTTGATTTTTTCTTCTTCGACTTCATGGCGCAGACCAATTTCTTCGCTATGCGCGGCGATTTTCTTTTGCGCAAGCGCCACTTGCAACAAGAACAATTCTTCGTAAACCAGCCGTTCGCGCGCCGCCTTTTGCGCTTCCCAACTGTCGGGGAAATGAATCTGGCGCAACGCGGTTTCAAGGTCGGGAAAGTCGTTTTGGGCGCGCAACCAATCGGGCAGCATTTCTTCCAGGTTGCCGCCGCACATTTCCAGTGCGCCGTGGATGGCGCGGCGAATCGGGCCTTGATGCAAGCCTTCGGTCATCGGATAAATCGGCACGATGCGCCCGACTTGCAATTTGTCGTTTTCGCCTAAAATTTCAAATTCCGGCGAATCAATTTGCAAAAGTCCGTTGAATTCGCCGATTTTCCCATAAACGAACAATTGCATTCCCGGCTGAAATTGCTTTTCGCGGTAAGGTTGATTCCACCATTGCAAATCGGCGCGGCCCGAATCATCGCCAACACGCACTTTGGTGACTTTGCGGCCACTCATGCGCCCGCCCATAACGCGCGTAGACGGCGGATATAAAACCGTCACGACGAGCGCTTCTTTGGCGCCGATTTCGACGTGCGAGAGCGGTTTAGCTTGCCTGCGGTCTTCGTAGCGCGCCGGAAAATAATACAGCAAGTCGTAAACGGTTTTCAAGCCCAATTTTTGCAAAAGCTCGGCGCGCTTTGGTCCGATGCCCTTTAAATACGTCAATTCGGTGCCTAAATCGGGTCGAAATCCGCTTTTTGGGGTCGGTTTTGGGCTTTCAGGGGCTGAAAGATCACTTGGATTGGTCGAATCCGCCCTCGGATTTGCCGAATCCGCCCTCGGATTTGCCGAATCCGAGTGGTAATTTACGAAATCCGAGTCCGGTTTTTGAAAATCCGAGGCCGGATTTGGGCTGTCCGAGGCCGGATTTGGCAAATCCGAGTCAGGATTCGGCATGAGTGAATTGGCTTTTGTTTGCTTCCTCTCCCTATCCGGTTCGATTGCCCAGCCTCCTCGCTCTATTACATCCAAAATTCGCTGTGAATCCTCCACAATCCTTTCGCGCCGCTTGGCATCTGAACGCTCATATTGCGTCCACGAATCGTGTAAGCGTTGCCAATGAAATTCTCCTTCGCGTGACATTTCACCTTTACGCATTAAATCCAAAACGCGGCGTGTTTGAGTTAAAACGTGGTTGTCGAGGCCGCCGATAATCGCAGCGTTGGCGAAGTTGGTTTTCGCTTCCATTTCCAACGGGCGGCGCAGTTTTTCGAGAATTTCTTGCAACATGATGAGCGGCGAATACATTCGCAGCCTTGTTATTCTTCCGTTTCACGCGCGGCTTCTTCGCGGCGGCGGTGAACGACAACATGGCGAATTTCGCGCGCAGCGATGTAATGAAAACGACCCGTGCTATCGCGCAAATAAGCGCCGCGCGGCGAAACGCGCTCGACGAGGCCTTGCACAGTGCCGCGCTGCGAATCTATTTCCACAATGTCGCCCAGAGCAATCGCGTCGTCGGCCAGCAGGGAATAAAACTGCACGGCATCTTGAACCATGCTTATGGCACCGACGCCGAAGATGAGAATCAAAGCACCAACCACAATCGAAACCGGCAAAATCGGCACGGAGAACAGCGAAATGCTGGTTTCAAAAATGCTCAAGACGGCAATCATCGCGCCGACATAACAAAGCGTGCGAATCACAGTTTTAGGCGTCTGGCGCAAAAACGTGCGGCGACGGATGCGCCAATTGTGTTCGCGTTGAGAATCCAGTGTTATCAGCGGCGAAATCATGCCATCAATGCGCCGCGTCAGCCACCACGCCAAACCTTCAAACAACACCGCGATAAATATCACGCGCACCGCGACGAGAATCAAATTCATCAAGGTGAAATTGCTTTTCAACTGTTCCAGCAAATTAAGGGAGGAATTCATAATTATTTCGTCGTGCCGCGCAGAATAACTTGCCCTTGTTCAACGGCGATGGTTTCCAGATTGACGGAATCTTGAGTCAGTTCCTGTGCCACTTTGTTGATTTCTCGTTCGGCCTTTTCCTTTAAGCTGCCCGGCGCGGGAAAGCCTTGAATGGTCAGCGAATCGGCGTGAAATGCGGCCTGTCCGTTTTCCGCTTTCAGCGTGCCGCTCAAACTGGCCGGGGCAGAAAAGCCTTTATAATCGGCGGTGCCTTGCACTGTGATTTGCCCCGGCGAAAATCCGGCGCGCGGTTCGCGAATCGGAAATTTATCGGTGTTGATGCGGTCTTGCAAAAACGTGTTGAGGTCGGCTTCGGTGACAACCAGTTCAAAGGGCGCTTTTTCGTTGTTCTTGACTTTACGTTCCAGGTCTTTGACTTGATTTTCCACTTGCGCCAAATGTTCGCGGCGTTTTTCCTGTTCGACGGCGGGCAATTGCTTAAACGCCACGCCGCCAACGGGCGCCCGTTGCGCGCGCCAATTGAAAAACGAAATGACTGCAATCGGCAACAGACACAACAAAATCAAACCAAATTTCGACTTCTTTTTTTCGCGGCGTTTGTTCATGAGCGCAATGAATTTTAGCAAAACGCCGCGCTTTTATTGTTGAACTCTTGAGAATTCGCAAATACTGCGCTCTATGTCTCGTTTCTTTTCAAAAATAGGAGTTTTTATCGCGCTTTTCGGCGCGACTTTTCCCGTTATGGCAAAACCTCTTGTTCCCGACCCGCCTTTGCAAAAACTGGTCAGTTCCGCCGCGCAAACCACATTGGAAAAGTTTGCCGCCAAAGGCTTGAAAGCCGAAAATCTCGCCATTACGCTGATAGATTTGCGCCAAAAAACCTTGAAAAGCGGCAGTTTTCACGGCGCGCAGCCGATTTATCCGGCCAGCGTGGTCAAATTGTTTTATCTGGCGCACATCCAACGCCAACTCGAAGATGGCACGCTCAAAGACTCGCCTGAACTACAACGCGGCCTCAAAGATATGATTGTAGATTCGACGAACGATGCCACCGGCTATATTCTCGATTGCCTGACGCAAACCACCAGCGGCCCCGAACTTTCGCCCGACGAATTGAAAGCATGGGGTGAAAAACGGGATATCGTCAATCGCTTTTTCCGCGATTTGGGCTATGAAAATTTAAATGTCAACCAAAAGACGTGGAACGAAGGGCCGTATGGCCGCGAGCGCCAATTTTTAGGCCCGAATTACGAAAACCGCAACAAACTGACAACCGATGGCACAGCACGCCTTTTAGCTGAAATCGCGCTCGGCCAATGGGTTTCGGAGGAGCGCAGCCATGAGATGATGGAACTTCTCAAACGCGATGTCCAAAATAAAAGCGATTCGCAAGCGACGGATTTTTCCGGCTTGGCACTCCAAGAAATGGCGGGTGTCAAACTGTATTCCAAAGCCGGATGGACCAGCACAGCGCGCCACGATGCAGCGTATATCGAAACGCCGCAAGGGCAGCGTTTTGTGCTTGTTGTTTTCACAACCGGCGTGGCAAACGAAAAAGAAATCATTCCCACGGTTGTGCGCTTATTTTTGGAAGGATTGTCAGCAAATTGAACACAAAATCTGAAGTGCGTCTTGCGGCGCCAGGGCAGGGGCTTACGTTTTGGACGTTGCTTTATAGCGTGCTTGGCCCTTATGGGCTTTATCAAGGTGTGACTCACAGCAATGTGAATCTACTTATACCGGGCGTGGTTTTTACTGTATCATCGCTGGGCATTTGGCTGGGAATATCGGCGGCGCGCTGGCTTTTGTTTGGCTTCCTGCTGCTTATGAGCAGCGTCTCGCTGATTCTCATGATAAGCAAAGGGTTTCAATTGCATAAAGCCGTAACTGTATTGGCTGCGCTGAGTTGCTGCTTGCAACTTTTCTTGTGGAATCCGACTATGCGCGGGCAAAGTCAGGCGAACTAAAGAAGTAGGACACCATTTTAAAAGTTAATTCAAAATCGGAGCTTATCATGGGACAAAATCTCGAACCCAAAGATGAAATTCGTTTGAAAACGACGGCTATTATCTGGGGCGCTGCGGTGGGCATGATGGTTTTTTCCATTCCTTTAGCGGCGATCACAGAAAGCGCGTTGATTCCCTTGGCGGTTATTGTCGGCGCTTCTGTTGGCACCTGCGGCGTATGGTTTAGAAGTAACAAAAGCCACGATAACAAAGCCGAACTGGCTGCCGAGCAGCGCCTGAAAGAATTGGAAGAGCGCCTCGCCAACTTGGAAACCATCAACAACTTCGAGCGCCGATTGGCCGAAGAATCATTGAAACGTGCCGATGCCATTAGCGCGGGGCAGGTAATGCCAGATCAACAAAACGAAATCACAATCGAATCCCAAACGCGCTTCCTCAGCGCAGGAAACTGATAAAAGCCCATGAACACGCCGCCACTCAAAACCATGATGTGCCTGTCGGCACTGACTTTAGGAGTCACCATTGTGCAAGCTGCACCGAAGCCAAATGTATTGATTATTTTAGCCGACGACATGGGCTATTCCGATGCTGGATGTTATGGTAGCGAAATCAACACACCCAATCTCGATGCCTTAGCCAATAATGGCTTGCGTTTTTCGCAGTTTTATAACACGGCGCGTTGCTGGCCTTCGCGCGCGGCGTTAATGACGGGCTATTACGCGCAGCAAGTGCGACGCGATAATTTGCCGAATCGAAAAGATGGTGTTGGCGTTCGCCCGCCGTGGGCGCAGCTTCTGCCCGCGATGCTGCGTCCGGCGGGCTATCGCACTTACCATGCGGGCAAATGGCACATTGACGGCGGGCAACTCGAAGCCGGTTTCGATCATTCGTATTCCCTCGAAGATCATGACCGTTATTTCAATCCGCAAAATCACACCGAAGACGGCAAAAAGCTGCCGCCTGTCAAGAAAGACAGCGCTTATTACAGCACCACAGCGATTACAAATTACGCCCTGAAATATCTGGACGAGCATCAGCAAAAATACGCCGATAAACCGTTTTTTCAATACTTGTGTTACACCGCGCCGCATTTTCCCTTGCAGGCGCCGCCCGAAGACATCGCCAAATACAAAGACAAATATCGCAGCGGCTGGAATGCCTTAGCGAAGGCGCGCTGGGAAAAACAAACTGAAATTGGCTTAATCAACAATCCCTTGCCCGTAATGGAGCGCGAAATCGGCCCTCCTTATGCATTTCCTGACGCTATCGCAAAACTTGGCCCTCACGAAGTCAATCGCCCGCTTCCGTGGCAGGAACTTTCGCCCGCGCAGCAAGATTTTCAAGCCACGAAAATGGCGATTCACGCCGCCATGATTGACCGCATGGATCAGGAAATCGGACGCATCCTCGCGCAACTGAAAAAGATGAACGCCTACGATAACACGCTGATATTTTTCTTATCCGATAACGGCGCCAGCGCGGAAATGATGGTGCGCGGCGACGGCCACGACCAAAACGCACCAATGGGTTCAGCAGATACGTTTTTATCTATCGGGCCGGGCTTTTCGAGTGCCTGCAACACGCCCCTGCGCCGCCATAAAACGTGGGTGCAGGAAGGCGGTATTTCCACGCCGCTCATTGTGCATTGGCCCGTTGGAATCAAAGCCAAAGGCGAACTGCGCCGCAATGTCGGCCACGTTGTAGATATTGTGCCAACGGTTTTGGAAGCGACGGGCGGGCAAAGATTAAGTGAATGGAACGGCGAAAAACTGCCCGTGCCGCCCGGCAAAAGCTTGCTGCCCGCTTTTGCCAAAGATAACAGCGTGGCACACGATTATTTATGGTGGCTGCACGAAGAAAACCGCGCTCTGCGCCTCGGCGATTACAAAATTGTCGCCGATAAGAACGCGCCGTGGGAACTTTACGATTTAGGCAAAGATCGCAACGAAAGCCTCAACCTCGCTGCGCAACAACCAGAGCGCGTTGAAAAAATGGCCGCGCTCTGGCAAAAACAAACCGACGAAACTGCCGCGCTGATGGAAAAATATCCCGCACCGCCAAACTCAAAAAAGGGGCCATGAGAAAAGTCAAATTCTTCTATTACGGTGCGCTGCTTGCCGTCGCATTTTTGATGGTGCAAACGCCGCTTTTCGCCGCGCAAAAGCCGAATATTTTGTTTGTTATTGCCGATCAATGGCGGGCGCAGGCGTTCGGATTTGCGGGCGATGCCAATGTCAAAACGCCACATTTGGATGCGTTTGAAAAAGAGTGCGTGAACTTCACACAAGCCGTCGCGGGAATGCCGGTTTGTTCGCCAACGCGCGCTTCGCTTCTCACCGGGCAAAGGCCGCAAACGCATGGCGTTTTTTTGAACGATGTGCCGCTCGACCCCAATGCCGCGACGCTGCCCAAGCAATTCAAAGCGGCGGGTTATGATACGGCGTGCATCGGCAAGTGGCACGTTGATGGGCATGGCCGCTCGGCTTTTATTCCGCGCGAGCGGCGACAAGGTTTCGACTACTGGAAAGTGCTGGAATGCACGCACGCTTACAATAATTCGCCGTATTATAGCAATGGCCCTGAAAAACTGAAATGGGACGGCTACGATGCCTTCGCGCAAACCGACGATGCCGAAAAATTTCTGCGCGAACCTGCGCGCAAAGACAAACCGTTTTTGATGTGGCTGGCGTGGGGGCCGCCGCATAATCCCTATGAAACCGCGCCGCAAAAATACCGCGATTTATATAAACCCGAAGACATTCAATTATCGCCCAATGTGCCGCCCGAACGCCGCGAAAAAGCGCGCCGCGAATTGGCCGGTTATTATGCGCATTGCACAGCTTTGGACGATGCGTTTCAGCAACTTTTAAAAGCGCTGGAGGAAAGCGGCCTCGCGCAAAATACGATTGTGGTTTTCACATCCGATCACGGCGATATGCTGCACTCGCAAAGTCAGGAGCGCAAACAGCGTCCGTGGGAAGAATCGGCGCGCGTGCCGATGCTGCTTCGCCTGCCCGCTTCGCTCCAAATCGCGCCGCGCCGCGTAAACGGCACCATCAACACCGAAGATGTGATGCCGACATTGCTGAGTTTGTGCAATTTGCCGATTCCCAAAACTGTCGAGGGCTTTGATTTCACCGATTATCTGCGCGGCGGCGCTGATCCATCAGGTGGCGCCACGGTTATTCGTTGCCTTTCGCCTTTTGGCGAATACAC
This sequence comes from Abditibacteriaceae bacterium, assembly GCA_031372065.1. Taxonomy (GTDB): domain Bacteria; phylum Armatimonadota; class Abditibacteriia; order Abditibacteriales; family Abditibacteriaceae; genus DASWNL01. The sequence continues at coordinate 590 of JANMKN010000391.1, read as the reverse complement.
AAGGCAAAACGGCGGGCGCGAATATCGCGGCGTTCGCACCCCAAAAACCACGTTTGTGCGCGATTTAAATGGCCCGTGGCTCTTGTTCGACAACGAAAAAGACCCGTATCAATTGAATAATCTGGTCAATCTGCCGCAAAGCGCGGCGCTGCAAAAACAGATGGATTGGCTGCTGGATCGCAAATTAAAAGAGCAAAACGACGATTTTCTGCCCGGCGAAAAATATATCGCGCGTTGGAATTACAAAACCGACGCGTCGGGCACCGTGTCGTATACGCCATAGCATTTGCAGCGAAGATAAAAAGACCTGAACTGTCGCCCTTTTTACGCAAAACGGCGCAAAATGGCCCCAATCTTAAGAGAAATCCAGCTTTCTTCAAGGGAAATCTGGATTTCCCTTGAAGAAAGCTGGATTCCCTTTCGGGAAAGTCGCTGTCGCTTTGAGTCAGCCAGATTTCTCAAAGCGCAAGCTGGATTTCTCTTGGAGCAAGCCAGATTTCCCAAAGCGCAGTCTGGATTTCCTTTGAAGAAAGTGGCTTTTTTCAAGGGAAATCTGGATTTCTCTTGAAAAAACCCAGATTTCTCTTTAG